>NZ_KV802321.1:172823-508002 GCF_001810665.1 Brevibacterium sp. HMSC063G07
GCAGGGGTGAACGATGTCCTGAAACCAGACACCCTCGGCTCCACGCTGCGGCACCGGAAAGAGTATTCGGAGCAAACCCTAGGCCCAAGTCAGTCTCCGTCTTCGGAGAGCGTGAACGAAAGCCAGCCCGCGATTTCATCGCGCAGCTGCTCATCAGTCGGCAGCGGGCCGAAGAACATCAGCTTCAGCGATTCGATCCAATAGGTGAATCCGCTGTTCGCCGCGACGTATGCACCCGATGAGTACCCGCTGGGGAACTCCTCGCTCGGACAGGTCAGCCAATCCACGTGCTGTGTCCGCGGGGTCGCGACCACGCGAAAGCGATGACCCTCGACTTCAAGATAGGTGGTGCGGCGTCTGCAGAGTTTCATAGATCTTCTTGTATCACGGGTGATCAAAACGCGATAGATTCCAATTCTGGCTTTGTGCGCCGCCACTTGGCGCACGAAAACCCAGCCCCCGGAACCGACCCGCGAAAGGAAGTCCGCGTTGACACCGACTCTCCGCCGCCTGCGCACTTCCGATGTGACCGCTGTTTTGGACGCATTCCTGTCCGCCCCGGATATGGCCCGGCAAGGCGATGTGACGACCCTCGCGGATGCTGAGCGCTATGTCGGCAAACTGTGCGAAGCTTCTTCGCCCCACCGCCCATGGGCAGTCTGCGACAGCGATTCTCTTGTCGGTTTGGTCTGCGTGACCGTTGACGACGAAAACCGTTCCGGCTGGTTCTGGAACTGGATGACCGCACGAGCCCGCGGCCGAGGCTGGACAAGCAGGGCAGCCGCCACAGTGGCAGATTGGGCACTCGACCACGAAGGCTTGGAACGGCTCGAACTCGGCCATCGGGTGAACAACCCGGCATCAGGACATGTGGCGCGATCCGCCGGCTTCATCAAAGAGGGCACCGAGCGGGCGAAGTTCCTCATTGACGGGCAGCGGATCGACGTTGACACTTACGGGCGGCTGGCCACTGACCCGCGCCCGAATTACGACTGCATCCCTATGCGTGAAGACGGCTAACCGCCGATTTATCGAGGATATAGCCGTCAGCTTATCGCCTCGATACCAGGCAACTTATCGGCAAGCTAGCCGCCAACTTATCGGCTTCGCGCCTGAACAGACACCGCAACAGCACCCCTCACTGCGCCCCAACGAGGTGCGGATAGTGCTTCTCGGTCACATTGGGGTGACTGCGCACGCGGGAAGCGAAAGCGTTATCGCCGTAGACGGTGTGCAAGACATCGAGTTCGTCGACTGAAACTCCGCGCGCTTGAGATGCAAGTTCCGGCGGGAGGCTGACGGCAGGCAGCTGTGCGCTCAGTGCTGGGTTGTAGAAGAACGGCACTGAGATCCGGTCCTCACCGGGCTTGGTTGGCAGCACCCGGTGGAGGGTGGCCTTGAGGTAGCCGTCGGTAGCCACTTCCAGCAGTTTGCCGATGTTGACGACGAACGTGTTCTCAATCGGCTCGGCATCGATCCACCCATCAGCTGTCAGCACCTGCAGCCCCGAGGTCCCCGGCTGTGGATACAGCAGTGTGAGGGTGCCCGCATCGCGGTGTTCGCCCACACCCTGCGTGACGGAATCATCAACGGCAGCCGGGTAGTGGACGATCTTGATGAACGATTCCGGCTCATTCGCAAATGCGGGTGCGAAGTGATCAGCCGGCTGCCCCAGGCTCAGCGCCCATTCGCGCAGCAGCTTGTCGCCGACCGCTGTCAGCTGCTTAAACCAGCTGTCGGTGATGGTTTTGAGCTCCGGAAGTGACTCCGGGTACTGGTTCGGGCCGCGCAGATTGTCGTAATCATGGTCAGGCTCAGCAACGGCAGGACGGTCAGCGCCGATGTCGATCTGTTCACGCCAGTCGACAACACCTCGGGTATGTTCGCCGCCGGTGCGGGTGTAGCCGCGGAAGTGCTTGGAGTGAGTGTTCTCAATTGCGAGTTTTTCTTCTTCCGGCAGGTCGAAGAACTTCTGTGAGACCTCGAGAATCTGTGCGAAGTCCTCAGCGGGTATTCCGTGCCCGGTCAGGTAGAAGAACCCGATTTCGTGTGTGACCCGGCGCAGATCTTCACGAAACTGCTCGGCTGTTGCGGGATCGTCGGCCAAGCTGAGGTTGAGGATGGGAAGCTGTGCGGTGGTCATGGGTTTGCCTCGGCAATCTGTATGTCGATTTCTGGTCATTGCCGACGCTAGACACTGACGAGGTGCCTGCCGCGGTTCCGCTGTCACGGCAAGAAAGATTCCGTCATCTTGGGGCGGATTCATGACGGTCTTTGACAGTGTGCGACGGCTTGTAGCCGATCGAGCAGGCTTTGCCAGCACGACTCTTGAGTCAATTGCCGTGCCGTTCTAGGCCCAACTGCGGCAAGGTCACGTCTAAGATTTCCTCAGCCGGTGTGCTGACACACTCTGCTGCAGTGCGGCCGGTCGTATCGAGATAGGTCTGCGCGATGCGGGTTCCTGCGGCATATCCGGCCCCGGTGGGCAGGCCCACCGGCGTAGAGCCGAACAAACGAGCGGTTGCGTCTCCTAGAACCCATGCGGCGAAGTCCTGCATGCCTGTCACTTCGAGCCCGTGGACCACACGCTGCAGCACCTCGTCGCTCGTCCTGGTCTCGTCAGCAACAAAGTGCGTATAGCCGCGGTCACCATAGGAATGGGCGGCAAAAAGGTCAGCAAGCCCTTCGGCTATGACGTGCTCCCCAACAGTGACGGTCTGTGGGTTCCACATGATGCCTCCGGGTGAGTAGCGGACGTTGTGGTGGAGTTCGTGAAGGGCAATCGCTTCCAGGCGGTTGAGGACTTCGTCGGTCGGCCAGAGCGTGATCGCGATGTATCCGCTGATCCCGCCAAAGGCTGACAGGCCTTTGATCTCGTCCATGAAGTGTCGGTTCGTTGGGTCACCAAGAACCAGCAGCGCAGTCACGTCGGGAATCCGCAGACTTGGGTTTGCAGCAGCCAGATCGGCCGCACCCTGTGCCAGGGCCGCTTCGATGCGGTGCCATGCATCGGCCTTTTCCAGCCTGCGCAGCGCATCGACCACTTGTTGGCGTGGGGCTTCCGGGCCAAAGCCGAAGTTCTGGCGGTGGACGGCAGCCAAGTCAAGTTCGCCGGGATTGAAAAAATACATGCCGCTCATGGGTTCCCACAGTCGGCGGGCAGCTTCCTGCCATCTTTCGGGAGGGCAGTCCAGCATGGCGCGCATCTTGGCGGCACTGTCGATCATTGAGATTGTCATGCAGCTGACGCTAAAGCCTGACGTTGCGGCAGGGTCAACTGGGCGAGAAGATCCGCGCGAGCGATCAGTACAGCTGTGCACCGATTCTGGTAAGGAGTGCCTCTCATTGAACCAGATCTGAAAACTGGTCGTGTCATCAGTTGCAGAACAGTCGGTGAGCTGAATCGTCGGAAAGCACAGACCGTCTTTCACAAGGTCCAATCTAAGAAGTTTTAGGAGCTGCCGCCTGGAAGCCCGGTTCGAAGAACAGCAAGGTCGCCGCTGAGTATTCGCGAACCTGCGCCAATTACTCGCCCGACTGGGTGACCGTATTCAACCGGGGGTACCTTCAGCCACTCTCCTTAGTTGTGCGGGAATAAGAGATGGTCGCAGCTGTGTAGCGCAGTTCTCTGTGCTCGTCCCTGACCACGTTGCTATTTGCCAGTACAGATGCGAGTGGAATGTGCAAACTCGCCGCAGTTCGTAGTCTGGCTGTGCTCTCTAATGATCTGTCAGTAATGAGGCTTATCGTTCCGATACACAACGCAAGAGCCTGTTCTGCGGCTATTCATTATCAGTCAGTTGGGCTGGTTAAATGATCTTGTCGGTATTATCTGCTTGGTAGGGTCGCATTAATGTTGGCAGTCTCTGACTGAGGAGTGCTGATGCACACAGCCTGCGTTGACGGACAAAGATTGATCGTTGCCATCGAGTATGCGAAGTTGAGCGCTGGTGAACGAGAGGAGCTCCGTGGACGTTTATCCTGCCCCGACCATGCATGTGCTGCTCCGGTCCACTTCCGCTCTCGCAGTGTCGATGGCAGGCCGCCCCTTTTCTACTCCAATGAGCATGCCCCGTTCTGCACCGAAAAATCTCCGGAAACCAAACAGGCCGTCCTTGAAGGCGAAAAGAGGGAAGATGAAGCGATCTGGAACGATGCCAGCGAACTCGTGCTCCGTCTTGACGGCCCCAAAACCGATAGAGCCTCCGTCATTGACGGAATAGGACCAACGGTGACGCAACGGGGGCGCAGACACAATCCCCGGCGCGGGGAACGTCATACGCATGCGAGTTCTATCGGTCTGCGGCCGCTTTTGCGTCGACTGCGAGATGACCCATCATTTCGCGCGTCGACAATGCCATTGACTCTATCGGACGAAACCCAGAGCAGCATCCAAGAAGCCTGCACCCATGTCTCTCACTACGTTCATCGGTTTGGCAAACGTGTTGTTGTGTGGGGTCCGGTTGTCGCGGCACAAAACGGCTGGATTAACAGCGGCTATCGGGAAGAGGAGCTTCCTGCCGTACTGGTACGCGAAAAGTTCATTGCCGAAGTCCTCGGGCGAGTGTACTTAGAGAAATTTGCTGATCTCAATCCTGGCGACCGCGGCTCATTCCACTTCATCGTCGAGGGTCTTTTCAGGATGACGAAACACGATACGCCCTGGGTGACCCTTGAAAGTCCGAACCATCTTGCGCTTCTGCCCGACCCGCCCGCCGGAGGCTAGTGGGTTAAACCAGCGCCAGGAAAACCTAGAAATCTTGGTTTGTTTATCCCGTCTTGGCGGCCGTGCTCCGATCTTCTCTCTATGAGGCACGGTGGCATGCCCATGCTTCGGATGCTGAAAGTCGCATTGTCTAGGTTGTAGAACGAGGCCGTGAGTCTATACTGAACGTGTTCAGTGAACATGTTCAGGGAGGTTTAGTTGGCTGGTGTTCGCACCGCGGCACGCAATGAAACCCGCCGCGCCGTGTTAGACGCAGCGGATCGTCTGTTCCATGAACGGGGCTTCCAGGCGACAACTGTGCGCGACATCGCTCGGAATGCGGGCGTGAGTACCGGAACGGTCATGTCTGTCGGTGACAAAGAAGCCCTGCTCGTAGAGCTCTTCGACGGCCTCATTGCGGAACGTCAAGCCCATGCTGATGCGCAGAACTATGCCGCCGATGTCCGCTGCGGCGCAGACGCAGTCGCCGTGGTCGAGCCGTTCGCGGCGCTGTTCGAGGAGCGCCGCAGCCTCGCCCAGGCTTACGCTTCGATCCTTGTCAGTGGACGACACGCATCCGTGGTCTTCACAGACCTCGCACAGAGATTGACCGCAGTGTTCCAGCAGGTCATAACAGTCTGCGGGTGCTCAAATGCGGCTGAAGCAGTCAAACGCGCCGAAGCACTTCACGCTGCCTACATCGGCAGCCTATTCATATGGGCTGCAACGCCTGAAACCTCCGCACAGCAGTTCTTGACTCAGCTGCGCGACATCTTCGCGGCAATCTGCCCACATACAGGAGGCAACTCATGACCCTGATCCCATCGTTCTGGATGCTGCCGACGCTGCTGGCCGCTGTCCTCCTTGGGGATGTCGCCCTGTCCATCAAGCCAGTCCGATTCATCCGCGACTGTCTTCACAGCGTTAACTTCCCCGAAAACTGGTGGTGGTCGCTGCTCGTGATCAAGGTGCTCGCAGCAAGTGGCCTCATTGCGGGAATATGGGTGCCCGGATTGGCTTTCGCGGCCAACGCCGGGGTCATCGCCTACTTCCTCTGCGCGGCCGTGGGGCACATCCGAGCAAAAGCCACCGGCACGGCCTTCTGGATCAACTGCCTGGGGATGCTGGTGCTGTCCTGCGTCACTCTGGCATTGAGCTTTCTATAGACACGGTCGCCCAGTCTCGGCGCACGCAGGCTCAGCAACAACAGGCTGTTCTGCTGATCCACAGGCAGAACACTCAGACCTTGTCCGAGATGGCGGAATACACCGCAAGATCGCGGACTTCGCTGCGAAGGAGCTCTCCATTGCGGCGAATGCCCTCGAACTCGAAACCCGCTTTCTCTGCAACTCTGCGGGACGCTGCATTGTCAGGGTGCACACACAGTTCAACCCGCTGTGCGCCGCGCTCAAAGGCAAAATCGGTCACGAGTCGCACTGCTGCCGTCATGAATCCCTGCCCGCGTGCCCACGGGGCGGTCATATACCCCAAAGACACATAATGAGCACTGTGGATGCGCAGATTGACCTGCCCTAAAAAGCGGTCAGAGTGCTCTGTTCCCGGGGCGGTGATGACCCACGACGGTTCCGGCGGGTTCGTGCACCAATCAAACGCCATGTCGCGGGTGTATTGATGTGTCACCTGCGTCCATTCGACAACCGCAGGGTCCTGGCAGGCTGCGAAAAGGTTGTCCGCATCACCCTGCCGGAATCCGCGGAGAACCACGCCGCCGCCGGACAGTTTTCCAGAGCCGAGAAAAGGAGTTGCGCCAGGTGCCATCAGTGCCTGCCGACTGTCACAAAGTCAATGAGCTCTTCCACCCGGCCCGACAGTGTCCAGTCGACATCCCCAATGGATTTCACTGAGCCGAGAATCCGCTGCCACGCTCGGGCGGAGTCACGGTGGTCTTCGTGCGGCCAGCCGATTCTGCGCAGAACCCCGAGCTTCCAATCTTCTCCGCGCGGCACCTGCGGCCATTCGGCAATCCCAACCACAGACGGCTTCACGGCCTGCCAAATGTCGACGTACGGGTGGCCAGTGACCCTCACGTGCTCCGCCCACGGCTGGCTGGCAACCTCGCTGACAATCCGCGTTTCCTTCGTGCCTTCGATCAGGTGATCAGCAAGAACCCCCACCCGGTGCTGTGCATCCGGCTGGAACTCGACCAGCGCCTCCATGAGGTCATCGAGACCTCCCAGAGGTTCGACGACAACACCTTCGACCCGCAGGTCGTCACCCCAGATCTTCTCGACCAGCTCCGCATCGTGCTTTCCCTCAACCCAAATCCGGCTGCCCCTGGCAACCCGGGCTTTGGTATGCACGGCTCTGCTTCCCGAAGCCGTGCGGCCGGGCTGCTTCTGGACTGCCGGGCGGGGCCGTACGAGTTCGACCGGTTTGCCTTCCAGCAGATAGCCGAAGCCCAAGGGGAAGGCCTGCGTGCGGCCGCGACGATCCTCCAGGTGGACGAGAAAACCGCCGTTGGTCTTCTCCAGCTTCACCACGGCGCCGACATAGCCGGTCTGAACCTCTTCCACAACCATTCCGCGTTTGATTTCAACCCGCTGGGTCTTGGGTCGTTGGTGGGTGCGGCCAGAGGAGAGGACATCGCGTCCATAGCGATCAGACATGAGAACCACGATAGCCGTGCGCTGGTGCGGTTCAGAACATAGCGCGCCGTGGTGTTGCTCGCAGAACCGGCGCTGAACCAGTTCCAAAGGCAACCGAGGCCAGCCCCAGAAGCAACAGGCGTTTGTATAGACGTGCCCGCATCATTAGAATTGGCACTCTAAGAGTGAGAGTGCCAAAAGCGAGCGCCCGATGTGCCCGTGCAGGGCAGGGCGCGGATGGGAGCGATTCGGGATGAACGACGAGCGGCGCAGCAGAGTTCTGCGGGCGATCGTCGAAGACTATGTGGCCACCAACGAGCCCGTCGGCTCCAAAGCCCTGGTCGAACGCCACAAGCTCGGCGTTTCCTCGGCAACCATCCGCAACGACATGGCCGCCCTCGAACAAGAAGGCCTCATTGCGCAGCCGCACACCTCAGCCGGCCGTATCCCCACCGATGCGGGATACCGGGCATTCGTCGACCGCATTGACGATGTCAAACCCTTGTCCAGCGCAGAGAAACGGGCAATCTCCCAGATTCTCTCAAGCACGCAGAGCATTGACGACACCCTCGCCCAGACCGTCCGCCTGCTGTCGCGGCTGACGCACCAAGTAGCCCTCATCCAGTATCCGGTGCGCACCCAGACCACCATTCGGCGCGTGGAACTGGTTCAGCTGAGCCCAGAGCGCATCCTCGTCATCCTCATCACCGACACCGGCGAAGTCGAACAGCGAATAGTCGAAGCACTCGACCCGATTGACGAAGACGATGTCCGCGGTATGCGCCGGGCCTTCAATGAGGCGCTGGAAGACACTCGGCTGGATGCCCTCGAAGACACCCTCAGTGCACTCGCAGTGCCCGTATCACTGGCCCAGACGGCAACCGCAATCGCCGAACGTCTGGTTGAACTGGCCCGCAGCAAACGTCAGGACCGGCTCATCATGGCCGGGGCTGCAAACTTGGCCCGCGCCGGCAGCGAGTTCGGCACGCACATGGGTCCGCTGCTTGAAGCAATAGAAGAACAGGTTGTGCTTCTGAAGCTGCTGGCAGATATGCAGGCCGACGGCATTGCCGTGCAGATCGGTAGCGAAAACCGCTTTGAGGCGCTGGCAGGGGCGTCGCTCATCGCAACCGGCTACGGAACAGAAGACACAACAGCCTCACTGGCAGTGCTCGGCCCCACCCGCATGGACTATCCCACCACCATGGCCGCCGTCAGAGCCGTGGCGAAATACGTATCGACCATTCTGTCGGACTGACCAGCTGACTGACCTGACCGATGACTTAGTGACAGCACCCCCGAATCCCCGACCTTGTGCAGACGCATCTGAACGAAAGAAGAAGCAGTGAGCGATCACTACGAAACACTGGGCGTTGAACGAGACGCTTCCGCTGAAGACATCAAAAAGGCATACCGGAAGCTCGCCCGGAAGTACCACCCGGACGTCAACCCCGGCCACGAAGACGAATTCAAAAAAGTCTCCGTCGCCTACGAAACACTGTCCGATCCGGACAAGCGACGCCAGTACGACATGGGTGGATCCACCGCTGGCGCTGGCGGCTTCGGCGGTTTCTCCGACCTTTTCGACACCTTCTTCGGCGGGGGAGGACCACGCCGTTCAGGCCCGCCGAATCAGCGTGTGCGCCCCGGTCGCGACGCCCTCGTGGAACTCACGATCGACCTCGAAACCGCTGTCTTCGGCGGAAAAGAAGACATCCGCGTGCAGACGGCAGTCACCTGTGAAACCTGCCACGGCGGCGGTGCGCGCGAAGGCACCAAACCCGAAACCTGCGGGCTGTGCCACGGTGCGGGCACCATTTCGACCGTTCAGCGGACCATCCTGGGTGACATGCGCACCCAACAGGTGTGCAGCAACTGCTCTGGCTACGGCGATGTCATCAAAGATCCGTGCAACAGCTGCGGTGGCGAAGGCCGCGTGCGCGAAGAGAAGACTCTGTCAGTCAAAATTCCGGCAGGCGTGCACGACGGCACCCGCATCCTGCTGTCCGGCCACGGAGAAGTCGGCCCCGGCGGCGGTCCCGCCGGTGACCTCCACATCGAAGTCACCGTCCGCGAACACGATGTGTTCACTCGCGACGGCGACAATCTGCGCGCCGAACTGTCCGTGCCCATGACCACAGCGGCACTCGGCAGCACCGTGACACTCGAAACCTTTGACGGTCCGCGCGAACTGACCATCGAACCGGGAACACAGACCGGCACGGTCGAAACCCTGGCAGGGCTCGGTGCGGGCCGCCTGCGCCGAGAAACCCGCGGCGACCTGCTGGTGACGGTCGTCGTGCAGACGCCCACCAAGCTCACCGGCGAACAGAAGAAGCTCCTCCAGCAGCTCTCAGAAATGCGCGGCGAAGACACCGTTGAGCACGGCCTGGAGACGAAGTCCAAGAGCGCCTTCAGCCGCTTCCGCGAAAGGTTCGCCCACAAGTCGTGACGCTTCCGGTCTTCTACACTGACGCCCCGCTGTCAGAGGTTCGCCCCGGGCAGCGCGTGCCGATTACGGGACAGGCGCTGCACCACGCCGTGACCGTACGCCGGATGAAGGCCGGGGAAGCGCTCGAACTCACCGACGGGGCCGGTCTGCGGGTTCGCGGAGTTCTTGAATCGGCTTCTAAAGAAGTCGCCGTTCTCGCTGCCGACGAGGTGGAGCACGAGCAGCCGCCCACACCGCGGCTGGGTCTGATCCAGGCTTTGGCTAAGGGCGACCGCGATCTGGCGGCAGTTGAAACCGCGGTGGAAGTCGGCGTCGACGTCGTCGTGCCGTGGCAAGCACAGCGCTCAATCGTCCAGTGGAAAGGTGCGAAAGCGGCCAAAGCACACGACAAGTGGGCCAATCTCATCCAGGCCGCCTCACTCCAGTCCCGCCGCGTGAACTTTCCGAAACTCGAGCAGCTGAGCTCCACCTCGTTCGCGGCCCAGAAGGCCCGCGAAGGCGCTCTCGTCATCGTCTTGCACGAAGCCGGAACCCGGCCCTTTGTGCAGACCCTGCGCAGTGAACTCAGCAGGCGAACAGTCGAAGAGATCTACGTGGTCGTGGGCCCCGAAGGCGGCATAGCCGATGCTGAACGCCAGCAGATGGAAGAAGCCGGAGCCCTCACCGCGGTGCTCGGGCCCACGGTTCTGCGGGCCTCTTCGGCAGGGCCGATCGCACTGGCCCTGACCCAACAGGAACTGGGCCGTTGGGGACCGGCGGACAACGGCTAGGCTGGTAGAAGACAACTGAGGAAAGGAAGCTCTCCTGGACACTGACCAGAGCACCGCACTGTCTGTTCCCGAATCCGTTGACCTCATCGCACTGTACGGGCCGCAGGACCAGAACCTGCGGACAGTCGAAAAGCTGTTCCCGGACGTGAAGATCCACGTTCGCCAGCGCACCATTCAGCTGACCGGCGATCCCACGAGCGTGGCCCGCGTGACCGAAGTGTTCGGCCACATGCGCAAAATCATCGCCAGCGGAGGCCGCCTGGACCCAGAAGCCGTGTCCCGCGTGGCGGGAATGCTCGACGACGGGCAGGACTCGGCAAAGGTCATGACCGACAACATTCTCTCGACTCGCGGCAAGACCGTGCGGCCCAAAACCTACGGCCAACATGAATACGTCACGTCGATCCGCGAAAACACCATCACCTTCGGAATCGGCCCGGCCGGCACCGGCAAAACCTACTTGGCGATAGCCATGGCCGTGCGCGCCCTGCAGAATCAGGAAGTCTCCCGCATCATCCTCGCCCGCCCGGCGGTCGAAGCCGGTGAGAAGCTTGGATTTCTGCCCGGCACCCTTGATGAGAAGATCGACCCGTACGTACGGCCCCTGTACGATGCGCTGCACGACATGATCGAGGCCGAGCGCATCTCCTCGCTGCTGGACCAGGGCATCATCGAAGTGGCCCCACTGGCATACATGCGCGGCCGAACGCTCAACGACGCTTTCATCATCCTCGACGAAGCTCAGAACACCACACCCGAACAGATGAAGATGTTCCTCACCCGCTTGGGCTTCAATTCCCGCATGGTCGTCACCGGTGACACCAGCCAGATCGACCTGCCCGGCGGGACGAACTCCGGACTCAACGTGGTCCAGTCCATTCTGGGCAATGTCGAGGACATCAGCTTCCACCGTTTGACCGCCAAGGACGTCGTCCGCCACTCACTCGTGACGAAAATCGTCCAGGCCTATGAAGAATGGGCGTAGAGCAGCACCGGCAATGAGCATTGAAATCCACAACGAAACACCTGCGGCAATCGACCTTGAGGCGGTGCGCGGCATAGCGGCCCTCACTCTTGAACAGCTGCAGATCCACCCGGACGTCGAACTGTCCATCCAGTTCATCGACACTGAGCAGATGAGCCAGCTGCACGTTCAGTGGATGAATCTCGAAGGTCCCACCGACGTCATGTCCTTCCCAATGGACGAACTGCAGCCGGGCGCTCAGTCCGGCATGCTCGGCGATATCGTCATCTGCCCCGATGTTGCCCAGAGTCAAGCTGAGGCCAACGGCCACAGCCAAGCTGACGAAATCCAGCTGCTCACCGTCCACGGGGTGCTGCACCTGGCCGGCTACGACCACGAAACCCCCGAAGAAAAACAGGACATGTTCGGCAAACAGGCCGATGTCCTCCGCGCCTGGTTCGCTCGAACCGAACCGGGCCGAACCCATCTGCCGATCCCTACGGAGTCATAAGTGGACATAGCCGTGGACTTTATGCTGGCGCTGCTGAGCCTGACGCTTGCGGCGGTGCTCGCCGCGGCTGACGCCGCGTTCTCCACCGTCAGCCACCACCAGGTTGAGGAAGCCGCTGAAGACGGCAAGCGCACAGCCCCGCAGGCCCAGCGGATCCTGAACGACCTGCCCACGCACATCAACGTGCTGACCTTTGTGCGGCAGCTGTTCGAAACCGCCGCCGTCGTATTCACCCTGCTGGGCTTTACCGGCTTCATCGACAGCCTGCCGACAGCGCTGATCGTGACAGCCCTGACATCGGCCGTTGCCGTGTTCGTGATCGCAGGCGTGTCGCCCAGGACAATCGGGCGGCGCAAAAACCTGACGGTGGTGCTCGCCTCCGCGCCGCTGGTGTCCGGCCTGCGCCAAGCGCTCGGCCCGGTGGCCCGCGTTCTTGTGTGGCTGGGCAATATGCTCACACCGGCGAAAGTGTTCCGCGACGGTCCGTTTGTGACCGAAGAACAGCTGCGCGACCTCGTGGACCGTGCCAGTGCCGGAAACATCATCGAAGACGATGAACGAGACATGATCGAAAGCGTCTTCAACCTGGGCGACACCCGGGCGTACAAGGTCATGGTGCCCCGGCCCGATCTTGTGTACCTGCGGTCCGAGAGCACGCTCGAACACGCCATGACCGTGTTCTTGCGCTCGGGCTTTTCGCGCATCCCCGTTGTGGGCAAGGACCTCGATGACGTCCGCGGCATCGTCTTCCTCAAAGACGTCGCCCGTCGCCTGCACACCCACCCGGACGATCGCGACCAGCTGGCTCTCGACATCGCCCGCCCCGTGACCTTTGTGCCCGATACGAAGACCGTGGATTCGCTTCTGCGCTTTATGCAGCTCGAAGCCACGCACATGGTCGTCATCGTCGACGAATACGGCGGCACCGCCGGGCTGGTCACCATTGAGGACATCGTCGAAGAGATCGTCGGCGAAATCGCCGATGAGTACGACAGGGACGAAGACGAAATCGTTCCGCTTGACGGTGGGGCTGTGCGCGTCGCCACGCGCACAGACATCGAAGATGTTGCAGAGTACTTTGACGTGCGGATCGAAGATGAGGACGTCACCACCGTCGGCGGTCTCCTCGCCAGCGAACTCGGCGAAGTTCCCATCGCCGGCTCCGAAGCCGTCATCAGCGGGCTGCGGCTGGTAGCCGAGCCCGGCCAGGGTCGCCGCCACCGCATCAGTCACGTCATCATCACCCGGGAGGAAGAATGAGTCTGTTCCGCGAAGTTCCTGATGACTTCCGCGCAGGTTTCGCCTGCTTTGTCGGCCGCCCCAACGCGGGAAAGTCGACCCTGACGAATGCTCTGGTCGGCACGAAGATTGCCATCACATCGTCAAAGCCGCAGACTACGCGTCACACCATCCGCGGGATCGTCCACCGAGACAACCACCAGCTGGTACTCGTTGACACTCCCGGCCTGCACCGTCCGCGCACTCTGCTGGGCTCGCGCCTGAACGACCTGGTGGCCGACACGCTGCGCAGCGTCGACGTCATCGCCCTGTGCATCCCAGCAGACGAAAAGATCGGTCCCGGGGATCGCTATATTGCCGAACAGCTGGCAGATTCCAGGGGCTCAACACCTGTTGTCTGCATAGTCACAAAAGCCGACAAGGTCGACCGCGCCGGGCTTGTGGAGGCACTGACCGCAGCTGGTGACCTCATGGACTTCGCCGACATCGTTCCGGTCTCCGCCATCGATGACTTCCAGGTCAACACGGTCGACGAGGTGCTCGCCAAGCACCTGCCGCTGAGCCCTCCGCTGTACCCTGACGGGGACATCACGGACGAACCCGAGCGGGTGCTCATTGCCGAGTTCGTCCGCGAAGCCGCACTTGAGGACATTCGCGACGAACTGCCGCACTCCCTGACAGTGCAGGTTGAGGAGATCCGACCCCGTGAAGACAGGCCGGAAGACCGCCCCCTCATGGAGGTCTACGTCAACATGTACGTGGAGCGGCAGAGTCAGAAGGCCATCATCATCGGCCGAGGCGGATCTCGCCTCAAAGAGGTCGGTCGCCGAGCCCGGCAGCACATCGAGGGCATTCTCGGAACGCCGGTCTATCTAGACCTGCACGTGAAGGTCGCCAAAGACTGGCAGCGGGACCCGCGGGCGCTTGGGCGCTTGGGCTTCGATTTCGAATAGGGGGAGTGTCACTGCAAGAGGGCGCACGGGCTGACGTCCGCGGTGTTTGCCGCACCGGGCTACACTTGCCCGCGTGACTCAAGCCGTTCATCTCACCGACCGTGATCCCCGCGTCAACCGCGACGAACTCCTCGCCGACTTCGTTCCACCTCCACAGTTTGAAGGTGTGTCCTTCGACAGCTACCGGCCGGACCCGGCACAGCCGTCTCAATCTCAGGCGCGAGACAGCCTGCAGGCCTTTGCGAACACGGGCCGAGGCGGGGGAGGGCTGTTCAAAAAGCTCTTCGGCAAGGGCGGAAAGCCAGCCGAGAAGGGCATCTACCTGGACGGCGGATACGGGGTGGGCAAAACGCACCTGCTGGCCTCAGCGTGGCACGCGTCGGACAAGCCCGCAGCATTCGGCACTTTTGTTGAGTACACCAACCTCATCGGCGCTCTGGGCTTTCCGACGGCAAAGGCCGAACTGGAGAAGATGAAGCTCGTCTGCATTGACGAGTTCGAACTCGATGATCCCGGCGACACCGTCATGATGTCGCGGCTGATGCGCGAACTGACCGACGCCGGCACGAAGATCGTCGCAACGTCCAACACCCTGCCCGGCGCGTTGGGGCAGGGGCGTTTCGCGGCACAGGACTTCCTGCGCGAAATCCAGGCGCTGTCGAATCAATTCAACGTGCTGCGCATTGACGGAGAGGACTACCGTCACCGCGAGATCACCCAACCGCCAGCGCCCTTGAGCGAAGATGAACTCAAAACTGCTGAAGATCGTCTGCTGCGCAGTGGACGGACGCTTGCAGCAGATGACTTCGCCGGCCTCGTTGAGCATCTGCAGCGAATCCACCCGTCGAAGTACCGCAGGCTCATTGACGGTGTTCAGTTCGCGGCGTGGAGGCAGGTCGAGCCGATCGGCAACGAAGGTGTCGCACTGCGCTTTGTGGCGCTCGTGGACAGGCTGTACGACGCAGACATCGGGATCGTGAACTCCGGCATTCGCCTGGACCAGATCTTCTCCGAGGAAATGCTGGGCGGAGGCTACCGAAAGAAGTACATGCGCTGTCTTTCGCGCATGACGGCGCTGTCGTCGAAATCGGCTGACCGGGCTGATCAGGGCGGCAGTTGACCGAGCTTCCGCACTCTTGCAGGCAGATCAGTGCGTGGTGACGAGCGTCACTGTGCGCCGATTTGGCTTTGGGGCAAACGGTGTGTAAAGTTTAGTTCTGTTGCACGGCGCGAAGGAAAACTTCACAAGTGCACTGCGCGGATGTGGCTCAGTTGGTAGAGCATCACCTTGCCAAGGTGAGGGTCGCGGGTTCGAGTCCCGTCATCCGCTCTGGTTCGCCAGATATGGCGGTCGCCTCTGGTGGCGTGGCCGAGAGGCGAGGCAGCGGCCTGCAAAGCCGTATACACGGGTTCGAATCCCGTCGCCACCTCGAAACAGGGCTGGCGCGATTGGCGCAGCGGTAGCGCGCTTCCTTCACACGGAAGAGGTCACTGGTTCGATCCCAGTATCGCGCACGGAGTTCGCTCTACAACTGAATAGCCTTAAACAGGCGCGATTGGCGCAGCGGTAGCGCGCTTCCCTGACACGGAAGAGGTCACTGGTTCGATCCCAGTATCGCGCACAGACAGCCGGGGCTTCTGCCCCGGCTTTTTCTTTGCAAACACGGGAAATCCGCGCGCTTCGGACAGTGGCGCTCAGGGATCCTGTCGGACTCACCGGTCCGAGCGGGAAAGCACAGACGCGGGGCAAAACGATTCTGCCCCGCGTTGCTGTCTGCGTCGTTACTTTACGGCGACGAACACCTTGTCTCCGAACAGTCCGGGAGCGACGGCCAGTACGCCCTCGTCTGCGCTGTCGGCGGGAACAGAGAATGCGATATTGCCTGTGATCGAAGCGCCTTCGTACAGGGTGGTCGTCGAATCGAGCTCATCCGGTGCGACAACGAGCGTGTCATAAGAGTCGACCGTGGTGCCGCTCGCGGTCACGTATTCGATGATCTCGAAAGGCATGGCTCCGTCCGGGTTGGTGCCGGTGTATTTGATCGTTACGTTTGCGAGGATATAAACCTCACCTTTGGATGCAGGTTCGTTGAACTCGTTTTCGGAGGCAATGGCCTTGTTGGCGTTGAGGTTCACGCTGTTGACCTTGACCGTCCACTCATCGGTCGAGACCGTGCTGCCCAGCGGGTGCGGGTTGGTGCGGGTGCCCTTTTCGTCGGCTTCTTCAGCCTCGAGGGCATCGTCAGCTGAGGTCGGCTTTTCAACAGGCGCCGAGACTGAGGTGTCGTCGGAGAAGGCACCGCCAACCGCTGTTGCAACCACGGCGATGAACACGATGAAGCCGATGATGGTGCCGATAATGGAGATGATGAGGCCGGCCAGGCCGAAGCCCTTCTTCTTGTCCTTCAGGCACAGGGCAACAATGCTCAAGATGAAGGCAGTCGGCAGGAGAATCCAACCGACGATCAGCGCGAAGGGAATGCACGCGAAAATGAAGCCGACCACGGCGGCGATGAAGCCGATTAGGCCGATCGTATTGTTTTCCTTCGCCGGGAGTGCGGGGGCAGGGGCATACCGGGGCGCTGCGGGGCCGGGTGCATAGGGTGCGTTCAAGTCTTCATGCCTTTCGGGTAGAGCGCATTGAGGACAGGCCCAAAGGCATCTGTCTGCGTGCATAGTACCCAGAAAATTAGTACCACGGGCCTAGGCGCGCAGAGTTTAGAAAATAGGTCCGGGTGACCGACAGCTGGGTGCGAATCCCCGAGTTGTCAGTGAGGATACGCGGCTGCGTATCGGCAGCTTCTGTCGAAGTCTCACGGGTGAAGAATGGGCCGTAGTGCTCAACTGGGAATTGCTCCTCGTGCCTGCTGGTGCGACGAACGCATCACGACGGTGCCCCACGTGGGTATGATCTGCTCTGGAAATTCTGGGTCCGTTTGGCGCTATGCTGATGAGGTCCTGAAAGTTCGATGAAAATCGGTCTCGAATGAAACGCCCGACTATAAACGTAAGGAAGCCCTATGAGCGATACCCCTTCAGGTCAGAACGACTCCAACCCGCAGAACGGTTCCAACGGGGCCAACCCTGACCCGTCAGGAAGCAGCACCGGAAACCCCAGTCAGGGCGACTACAGCCAGGGCAGTTACGACGGATCCAACGGGGCCAACCCCGACCCGTCAGGAAGCAGCACCGGAAGCTCCGGCCAGGGCGACTACAGCCAGGGCAATTACGGACAGGGCGACTACGGCAACCAGTATTCGCAGGCTGACTTCGGCAACAGCCAGCCTCAGACGGCCCAGCAGCCTGTCGGCAGCCAGGGTGATTTCGCGGACTACCAGCAGAGCCCGCAGGCCTATGATGGCAACAACATGTACGGTGCTGCCGGCGCGGCCGGTTCAACCGAGAAGAACAGCCTCGGCGTCATCTCGCTGGTTTCCGGTGTTGTGGGCTTCGTTGTCTCGCTTGCTGGCATCGTCGCGATCGTCACGGGCTTTATGAGCCTCAAAGCGGTCAAGAACGGACAGGCAAACAACAGGGGCATGGGCCTGACCGGACTTATTCTGGGCTTCGTGACCACCGCGCTCGGCCTGATCGGCATTGTGGTTCTCATCATCATGATGGCTGTCGGCATCGGATCCGAAAGCAACACTGCTTCGCCGAGCAGCCCCAGCGGTGAGACCCAAGCTCCGGCCGTTCCCGGGGAAGATGACGAAGCTGGAGGGGACTCTGCGCCCGAGGGTGAAGGTGCTAAGGGCGGCGACTTCGATGCAGAGATCGACAAGGCCACCAAAATCGGCACATTCAAGGACATTGAGATTCATGCGCTGATCACCAGCGGCAAGGCTGCAGACACCGTCAGCCCCCAGACGTTCGCCAACCGTGAAGTTCTTGTTATCAAGTACTTCATGAAGAACGTCTCGGACAAGCCGCTGAAGCCCGGCAAGGGCAGGGTCGAATGCTTCGCAGGCGGCGCCGACTGCTCGAATTCCGTTCATGGACAGGTTGGGGACAGGGAGATGTCGAGCCCGATCCTCGACTTCGACAAGAACCCGATCAAGCCTGACGAAGTCGAAGAGTTCTACACTGCACAGGCGATTGAGCCTAAAGCTGCAGAAGAGGCTGAGATCACACTGCTGATGACCAGTGAGGACTACCGCGACCAGCAGTCCTTCAAGATCAAGTGACACCAGCCGAAGCACGGCTATAAGCGCGGGGCGGGAACACTGTGTTCCCGCCCCGCTTCGCTCGTCATCGGGCAGATCACTCACTCAGTGCCCCCGCGCTGCGGCGGAGTTTCCTAATCGAGTGCCGATCAGCAACGAGACCACAGCCGCCAGCGGGTACAGTAGAAGCGCTGAAACGACCACGTATAAGGAGAAGCCGTGTCTGACACGCTGACTGTCGCCGGAGAAGAAATTCCCTACACCGAAGGGATGACGAGCACCGAGCTCTTTGCATCCGACCCGACGACAGTGGCAGTTTGGATCAACGGCGCATCATGCGACCTGGTCCGTCAGCTGCAGCCCGGTGATGTTGTTGAGCCCATCAGCATCAGCAGCGAAGAAGGACTGAACATTCTTCGCCACTCCACCGCACACGTTGTTGCCCAGGCCGTGCAGGAGCTGTTCCCCGGCACCAAACTGGGCATCGGCCCCTACATCACCGACGGCTTCTACTACGACTTTCAAGTCGAAGAGCCGTTCACACCGCAGGACCTCAAAGCCATTGAAAAGCGCTGCCAGCGGATTGTGAAAGAAGGTCAGACCTTCCACCGGGTCGAAGTCAGCGACGACGAAGCCCGCAGCCGCCTGGCAGACGAACCCTTCAAACTCGAACTCGTCGAAGACAAAGGCAAGGGCGCTGAAGGCGCGAGCGTCGAAGTCGGCGGCGGCCAGCTGACCATCTACGAAAACCGCAGCCGCAAGGGCGACATCGTATGGGAAGACCTCTGCCGGGGACCCCATCTGCCGTCAACCAAGCTCATAGGCAACGGCTTTGCGGTCACCAAATCCTCCGCCGCCTACTGGCGGGGCGATCAGTCCAATGCGAGCCTGCAGCGCGTCTACGGAACCGCCTGGCCCTCCAAAGACGAACTGCGCGCATACCAGGAGCGCATCGCAGAAGCTGAACGGCGCGACCACCGCAAACTCGGAGCGGAGCTCGACCTGTTCTCCTTCCCGGACGAACTCGGCTCGGGCCTGCCGGTATTCCACCCCAAGGGCGGCGTCATCAAAAGGGTTATGGAGGACTACGTCCGCCAGCGCCACATCGAAGAGGGCTTCGAGTACGTGGGCACCCCGCACATCTCAAAAGAAGCGCTGTACTACACCTCGGGCCACTTGCCGTACTACGGCGAGAACATGTTTCCGCCGTTCACCGTCGACAAGCACATCGCCGAGGACGGCACCGTCACCCACGAGGGCACTGACTATCGCCTGAAGGCGATGAACTGCCCCATGCACAACCTCATCTACCGTTCCCGCGGGCGCTCCTACCGCGATCTCCCGCTGCGGCTGTTCGAGTTCGGCACGGTGTACCGCGACGAACCGTCCGGTGTGATCCACGGTCTCACGCGCGTGCGCGGCTTCGCCCAGGACGATTCGCACTCCTACGTTGCAGAAGAGGACGCGGCAGCTGAAATCAAGCACCTGCTGGACTTCATGCTGTCCCTGCTGCGGGATTTCGGCCTGGACGACTTCTACCTCGAACTGTCCACTCGCGAAGTCGACGGTGCGAAGAAAGACAAGTTCATCGGCACGGACGAACAGTGGGAAATCGCAACAAACACCCTGCGCGAAGTCGCCGAAGCCACGGGACTTGAGCTTGTTCCGGACCCGGGCGGTGCCGCTTTCTACGGCCCGAAGATCTCCGTGCAGGCCCGTGACGCCATCGGCCGCACCTGGCAGATGTCGACAGTCCAGATGGACTTCAACCAGCCGGAGCGATTCGACCTCGAATACAGCGCCTCAGACGGCACGCGCCGCCGCCCCGTCATGATCCACTCGGCCAAGTTCGGTTCGATTGAGCGCTTCATCGGCGTGCTCACCGAGCACTACGCGGGCGCGTTCCCCGTGTGGCTCTCACCGGTGCAGGCGGTGCTCGTCCCGGTGGCCGATGAGTTCGACGACTACTGCTGGGACATTGCCCAAAAGCTCAAGGCCAGGGGAGTGCGCGTCGAAGTCGACACCTCCGATGACCGCTTCCCCAAGAAGATCCGCAACGCTTCGAAGTCCAAGGTCCCCTACACACTCATTGCAGGCGGCGAAGACCGTGACGCCGGTGCGGTGTCCTTCCGCTTCCGCGACGGCAGTCAGGACAACGGCGTGCAGGTAGACGAAGCCGTAGAGCGGATCGTCAAGGCCATTGAAGATCGGGCGCAGGTCTGATGACGGGCATTCCCGAACCTGAAGCGGCTGCCGGCTTTCCCGGCGAACCCGATGGGCTGCAGAGACTCTGGACTCCCCATCGCTTCGTCTACGTCGGCGGCGAAGACAAGCCCGCCGACTCAAGCGAGCAGTCCTGCCCGTTCTGTGCCGCACCTGAGCGCAGCGACGAAGACGGTCTCATCGTGGCTCGCGGAGAACACGCCTTCGTCATCCTGAACCTGTACCCGTACAATCCGGGCCACGTGCTCGTGTGTCCGTACCGCCATGTTGCCGACTACACGGACCTGACACCCGCGGAAACCGTTGAAGTCGCGCAGATGTCGCAGAAGATGATGCGCGTGATCCGGGCGGTGTCCTCGCCGCACGGCTTCAACTTGGGCATGAACCAGGGTGCGGTCGCCGGTGCGGGGATTGCCGCTCATCTGCACCAGCACATCGTGCCGCGGTGGGGAGGGGATGCAAACTTCTTCCCGATCATCGCCGAGACTAAGGCGCTGCCGCTGGTCCACGGGCAGGTGCAGAAGCTCTACAGCGAAGAATGGAACCGGCAGGAACCCCATAACGGCGATGCTCACCTCTAAGCTCCGAGGTGCGGTCGAAGTCTGCACGCGACCAGTTGCGGCTGTACTCGGCCGATTGGGGCTTACGCCTAACGCGATCACGGTGATCGGGACCGTTGGCACCGCAGTGTCGGCTGCCGTCCTGTACCCGCTGCAGCACTACCTTCTGGGTACTCTCGCGGTGACGTTCTTTGTTCTGTTCGACATGCTCGACGGGACACTCGCCCGACTCCGCGGCACCACCAGCAGGTGGGGCGCCTTTCTCGATTCGACACTGGATCGGATTGCCGACGGGGCGGTGTTCGGCAGCCTGGCCGCAGCGGCCTTCCTCAGCGGCCGGGCGGCCGCGGGAGGACTGGCTCTGTCGGCTTTGGTCTTCGCGTTCACGGTCTCGTACACCCGCGCCCGAGGTGAAGCTGTCGGAGGCGATGGGTCCGGAGGGCTGATGGAGCGCACGGAGCGTTTGATCGTGGTGCTCGTCGCCGCCGGTTGTGTCGGCCTCGGGGCGCCGTATAGTGTGCTCACTAGCGCACTTGCACTGGTTGCCGCCGGTGCCCTTGTGACTGTTTTTCAGAGAATGCGCTCGGTTTTCCTGAGCGTGAAATCGGAGGACACGGTATGAAGGTCCGCACGGCTGCCCGCGTGGTGCTTCTCAATGCTGAAGACGAAGTGTTCATGCTCCAGTGCCGCGACCTGGGGGATCATTCGCGACGCTACTGGTTCACCGTAGGCGGCGGAGCTGAACTGGGGGAGACCTCGAAGCAGACTGCGGCCCGGGAACTCGCCGAAGAGACCGGCATTGAATGTGAACCGTCTGATCTTCTGGGCCCCTTGGCCACGTGCCGTGTGTCCATCCAGTTCTCAACCGGTGTGCTGGTGCAGGACGAGGTGTACTTCGGCATGCGCTTCACCGAAGACATCGATCTTGACGAAGCCATGTGGAGTGATAGGGAAAAGGCCGCCATCACGGGTGCACGCTGGTGGTCGAAAGAGGAAGTCGAGAAGTCTTCCGAGGTGATCTACCCGCCCGAACTGCCTTTCCTCATCGACCTTGTCTGTGCGGGCGTGGAGCCCGTATCGCCGTTGCCCCTGAACGGTCCCGGCGGTGCGGAGTAGACGGCCGGCCGCTTTGCCCCGGTGGTGGTCTTACAATGTAGACCGGACATCAATCGAACGCGAGGAGAGATTTCGTGGCAGGTCACTCAAAATGGGCTACGACTAAACACAAGAAGGCCGCTATTGACGCAAAGCGCGGCAAACTCTTCGCGAAGCTGGTCAAAAACATCGAAGTCGCGGCACGCGCCGGCGGTCCCGACGTCGAAGGCAACCCCACCCTGTTCGATGCGATTCAGAAGGCCAAGAAGAACTCCGTTCCGGCTGACAACATCGAACGCGCAGTCAAGCGCGGCGGCGGTCTCGACGGCGACGGCGTCGAATATTTCCCCATCACCTACGAAGCCTACGGGCCCGGCGGCGTTGGCCTGCTCATCGAGTGCTTGACCGACAACAAGAACCGCGCCGCCTCTGACGTCCGCGTTGCGGTCAGCCGCAACAACGGCAACCTGGCCGACCCCGGTTCGGTCGCCTTCAACTTTGCGCGCAAGGGCGTCGTCGTGGTCAAGCAGTCTGCGGCTGATGACATGGCGATCCTCGAAGCCACAATGGACGCAGGTGCCGAAGAGGTCAAAGACCAGGGCGAAACCTGGGAGGTGATCTCGGAGGCCACCGATCTGGTGCCCGTCCGATCTGCCCTCCAGGAAGCCGGCATTGACTACGACAGCGCTGACCTTGCCTTCGTCCCGAACGTCGAAGTTCCGCTGTCGGTCGAAGACGCACGCAAGCTTGCCGCGCTCGTCGATGCGATCGAAGACCTCGACGACGTGCAGAACATCTACGACAACGCTGACATCTCCGACGACACAGCGGCTGCCCTAGCCGAAGACTGACATGCGTGTCCTCGGCGTCGATCCCGGGCTGACCCGCTGCGGTATCGGGGTCATCGACTCCGGGCGCGCATCCCGGCCGTCGCTCGTGGCAGTCGACGTCATTCGCACCGACGCCTACGGAGCGTCAGATGTCAGGCTGGGCCTGATTGCGGATGCCTTCGACCGCTTTCTCGACGACTGCAGGCCGGACGTCGTTGCAATCGAGCGGCCGTTTGCGCGTTCGGACGTTTCGACGATTATGGGAACAGCGCAGGCTTCGGGGCTCACCATGGGCCTTGCGGCTCGTCGCGGAATCCCGGTGGCCATGCACACCCCATCGGAAATCAAAAAAGCTGTTTCCGGCAACGGGCGAGCGGACAAGAAGCAGGTGACGAGCATGGTCACCCGTATTCTCAGACTTAACGCTCCTCCCAAGCCCGCCGATGCCGCAGACGCCCTGGCAGTCGCCATCTGCCACCTGTGGCGCGGGGCGGTGGGAGCGCAGTCGACCCCCGGTTCGACAAAGGACGTCCTGGCCCGGCGGGCGCAGGGTCTGCAGGGTTCGGGCATGACAAAGGCGCAGGAACAGTGGGCCGCGGCGATTCGGACCGCCAAATCACGCTGACGAAGTGGCATACTGTTTTCGCACACCTGTTCTAAAACTCTGAGGGTTTTTGTTGATCAGCTTTATTCAGGGAAGCGTTGAATCGATCCACGCTGACTCCGTTGTCGTTCTCACCTACGGGATTGGGCGCAAAGTCTTTGTCAGCCCGTCGCTTCTGAGCGGCGTTCGGCACGGTCAAGAGGTCGGCATTCACACGGAGCTCGTTGTTCGTGAAGACGCGCTGACGCTGTTCGGCTTTTCCTCCCGTGATGAACGAGACACCTTCGTTGCCCTGCAGTCGGCATCGGGTGTTGGCCCCAAGCTGGCCATGGCGGTGCTGGCGGTCCTCACCCCCGGCGAGCTCGCCGCCGCGGTAGAAGACGGAGACACCAAGGCCCTTACGCGCGTACCGGGTGTTGGGCCGAAGGTCGCCGGACGCCTGGTGCTGGAGCTATCCGGAAAGATCACGGCCGCACCGACGGGTGCGGGCTCTGCTCCACGGGCTGCTGGCAAACAGTCGATCATCGCAGAAGTCGTGCAGGCGCTTATCGGCCTGGGATGGAAAGAGGCAAACGTCCAACCTGTTGTGGAAGCGGCGGCTGAAGACGATGCCAACAGCGATGTCAGCAGCCTGCTCAAAGCCAGCCTGCGCACTCTCGGGAAGAAGCGATGAGCGACGGCTACGAAATCGACTTCGGCGGCGACGAACCGACGCCGGCCGAACTTGAACGGCTCATGAGCGCCGGCGCCGGTTCGGATGAGCGCGCAGCCGAAGCCGCCCTTCGCCCCAAGGGCCTGGATGACTTCACGGGACAGCCCCAGGTTCGCGAGCAGCTGTCTCTTGTGCTCGATGCAGCGCGAGCTCGCGGCAAGGCTCCCGATCACGTGCTGCTCTCCGGGCCGCCGGGCTTGGGCAAGACAACGCTGGCGATGATTATCGCCCACGAAATGAACTCGCAGATCCGCATCACTTCGGGTCCTGCTGTGCAGCACGCGGGGGATCTCGCCGCGATCCTGTCCTCGCTCGAAGAAGGCGAGGTGCTCTTCATCGACGAAGTGCACCGAATGGCCCGTGCCGCCGAAGAAATGCTGTACGTGGCCATGGAGGACTTCCGGGTCGACGTCATTGTGGGCAAAGGCCCCGGCGCCACCGCGATTCCGCTGGACCTTCCGCCGTTCACTATGGTCGGTGCGACTACTCGCAGCGGTCTGCTTCCCGCGCCCCTGCGCGACCGGTTCGGCTTCACGGGCCACCTGGACTTCTATTCGCCGCAAGACCTGCTCATTGTTCTGCGCAGATCAGCGCGCATGCTCGGCATCGAAGCCGATTCTGAAGGGCTGGCAGAAATCGCCGGACGCTCTCGCGGCACTCCGCGCATTGCCAATCGCCTGCTGCGGCGCGTACGCGACTGGGCCCAGGTGCGCGGAAGCGGCGTCATCGATCTGCACGCTTCCCAGTCGGCCCTGGAAGTCTACGAGGTCGACAGTCGCGGTCTCGACCGCCTGGACCGCGCGGTGCTCGACACACTCTGTCGTCGTTTCGGCGGGGGACCGGTGGGTCTGCAGACCCTCGCGGTGTCAGTCGGCGAAGAATCC
This sequence comes from Brevibacterium sp. HMSC063G07, assembly GCF_001810665.1. Classification (NCBI taxonomy): domain Bacteria; kingdom Bacillati; phylum Actinomycetota; class Actinomycetes; order Micrococcales; family Brevibacteriaceae; genus Brevibacterium; species Brevibacterium sp. HMSC063G07. The sequence continues at coordinate 198,095 of NZ_KV802321.1, forward strand.
GAAACGGTCGAAGAGGTCGCCGAACCGTTCCTCGTGCGCGAAGGCCTGCTGTCGCGCACCCCGCGCGGCCGAATAGCAACCGCGGAAGGGTGGGAGCACATCGGCCTCACCCCGCCCGAGGGTGCTTTTTCTCAAATGTTCTGAGAAGGCCTGCCAACAGGGGCGCTCGACGACGGTTTTCGGAGTGATTGACGTCGACGGTAGAATATCCGAGGTTTGTTCTGACCCCATAAGCGAAAGAGGTTTCCGGTGAACCCCAATGTCCTCATTATGCTCGCCCTCGGCGCGCTGCTGATCTTTATGATGGTCAGCTCCCGCCGCAAGCAGAAGGCCCACCAGGAGCAGATCGCCCGCGGTCTCGTACCCGGTGCACGCATCATGACCGGTGCCGGAATCTTCGGCACCGTCGTCTCGGTTGACGAAGAGACCAACCAGGTGACAATCGAATCCGGCCCCGGAACCCAGCTCATCATCCACCGTCGGTCCATCGGCCATATCGAAGCGAACGAACCGGCAGCACCTGCGGAGCAGAGTTCCCATCAGGGACCCATTCAGCGTGACGACGCCGATGAATCGCCGCTGAAGAACTCCGAACCCAGCATCACCGACGCCGAACTCGACGCTCACAACGAAGCCAAGCGCGCAAAGGGCGACGACGCCGACAGCTCAGACGACACCAAGTAACACCAACCAGAAAGCAGACCGTGTCCGCTTCAGATAAAAAAGCTCGCCCCGGACGCAGCTTCGCAGTGCTTGGGGTCTTCTCAGCACTGCTGGCTGGCCTGGTTGCCCTGGGGGCCGTGTTCTCCTCGGCAACCTGGGCCCCGAAGCTCGCCCTCGACCTCGAAGGCGGCACCTCGATCATCCTGGAACCCCAGATCAAAGATCAGCAGGTGACCAAAGAACAGCTGGAACAGGCAGTCGAGATCATCCGACAGCGCGTCGACTCCACGGGCGTGTCGGAAGCTGAGATCTCCACTCAGGGCGACCGCAACATCGTCGTGAACCTGCCGGGCAACCCTGACGAAAAGACCCGAGACCTCGTCCGCTCATCAGCTCAGCTGTCCTTCCGCCGCGTAGCCTTCGTCGGCCCGCCCGAATCCGCTGCTGCTCAGGAAAAGCAGCAGAAAGAACAAGAGGATTCACAGAAGAAGAAATCCGACGAGCTGTCCGAAGAAGACCAGAAGCGGATTGAGGACCTCATCGGAGATCAGGAAGGTGAGCAGCAGGACGGTGAAGCGCCCCAGGGCGGCGGAACCGCATCCGCTCCGGCTGATGGCGAAGACGCCAAGAAGCCCGCTGAAGAATCGCCCTCTGCCGAGCCCAAAGGCACAGAGGGCAAAGATGACGACGGCAAGCGTCCCCGCTTTGACCCGATGACCGACAACAGCTGGCAGTCGCAGAAGGTGATGAAGGAATTCACCGAGCTCGACTGCACCGATCCGGCCAACCGCACAGGCGGCAAGCAAACCCCGGCTGACGAAGTCGTCGTTGAATGTGCGCAAGACGGATCGGCCAAATTCGTGCTCGGCCCGGTTGAGCTTTCCGGTGAACACGTCAAAGACGCTTCCTACGGCTTCGAAACCTCGTCGTCGGGTCAGCAGACCAACCGCCTGGCCGTCACTATGGAGTTCGACGACGTCGGCCGCAAAGTGTTCGGCGAAATCACGCAGACAATCACCGGCCTGCAGCAGCCGTACAACCAGTTCGCAATCGAACTCGACGGGCTCGTGCTCTCAGCACCGGCATCGCAGTCAGCTGTCACCGACGGTCGGGCGCAGATCACCGGAAGCTTCTCTGAAGAAGAAGCCCAGACGCTGTCGAACCAGCTCAAGAACGGTGCCCTGCCGATTTCCTTCCAGGTGCAGTCCGAAGAGCAGATCTCGCCCACCCTCGGTGCTGACTACCTGCAGAAGGGTCTCATCGCAGGCGCAATCGGCCTGCTGCTCGTGGTCCTGTACTCGGTGCTGCAGTACCGCGCGCTGTCGACTGTGACAATCGCCAGCCTCGTGGCGGCGGGAATCCTCACCTACCTCCTGCTGCTGTTCGCATCCTGGCGCTACGGCTACCGCCTGTCGTTGGCCGGTCTGGCCGGCATCATCATCGGCATCGGCATGACGGCAGACTCGTTCATCGTCTACTTTGAGCGCATCCGAGACGAGATCCGCGACGGCCGTCGTCTGACGTCTGCCGTCGAAGTCGGCTGGGTGCGCGCCCGCCAGACAATCTACGCCTCGAAGGCAGTCAACATGCTGGCGGCGGTCATTCTGTACATCCTCGCCGTCGGTTCGGTGCGCGGCTTCGCCTTCACACTGGGGCTTACGGTGATCGTCGACGTCATCATCGTCGTGTTCTTCACCCACCCGATGCTGCAGCTGTTGGCACGGACGAAGTTCTTCGGTGAAGGCCACCCGATGTCCGGTATGGATCCACGTCAGCTGGGCGTCAAGCCGGCCGCCTACCGCGGTGCCATGGGCCTTGACCTCGAAAAAGCGCGACAGAAGACCACCGGACGCTCCGCCGAGGAAGCTCAGCGGCGAGAAGGTGCGCGCAGGCGCCGGGAGCGCGACACATCGTCATCGCTTGCCGCACGCAAAGCCGCAGCCGCCGAACAGGCAGGAGAAGACTGATGAAGAAGTTCTTTGATTTCGGCAACAAGCTGCACTCGGGCGAAGTTTCGATCCCGTTCGTGCGCAAAGGCAAGCTGTGGTTGGGTCTTGCCGCCCTTCTGACGGTCCTGTCGCTGCTGGTTCCCGTTGTCCGCGGTGCAGCCGGCGCCGAGCCGTTCAATCTGGGCATCGCCTTCACCGGCGGTTCGGAATTCCAGGTCGACCACGTTGACTCCTCAGCTGAAGCGCAGGCCAACAAGGCCGTCAACGACGCGGTGCCCGGTGCCGAACCGCGCACGGTGCCGACGTCGAACGACTCGCTGAAGATCGAAACGCGCCAGCTCAATGATGACGAAATGCAGAAAGTGCGCGATTCGCTCATTGAGTCCTTCGAAGTCAGCCCCGAGAACGTCACCTCGAACTTCGTCGGTCCGCTGTGGGGGCAGAACATCACCAAGAAGATGACGCTCGCACTAGTCATCTATGTTGGTCTTGCGCTCATCATCATGGCGCTGTACTTCCGGACCTTCAAGATGTCGCTGGCTGCGATTGTCGGCCTGTTCTTCGTCATGGTGCTCACCACCGGCATCTACGCGGCAACGGGCTTTGAGATCACTCCCGAGGCGATCATCGGCTTCCTTACGGTGCTTTCGTTCTCGCTGTACGACACGGTGGTGGTCTTCGACAAGATCCGCGAGACCACGAAGGACTTTGAGAAGAACCGCAAGCAGACGTTCTCATCGCTTGTCGAACTCGGCGTCAACCAGACCACTGTCCGGTCGATCAACACGACCGCCATCGGCGCGCTGCCGATCGGTGCGATTCTGTTCATCGGCGTGTTCCTCCTGGGAGCGGGAACTCTCACTGACATCGCCCTGTCGCTGTTCGTCGGCACGATCGTCGCCACAGTTTCGACGCTGTTCGTGGCCTCGCCCCTATACGCGGTTCTGCGCAGGACAGAGCACAAAGTCCGACAGCAGGAGCGCCTGGTGGAGACTGCTGCAGAAGCCGGAAGCGAAAAGGAGCGCGTCGCTTCGTGACGCGCTGAACCGGCGGCTCGTGTTCTGACCCCGAAGGTGCTTCCCCGCGCGTACAATGGGGAAGCACCTTCGGCGTTTCAGAGGGGAAGATGACTCAACAGCCACACTCAGGTTCCGGTCGACGCGGACTCAGCCGTCGCTTTGCTTTTTGGACGGCGCGCGCACAGAACAGTCCGCAGACGCCGAAAGTCCTGGCGCCGCTGCTGCAGATCGTCAAAGAGAACCATCCGAAGCTCGACACGGACGTGATCCTTCGGGCCTACCGCCTGGCAGACAAGGCCCACAAGGGGCAGATGCGCCGAAGCGGCGATCCCTACATCACACATCCGGTGGCGGTCGCGACTATCCTCGCTGAAATCGGCATGCCGCCCATTACGCTTGCGGCTGCGCTGCTGCACGACGTCGTCGAAGACACGGACTATTCACTTGACTATGTTCGCGAAGAGTTCGGGAACGAAATCGCCGTCATGGTCGACGGCGTGACAAAACTCGACAAAATCGAGTACGGACAGGCCGCGCAGGCTGAGACGGTGCGCAAGATGGTCATCGCGATGTCGCGCGATATTCGAGTGCTCGTCATCAAGCTGGCCGACCGGCTGCACAATGCCCGCACGTGGAAGTACGTATCGGCAGAATCTTCGTCCCGCAAAGCCCGTGAGACCCTCGACATCTATGCTCCGCTGGCTCACCGCCTGGGTATGAACACCATCAAGTGGGAACTGGAGGACCTGTCCTTCCAGGCGCTGTACCCCAAGGTGTATTCGGAGGTCGTGCGTCTCGTGGCCGAGCGCACACCCGAACGCGACAAGTACCTGGGCATCGTCGCCAAAGAGCTCGGCGCAGAACTTGCCGAGGCGAACATCGACGCCGACATCACCGGAAGACCCAAGCACTACTATTCGGTCTATCAGAAGATGGTCGTCCGCGGCCACGACTTCGAAGACATCTATGACCTTGTGGGCGTTCGCGTGCTGGTTGAAACAGTCCGCGAGTGCTATGCCGTGCTCGGCCTTGTCCACTCTCACTGGAGCCCCGTCACCGGACGCTTCAAGGACTACATTGCGATGCCGAAGTTCAACATGTACCAAAGCCTGCACACGACGGTCATCGGGCCGTACGGCAAACCTGTTGAGATTCAGATTCGCACCCGCGAAATGCACCGCCGCGCAGAGTTCGGCGTTGCGGCCCACTGGAAGTACAAGAACAGGGGCGGCAACGCCTCGACTCTGGGCACTGCCGGTGCCCGCACCGCTAAAGTCGGCGACGGCGGGGAAGTCGATCAGGTCGCGTGGCTTCGCCAGCTGATGGACTGGCAGAAGGACGTCCAGGACCCCGATGAATTCCTCGACAGCCTGCGCTATCAGGTCAGTGCGCAGGACGTCTACGCTTTCACTCCCAAGGGCGACATCGTGTCCCTGCCATCCGGGGCAACCCCGGTGGACTTCGCGTACACGGTGCACACCGAGGTGGGACACAAGACAATCGGCGCGCGCGTCAACGGCCGTCTGCTTCCGCTGGATACCCCGCTGAGCAATGGCGATGTCGTCGAAGTGCTGACTTCAAAGGACGAAAACGCGGGCCCCAGCCGCGACTGGCTGACCTTTGTGGCTTCGGCCCGAGCGCGCAACAAGATCCGCCAGTGGTTCTCCAAGGAGCGCCGAGAAGAGGCCATTGAAACCGGCCGCGAACAGCTGGCCCGAGCCATGCGCCGGCACCACCTGTCTGCCGAACGGCTCATGAGCAGCGAAGCGCTCGAAGCCGTCACCACCGGACAGCACTATGACAATGTCTCCGCCCTCTACGCCGCCATCGGCAACGGAACCATCTCTGCCGCCCACGTGGTCGACCTGCTGGCTCGCGAAGTCGAAAACGACAGTGAGGATGCCGAAGAGACCACAGCCATCCCGCTGTCGAATGCTTCTGGCCGGTCCCGCGGACACCATTCGTCGACCGCGGGTGTGCGGGTGAAGGGTGTGGACGACATCCTCATCAAACTCGCACGGTGCTGCACTCCCGTGCCCGGTGACGAGATCATCGGCTGGGTCACCCGGGGTGACGGGGTTTCGGTGCACAGGCAGGACTGCCGCAACGTGGCTCAGCTGAAGGCCTCGCCCGAGCGGATCATTGACGTCGAATGGGTGGCCGACGCTCGCGGTGTCTACTTGGTGCAGATTCAGGTTGAAGCACTCGACCGAGCGGGTCTGCTGTCGGATATCACCAAGGTGCTCACCGACAATCACGTCAACATCCTGTCGGCAACGATCGCCACGTCGAAAGCACGCGTTGCCCAGTCGCGCTTCGTCTTCGAAATGGGGGACTCGGGCCATCTGGACACGGTTCTCAAGGCGGTGCGCAAAGTCGATGGTGTGTTCGACGTCTATCGCATCACCGGCTGATAGCCGCGGTCACCGGCCACCGCTGGTGGCCGCGGGGCGACTGCCGAAACCGCCTGCGCAGGTCACAGCCCCGTGTGCGAGGCGGGATCGACCGAGCGCAGAAGTCTGCGGATTTCAACAACCCCGGGACGACGAAAGGAGTCTTCGGCCAATGCTGCCAGGGCTCTGCGCTGCTGCGGGGCGGTCGGTGCAAGAACGGCGCGGGCAGCCCGTCTGCGCCGAGCGAGGTCCTCGATCGGCAGAACGCAGTCGACAACCAGGTCGAACAGCGTTTTGAGCGGTTCGGTCAGGCGACACTCACCCAACTGGCGATACTCCTCGCGGCTGAGACTGCGCTCCCACACCGCGGTGCCTTCGGGGGCTCTGCGCACGCGGCGCCGGCTCAGAGTCGTGACGTCCAACAGCGCCGGAGCCTGCGCTGTGCCCCACCACACCCAGTGCGCCGCAGCGTGTGAAAAGGCGGTGCCGTGCACGGGCGGGGCTCCCAGAGCTGCCGCGCGCAGCGCAGGGGTCAGCACCGCGCCCGATCGAATCCACGCGGTGTCAGTCAGCTGTATCAGCAGGCCATCGCGCCTGAGCGAATACAGTTGGAGTGCGCTCAGCGGATGCCCGGTGCGAATGATCGTGTCCATGCATCCACTTTCTGAGGTCAGCGCCGACGAAACAAGAGGCCCCCGAAAGCTGTGGATAACTTCCGGGGGCCGTCAGCCGTTTAGCGGTCAGCTGAAGTCAGCAGCTGTGCGGCGCAGCTGATCGAGCCACTGCTCCTTGGTGGCCAGCTCTTCGCGCAGTTCTGCGGCCGTGGCAGAATCGCCGGCGGCTTCTGCCTTGTCGGCCTCGTCCTTCAGCTGGGCGGTCTGCTGCTCCAGCTGGGCGAGCATGCCCGAGGCGCGGTCCTGCTTGTCTGGGTCGGTGCGCTTCCATTCGGCGTGTTCTGCCTGGTCGATTGCGCGTTCGACTTCGCGCAGTCCGCTTTCCATGCGGCTGATGTCAGCCCGGGGGACAGGACCGGCTTCTTCCCACTTGTCCTGAATGGTGCGCAGCTGCTGCTTGGCCTTCTTGTGGTCTTCAACCGGCAGAAGCGCCTGCGCTTGGGCCAGCAGCTCCTCTTTCACCTGGAGGTTTCCGCGGTATTCTTCGTCGCGCTCGGCTTGATCAGCGCTGCGCGCACCGAAGAACGTGTCCTGGGCGGCGCGGAAGCGCTCCCACAGTTTGTCGTCGTCCTTGCGCTGGGCGCGCGGTGAGGCCTTCCACTGGTTCATGAGTTCGCGGAAGCGGCTGCTGGTTTCGCGCCACGCGGTCGAATCAGCGAGCTGTTCGGCTTCTTCGACGATCTTCTCTTTGATCTTCTTGCCTTCAGCGCTGCGCTTGTCGAGTTCGGCGAAGAACTCGCGGCGCATCTTTTCGAAGGTTCCGCGCGCTGATTTGAAGCGGTCCCACAGTTCTGTGTCCTGTGCGCGGGGAATGCGTGGGAAGCTCCTTTGGATCTCCTTCCATTCGTCGAAGAGTTCGCTCATCTTCGCCGAGGTGTTCTTCCAGTGGATGCTGCCGGGCGCCTGGGCAATGAGCCCTTCTGCACGCTCAATGACGCTCACGCGCTTCTTCACGCCTTCTTCGCGTGCTTTCTCGTGATCTGCGGCCTGGTCTTTCGCAGCGTCCTCCGCGCGCTTCTCGAGTGCGTCGAGGCGCTCCTTGAGCCCTTCGACGTCGCCGACAACACGGGCCTCTTCAAGGTCGGTTCGCGCCTTTGCCGCCGAGCGGATGATGTCCTCCGCCTTCGTGCCGGCGGCCAAGCGCTCTTCCAACAGGTCAACCGCTGAGGCGTGTTCGAGGAACCTGCGCGCGTAGAACTCAAGCGCCTGCTCTTTCGAGGCCGACGGGTACTGGCCGACTGCGACTTCGCCTTTGGAGGTTGTCAGGTACACATTGCCTTCGTCATCTGCGCGTCCGCAGTTCATTGCCGCAATGAGCGCCTGCGAGCTCGGCTGAGCGGGGGCTGCGGCGGCTGGGCGAGGAGCCGGCTTGGGGACGGGGCGCGGTTTGGGAGCGGGTGAGTCGGTCATCGTCTGCCTTCGGGTTGTCTGTCGGACGGCGCCTGCGGCGCGAAACACTGCCAGCATAGCGATTCTTCCGTTTTTCTGTTCGAATGCGGCGGCCTGTTCGGCAGCCGGGGCGCCGTTTTCCCTCCTGTTCTTCTGCGCCGGGCGGCTTAAGCGCGGGCCGAAAGCGGCGGGGCTGGACCCGCTGTGCGCCGTGTCGGCGACGGTCATTAGACTGTCGGCTATGCGCATCCTCAATTCAGAGGCCCCTTTTCTAGGCGTCAACTGCTATGCCGCCGCCGCGGACACAGGCGGCGAATGCGTGCTTTTCGACGCCGGTTTCGGAAACACGGATGCTCTTGCAGAGGGACTGAAGCAGCACGGGCTGACCCCCGTGGCTGTTCTTCTGACTCACGGCCACATCGATCACGTTTTGGGTCTGCCCGACTACCGGCGGCACTGGGATGTTCCGGTGTGGCTGCACGAGGCCGACGTCTACCGGCTGGATGATCCCGCGGCGACCATGTCCGCGCAGTTCCAGCCCATGCTTGCCGACGTTCTGCACGGCTGGGAGCCACCGGAGGTCGAGCTATTTGTCGATGGTCGTGAATGGGAGCTTGCCGGTCTGCGCATCGCGGCCCACCATCTTCCCGGCCACACGGAGGGCTCTACCGTGTTCTGCGTCACAGATGACTCTGACGCGGTCTACTTCAGCGGTGATGTTCTGTTCGCCGGATCCATCGGCCGGACTGATCTTCCCGGGGGAGACCACGCCACGATGGAGGCGTCCCTGTCGAAGCTGCGCACCTTCACCCCAGCGCCGGTCTATCCCGGACACGGTCCCAGCACTGAACTGGCCCGCGAAATCGCTGCCAACCCGTTTCTTGTCGGCTGAGCCCGATCCACCTTTTTCGAACCACGGATCTTTCAAGGAGCACTGTCATGTCCAAAGCCGCAAAGCTCTCGGGTTTCCCCGAATGGCTTCCGCAGGACCGGATCATTGAGGAGCGCGTCCTCGATCTGCTCAAACACACCTTTGAGCTCAACGGATTCGCCGCCGTGAACGTGCGCGCTGTCGAACCGCTGTCGATCCTCGCCAAAGACGGTGAAATCGACAAAGAGATCTTCACCCTCGGCAGGTTGCACTCGGAGGGCAGGGAGCGCAACCCGCTGGGTCTGCACTTCGACCTCACAGTGCCGACCGCCCGCTACGTTCTGGAAAACGCCGGCCACCTGAACTTTCCGTTCAAGCGCTACTCCATCCAGCCGGTGTGGCGCGGTGAACGTCCGCAGGACGGGCGGTTCCGCGAATTCATCCAGGCCGACATCGACGTCATCGGGGACGAAGTTCTCGCCGACCACTTCGAAGTCGAGATCCCGCTGGTCATGGTGCAGGCGTTTGACGCGCTGCGCGAATTGGGCGTACCGGAAGCGGGAATTGTCGCCAACAACCGCAAACTCCTCGAAGGCTTTGCCCGTGGGCTCGGCTTGGAGGATGTCACCTCGGTTCTGCGCGCTATCGACAAACTCGACAAGATCGGACTGGAAAAGGTCGAGGAACTGCTGATCGAAACCGCTGGCGCTGATCACGTCCAGGCCAAGCAGTGCCTGCGTCTGGCCGAAATCGAATCTGCAAGTTCGGATTTTGCCGAAGACGTCATCGCCCTCGGTGTGGAGCACCCGCTGCTGGACGAGGGGATCGCCACCCTTGTCACCCTTCTCGACTCTGCGAATCGTCTACACCCCGGAGCCGTCAAAGCGCAGCTGAAAATCGCTCGCGGTCTCGACTACTACACGGGAACCGTGTACGAAACCTTCCTCAAGGGCCACGAATCTCTGGGCTCGGTCGCCTCCGGCGGTCGCTATGACGCACTGGCCAAGACTGACAAGAAGGTCTACCCCGGCGTGGGCATGTCGCTGGGGGTTTCCCGGCTCATGTCCCGGCTCGTCGGCGCCAACCGGACACTCACCGCAACTCGCGGCGTGCCGACCGCAGTTCTCGTCGCAGTCACCGCAGAAGACCAGAGACCGGAAGCCGACCAGATCGCCGCGGCACTGCGCAGCAGGGGCATACCGGTCGATGTCTCACCGTCGGCTGACAAGTTCGGCAAGCAGATCCGCTACGCAGAACGCCGTGGGATTCCATTCGTGTGGTTCCCTTCGGCCGAAACCGGCAGCGAAGTCAAAGACATTCGGACAGGCGAACAGGTTTCTGCTGACCCGGACCTGTGGGCACCGCCAGAAGACGACATCTGGCCGCGCGTGCTGCGCGTCGACGCTGAGTGAGCCCACTGCCGTGACGGCTAAACTGAACACAGACACCCTCGAAACAAACCCCAAGGAGACCGCGCAGTGCTGAGAACCCGCGAAGCAGGATCCCTGCGTCTGACCGACAAAGGTCAGACCGTCACCCTCACCGGATGGGTCGATCGGCGCCGTGACCACGGCGGTGTGGCATTCATCGACCTCCGCGATGCCTCGGGCATTGTGCAGGTGGTCGTCCGCGAAGACGTTGCCGACCGCCTGCGCAGTGAATCCGTCATCAAAGTGACAGGAACCGTCGAAGCGCGCCCGGAAGGCAACGCCAACCCGCAGCTGCCCACCGGTGACATCGAAGTGGTCGACACCCAGGTCGAACTGCTCAGCCTGGCAGAAGCCCTTCCGTTCCAGGTTTCCGACCACGCCGAAGACTCAGGCCAGGTGGGCGAAGAAACCCGCCTGCGCTACCGCTACCTCGACCTGCGCCGTTCCGAGCAGGCAAAGCGAATACGCCTGCGCTCCAACGCCAACCGCGCGGCTCGCCGCGTGCTGGATCACCACGGCTTCATCGAAGTCGAAACCCCCACGCTCACCCGCTCCACCCCTGAAGGTGCGCGCGACTTCCTCGTGCCGGCCCGCCTCAAGCCCGGTTCCTGGTACGCCCTGCCGCAGTCTCCGCAGCTGTTCAAGCAGCTGCTTCAGGTCGGCGGCATCGAGAAGTACTACCAGATTGCCCGGTGCTACCGCGACGAAGACTTCCGCGCTGATCGCCAGCCGGAATTCACACAGCTGGACATCGAAGCGTCCTTTGTCGAACAGGAAGACGTCATCGCCATCGCCGAAGACATCCTGCGCGAAGTGTGGGCTCTTATCGATGTGGAACTGCCCGCCTCAATTCCGCACATGACCTACCACGAGGCCATGGCCCGCTACGGTTCGGACAAACCGGACCTGCGCTTCGACCTCGAACTGACCGAACTGACAGAATTCTTCAAGGACACGCCGTTCCGTGTGTTCCAGGCTCCCTACGTCGGCGCTGTCGTCTACCCGGGCGGTGCTTCGCTGCCGCGCCGTCAGCTGGATGCCTGGCAGGAATGGGCCAAGCAGCACGGTGCGAAGGGGCTGGCCTATGTGCTCATCGGCGAGGACGGCGAACTCGGCGGTCCCGTCGCCAAGAACCTGTCGGAGACCGAACGCGCTGGCCTGCAGGAGGCAGTCGGGGCGTCGGGCGGCGACGCAATCTTCTTTGCCGCCGGCGAAAAGGGCGCATCGCGGGCCCTGCTGGGGGCTGCGCGCGGTGAAATCGCCGAACGCACCGGCCTGATCAAAGACGGTGACTGGGCCTTCGTCTGGATTGTCGACGCCCCCATGTTCGAATCAGCCGAAGAGGCCGAAGCCGCCGGCGACGTCGCTGTCGGCAGCGGAAAGTGGACGGCCGTTCACCACGCCTTCACAGCACCCAAGCCCGAACACCTCGACACGTTCGACCAGGACCCCGCTTCGGCTCTGACAAACGCCTACGACATCGTGTGCAACGGCAACGAAATCGGCGGCGGATCGATCCGCATCCACCGTCGCGACGTGCAGGAGCGCGTTTTCAAAGTCATGGGGCTGGACGAACAAGAAGCGCAGGAGAAGTTCGGATTCCTGCTCGAGGCATTCAGCTACGGCGCGCCCCCGCACGGCGGCATCGCCTTCGGATGGGACCGCATTGTGGCCCTGCTGGCGGGCACCGATTCGATTCGCGACGTCATCGCCTTCCCGAAGACCGGTGCGGGCTTCGACCCGCTGACGGCTGCACCAGCGCCGATCACCGCTCAGCAGCGCAAGGACGCCGGCGTTGACGCAGGGCCGAAGGAATCAAAGGACGCCTGATTGGCTGACCTGTTCTCCGCGGAGCCCGAACCGCAAGACGGTTCGGGCTCCGCGTCTGCTCTCGACCCGCTGGCGGTGCGCATGCGCCCGCGGACAATGGACGAAATAGCAGGGCAGAAGCACCTCACCTATCCGGGGTCCCCGCTGCAGCAGCTGGCCACCTCGCAGGCCGGTTCAAAGGCCGGCCCCAGCTCCGTCATCCTGTTCGGCCCGCCGGGGGTCGGCAAGACCACAATCGCCCACGTGGTGTCACACGCCCCAGACCGTTCTTTTGTCGAACTCTCAGCCATTTCGGCAACTGTCAAGGACGTGCGCCAGGTCATCGAAACCGCGCGCAATGATCGCGACCTCTACGGGCGCACAACAGTCCTCTTCCTCGATGAGATCCACCGATTCACAAAAGCCCAGCAGGACGCACTGCTGCCGGCGGTGGAGAACCGGCTTGTGGTGCTGGTTGCCGCGACAACCGAGAACCCGTCCTTTTCCGTTATCGCCCCGCTCGTTTCGCGATCGCTGGTGTTGCAGCTCGAACCGCTGGCAGAAGACGACATCCGCGCACTTATTGACCGCGCTCTGCACTCACCGCGCGGTCTGGCCGACGGCTACAAACTTCAGAACGAAGCCCTCGAGCACATTGTGCAGACCGCGTCCGGTGACGCACGCAAGTCACTGACCGTCCTCGAGGCCGCCGCAGGCATCGCAGAGGCTCGCGCAGATGCCGGAACTCCGGTGATCACAGAAGCTGAGGTCCGCGAAGCCGCCAATGAAGCCCGCGTGCGCTATGACCGCGCGGGGGACCAGCACTACGACGTCGTCTCGGCGTTCATAAAGTCGATTCGCGGCTCCGACCCCGATGCCGCGCTGCACTATCTTGCGCGCATGATCTCGGCGGGGGAGGACCCGCGGTTCATCTGCCGCAGAATAGTGATCTCCGCATCCGAAGACATCGGCATGGCTGACCCGCAGGCACTCACGGTGGCAGTGTCAGCACAGACTGCGGTTGAGCGGATCGGCATGCCAGAAGGACGCATACCCATGGCGCAGGCAGTTGTCTACCTGGCCTGCGCGCCGAAGTCGAACGCATCCTACCGAGCAATCGGGGAAGCGCTGGCCGACATCAAGAAGGGCAGCTTCGGCGAAGTTCCCAAACCGCTGCGCGATGCCCACTATCCCGGTGCAAAAGCACTCGGTCACGGCGTCGACTACCGCTACTCACACGACTACCCGTTCTCAGTTTCACCGCAGGAGTACATGCCCGAACCGCTGCGCGGCAGGCGCTACTACCGGCCCACCGGCAACGGCGCAGAGCGCTCCATGGAGGACCGTCTGATTGCCCTCGAACAGCTGCGCAGCGGAAGATCGCCCCGCACGGCCGACGCTGAAACGGGTGAGCCGGCACAGGCAGAAGGCGAACAGGAAGACTGACAGCGGCACCTCGTCAGAGGAGTGTGGGCGCTGACACGCCAACCCGCGTTGTGTCGCGGGAGGCGAATGAACTAAGATTGGTCGCTGTTGTGCCTCATATGAATAGGCGGTCGTGATCATTCGACCTCGCGATGATCACCTCTTTCCCACAGGGGGAAACAACAGCTTCTGATCCGACCGAGGCATGTCGGCCGAAGCACAATACTCTGAAATGAAAGGTGAACATGGCTCCGTCACGTTCACGCCGACAGGTCCGCCTGTCGCGCGCTCTCGGCATCCCGCTGACACCGAAGGCTGAAAAGTACTTCGAACGCCGTCCCTACGCTCCCGGTGAGCACGGCCGTGCTCGTCGCCGCAACGACAGCGACTACTCGGTCCGCCTGAAGGAAAAGCAGCGCCTCCGCGCTCAGTACGGCATCCGCGAAGCTCAGATGCTCAACCTCTTCAAAGAAGCAGCCCGCACCCCCGGTCTGACCGGTGAAACGCTGGTCGAGCTGCTTGAAATGCGCCTGGACGCCCTCGTCCTGCGCGCCGGATTCGCACGCACCATCGCGCAGGCACGCCAGTTCGTCGTTCACCGTCACATCATGGTGGACAACCAGCTGGTCGACCGCCCTTCCTACCGCGTCAAGCCGGGTCAGATGATCCGCGTACGCGAACGTTCGGTCAGCATGGACCCGTTCCAGGTTGCCGCTGCCGGTGCACACCGCGACGTTCTTCCGACCGTTCCCGGCTACCTGACCGTGAACCTTGAGGCTCTGCAGGCCACTCTGGCCCGCCGCCCCAAGCGCGAAGAAGTTCCCGTCACCTGTGACGTCCAGATGGTCGTCGAGTACTACTCGCGCTGATCTGCTGATTCAAGTGCCCGGGCCGTGTCGGCCCGGGCACTTGTTGTTTGTCTGTGCACTAGACTCGACAGCGCACGTATCCTGCCTTGCAGGCTGCAGACACCCGAATGGAAAGGCCCGGAATGAAAACTGCTGAGATCAAGCGCCGGTGGCTCGAGTTCTTCGAGTCGAAAGGGCACACCGTTGTTCCCTCGGCCTCAGTGATCAGCAACGATCCGTCGATTCTGTTCAACATCGCGGGCATGGTGCAGTTCATTCCCTACCTTTCAGGCGACGTTCCAGCCCCCTACCCGCGGGCTACGAGCGTGCAGAAGTGCGTGCGCACGGCCGATATTGAAGAGGTCGGAAAAACCACCCGCCACGGCACGTTCTTCCAGATGAACGGCAACTTCAGCTTCGGCGACTACTTCAAGCGCGAAGCGATTGGATTCGCGTGGGAGCTGCTGAGCACACCGGAAGACAAGGGCGGCCTGGGCTTCGACCCCGAACGCCTGTGGGTCACCGTCCACCGCGAAGACGAAGCGTCGATCGAACTGTGGTTGGAAGAAACCGATATTCCGCGTGAGCGGATCCAGTCCCGCGGCAGCGAAGACAACTTCTGGCACACCGGCCAGCCCGGCCCGGGCGGCTACTGTTCGGAAATCTACTTTGACCGCGGCCCCGCCTACGGTGTGGAGGGCGGCCCGGAAGCCGACGAAGACCGCTACATCGAGATCTGGAACCTCGTGTTCATGGAGTTCGAACTCTCCGCGGTCCGTTCGAAGACCGACTTCGACATCAAAGGCGAGCTTCCCGCCAAGAACATCGACACCGGGATGGGCCTGGAGCGCGTGGCGTTCCTCAAACAGGGCGTCGAGAACATGTACGAGGTCGACGAAGTCTTTCCCGTCATCAAGGCTGCGGCTGGCATGGCAGGGATCTCCTACGGCGACGATGAAGAGCACGATGTGCGGCTGCGCGTTGTGGCCGACCACGTCCGCTCTGCGCTTGTCATCATCGGCGACGGTGTGCGTCCCGGCAACGAAGGCCGCGGATACATCCTCCGCCGTCTGCTGCGTCGCTCGATTCGCGCTATGCGGCTGCTCGGCGTCAAAGACGAGGTTCTGCCCTCGCTGCTGCCGGTGTCACGGGATGCGATGAAAGACTCCTATCCGGAACTGGAAAAGGACTTCAAGCGCATTTCTCAGGTTGCCTACGCCGAAGAGCGGGCATTCCTGCGCACTTTGGAATCCGGCACCCAGCTGCTGGAGAACTCCGTCGCACAGATCAGCAGCGGCGGAACGCTGTCCGGCGATGTCGCCTTCGCCCTGCACGACACACACGGCTTCCCGATTGACCTCACCCTCGAAATGGCGGAAGAAGCCGGGGTGAAAGTCGATCGCGAAGGCTTTGAAGCGCTCATGGCGCAGCAGCGCACACGCGCCAAAGCCGATGCAAAGGCCAAAAAGGGCGGCCTGCAGACCGATCTGAGCGCTTTTGCCGCCCTGCGTGAAAACGGTCCGAGCGAATTCGTCGGATACGACGCCCTCGTTGCTGATTCGACCGTGCGCGGCCTGGTTGCCGACGGCACGGCGGTTCCGGTTGCACGCGCCGGTGACACAGTAGACGCTGTCCTCGACCTCACGCCGTTCTATGCCGAATCCGGTGGTCAGACATCTGACATCGGCATCTTCGTGGGCGACGGCTTCAAAGCCCGGGTCCACGATGTTCAGAACCCGGTTGCCGGTCTTGCCGCCCACCGCATCGAAATCCTGGAGGGCGAACTCGAAGCGGGTGCCAGCCTGTCGGCGCAGGTCGACTCCGAACACCGCTACCAGGCCCAGCAGGCCCATTCGGCAACCCACATGATCCACGCGGCCCTGCGTGAGGTTCTCGGCGAGACCGCAACGCAGGCCGGTTCGCTCAACCAGCCCGGCTATCTGCGCTTTGACTATTCTTACCCGGAGGCCATGACCGCGCAGATGCGCGCAGAAGTTGAGGAAGCCGCCAACCTGGCGGTGCGCAATAACTTCGAAGTCGGGTATGAGTACATGTCCTACGAGGACGCCAAGAAGTCCGGCGCCACCGCGCTGTTCGGCGAAAAGTATCCCGAGACCGTCCGCGTCGTCGACATCGGCGGTCTGTGGTCGCGGGAACTGTGCGGCGGCACGCACGTGAAGTCGACCGCCGAGATCGGCCCGATCTCGCTGTATTCCGAAAGCTCGGTAGGTTCCGGCACCCGCCGTGTTGAAGCCAGCGTCGGTCTTGACGCAATCCGCTCCCTGTCGAAAGAGCGCGCAATCGTGCAGGCCCTCTCAGACCTTCTCAAAGTGCCCGGTGCGGAAGTCTTTGACCGGGTCGGCGGTCTGCTCGGGCGCATCAAGGAAGCCGAAAAGACCATTGCACAGCTCGAACGCGACAAGGTCCTTGCCGGTGCGGGCCAGGCCGCCCAGGAAGCGCAGACTGTCGGCAGTGTGCGCTTTGTCGGCGTCAACCTCGGCGAAGCCGGCGGCGGTGACGTCCGCACATTCGCGCAGGACGTCAAGCAGCGGCTAGGGGACACGGCTTCCGTCGTCGCAGCCTTCGGTGCGGCCGGCGGACGCCCGACGGTCGTTGTGGCAGTCAGCCCCGCCGCACAGGAACTGGGCTTTAAAGCAGGTGAGCTTGTCAAGACCGCAACCGGGGTGCTCGGCGGCGGTGGCGGCGGCAAGCCCGACCTCGCTCAGGGCGGCGGTCAGGACGCTTCGAAGATCGACGAGGCCATTGTGGCTGTTCGCCGTGCACTGGAGGATCACGGGTGACGTTTCGACGGGGAAGACGAGTCGCGGTTGATGTCGGTACGGTGCGCGTGGGGGTCGCCGCGTGCGATCCCGACGGCATTCTCGCAAGTCCCGTCGGGACCCTGTATCGGCGCGAAGGGGATGACACGGTGCTGAGGCAGTTTGCGCAGCTCATCGAAGAGTACGAGCCGATCGAGATCATCAGCGGCAAACCCACCTCGCTCGACGGAAAACAGCGGGCCTCAGCGCACAAGGCACTGGCATTCACCGAAGCGCTGTCCCGTGCCGCCCGTATGCCGATCAAACTCATGGACGAACGCTTCTCCACTTCGCAGGCGCACGCACAGTTGGCCGAAGCGGGGCGGAATTCAAAGCAGCGCCGCGAAATCGTCGACGCACAGGCCGCTGTCATCATCCTGCAGAGCGCACTCGAATATGAGCGCGCCAACGGGCCGCTGGCAGAATCGGTCGGTGCTGTGGAAGGGCAAGCATGAACAGCCTCGCGGAGGAATTCGACGCGGTCCCGATGACCCGGGCCGAACGCAGGGCGAAAGAGCGGCGCAGGAAGTTCCGCAGGCGGCGCATGGTGGCGATTTTCGTCGTCGCCACACTCCTGCTCGGCGGCGGCGCCGTTGTCGGCCTGCTCTCGACAAAGAACTCTCTGGGCAATGTGTTTCTCAGCCGGGGAGACTACGAGGGCGAAGGAAAAGAAGAAGTCAAGGTCACGATCGCGCCTGGAACATCTGCCCGCCAGGTTGCCAACCAGTTGGTTGAAGAGGGGGTCATCAAAGCCGCTGGCCCGTTCCTTAAGCAGATCGAGGAACGCAACATCGTCATTCAGACCGGAACGTTCACCATGCGCCGCGAAATGAGCGCCCAGGCTGCCGCAGACGTCCTCGAGCAAGCCGACGCGGCCAACAAGATCACGCTGGCCGAAGGCAACACCATCGATGACCTCAAAAAGAAGCTCGGAGAACACGAATTCTCTGAATCCGAGATCAACGCGGCACTTGACGACAAAAAGCCGAAGGACTACGGACTCGAAGTCGACGCACCCAGCCTCGAAGGCTACCTGCACCCGGCGACTTACGAAATCCACGGTGACACGACGCCGGAAAAGCTCGTGCAGTCTATGGTTGACGGCACGAAGAACATGCTCAACGAGCAGGCCATCACCAATGATGATGCGAACTACTTCATGACGCTGGCCAGCCTGATCGAGATCGAAGCAACCGGCGACCCCGAAGTCCGCGCCAAGGTCGCCCGGGTGTTCATCAACCGCCTGTCCAAGGACTCCGAAACCGATGGCTATCTGCAGTCAGACGCAACCGTGGCCTATATCTTCGGGGCCCGCCAAGACCTCACGACAACGCCGGAGCAGCGCAAATCCGACAACCCCTACAACACCTACAAGCACAAGGGTCTGCCGCCCGGTCCCGTGAACTCCCCGTCTGACGGTGCCTTTGCCGCGGCGAAGAATCCGGCGGAGGGCAAATGGGAGTACTTCGTGGCGACTGATCCCGACAAGGGGGAAGTGAAGTTCGCCGAAACCTATTCGGAGCATGAAAAGAACGTCGAGGAGTATCAGAAGTGGCTTAGGGAGCACCGCGAGAAAAATGGCTGACGCACGGCTTGCTGTACTCGGTTCGCCGATAGACCACTCGCAGTCACCGGCGCTGCACGTCGCTGCCTATCGCACCCTGGGGCTGGACTGGGAATACGGGCGTTTCGAGGTGGCCGAGGCCGAGCTCGCCTCGTTTCTCGACGCGCACGACGACTGGGCGGGCTTTTCTCTGACGATGCCGCTGAAGACGGAACTTGTTCGCCTGGCCGATGAGCGCGGGTGGGCCGTCGACGACACCGCACGGCTGACCGGCGGCGCAAACACGTGGGTCAACGGCCCGGTGCCCGGCGTTTACAACACCGACGTGCACGGCATTGAACAGGCTCTGCGCGAAGCCGGGGCGAATGTGTCACGCTGCGCGGTTCTCGGCAGCGGAGCCACAGCGAAGTCTGCCGTGTTGGCTGCCGCGCGGCTTGGAGCACAGCACATTGAGATCTTCGCCCGATCGCAGCACAAGGCCCGAACACTCGCCGACTTCGCTCAGTCGCTCGGGGCGCGGACGGGGACAGCGGCACTTGGGCAGCTCCAGCTGGACGACTGGTCGACAGTCCTGTCGACTCTGCCCTCGCAAGTTCTGACGGAGGATTCGCTCCGACTGCCAGCGCACTGCACAACAGCGGTTTTCGAAGCGGGCTATGCCCCCGGGGGCTTTTCCCTCGCCACAGCCGCCGCCGAGCGCGGGGGCACGGCGATACCGGGTCAGCGCATGCTCATCCACCAGGCCATCCGCCAGATTGAGCTGTTCGGCATCGCCCGGGCAGCGCTGACCGGCACGTTTGACGCCGAGACCGTCACCAGTCTGGAGAAGACGATGACGAAGGAGGCACAGGCACTGTGAATGACACTCTGACGCTTGGGTTGGCTCTGCTCATATGCTCGGCTCTCAGTGTCGGAACGAGCTATGTCATCCGCTTTCGCTTTGCCGAAATCATCCACGACGAAGCCGGACTGCGCCTGCTGATCGGCCAGACGACCTGGCCGCACAAACCGCCGCGGTTCCTCGCGGTGGTGTTTACGGCTGTTGCCTTTGTCCTCGCGTGGCTGGCTGCTTTCATGTCCCCGGTCGTCTTCGGCAATGAACTGGGCACTCTCTTTCCCGTATCCGCCCTGTCACTTCTTGCAGGAGCCACCGGGTGGCTGTTTTGGATTGACAGCAGAATCCACCGTCTGCCGGACAGACTCGTGCTTCCGTTGGGCGCAGCGATGTTCCTTGTCACCGCCATCGGTCTGGTTGTGGGCTATTTCGAAACGGTCAAGGCCGCGCAGACAGCCGGTGTTCGCGGGCTGATCGGCGCAGTGATCGTCGTTGCCGTCTTCGGGATCCTCAACCTCGCAGCACGTGTGGGCCGCTGGGAGACGATCGGCTTGGGCGATGTGAAGCTCGGCGCGCTCATCGGTCTGGCCGTCGGCATGGTCAGCCTGTGGGGACTCGCTGTGGTGCTTGTGGTCGCCAACGCATCAGCGCTCGTGTACTGGATCAACACCAAGTTCATCAAGCGCACCAAGATCACCCACATCGCGTTCGGCCCGCATCTTCTCATCGGCACGTGGACTGCCGTCCTGCTGACGCCGCTGGCTTTGTAGACTGTGGAGAATGTTGAGATGGTTGACCGCCGGTGAATCGCACGGCGAAGCTCTGACGGGCATTATCGAAGGCCTGCCCTCCCACGTTCCCGTGACATCGGAAATGATCTCCAACGCGCTGGCCAGGCGGCGTCTGGGCTACGGGCGCGGGGCGCGGATGAAGTTTGAAGCTGACGCCGTTCGGGTGCTCGGAGGCGTTGTCCACGGCCGCAGCCTCGGTTCGCCGATTGCAATTGAGGTCGGCAACACCGAATGGCCCAAGTGGGAAAAGGTCATGAGCCCCGATCCCGTCGACCCCGCTGAGCTCGAAGGTCAGGCGCGGGCACAGGCCCTCACGCGCCCTCGCCCGGGACACGCTGACCTGGTGGGCATGGAGAAGTACCGGTTTGACGAAGCCCGGCCCATCCTCGAGCGTGCATCTGCCCGCGAAACCGCCATGCGCGTTGCTCTGGGCGCCGTTGCGCAGTCGTTTCTTGCCGAACTGGGCATCACGCTGGTTTCGCACACCGTGTCGCTTGGGCCGGTCGAAGGATCGCGCGCTGCGGCACGGCCGACGGCCGCTGATGTCGAAGCTCTCGATGCGGATCCCATGCGGTGTTTTGACCAGGAATTGTCAGCCCGCATGGTCGCTGAGGTTGATGACGCCAAAAAGTCAGGAGACACCCTGGGCGGCGTGGTCGAGGTCATCGCGTACGGACTGCCGGTCGGTCTGGGCTCGCACGTGCACTGGGACCGTCGCATTGACTCCAGGCTGGCAGGGGCCCTCATGGGCATTCAGGCCATCAAGGGCGTCGAGGTCGGCGACGGCTTCGAAACCGCTCGCCGCCGCGGATCGCAGGCGCACGACGAGATCGGCCTCGACGGCGACAAAGCCGTACGCGCAAGCAACCGCGCCGGCGGCACCGAGGGCGGTATGACGACCGGCGAACCTCTTGCAGTGCGGGCGGCCATGAAGCCGATCGCCACTGTGCCGCGCGCCCTGGGCACAATCGACGTGCAGAAGCGAGAAACAGCCAAGGCACACCATCAGCGCTCAGACGTCTGTGCCGTTCCAGCCGCGGGTGTTGTTGCCGAAGCCATGGTGGCGCTCGTCATCGCCGAAAGCGTGACCGAAAAGTTCGGTGGGGACTCCCTCGAGGAGACCAAGCGCAACCTTGACGCCTACGTGGCCCAGCTGAACTTCCCAACGACATGACCGAACGGCCGCTGCCACGACCGACCCCGCCTGTCGATCCCGTCCCGGCGGCCGGAGCGCGCATTGTCATGGTCGGCCCTCCCGCGGCCGGAAAGTCAACAATCGGGCGGCTGATCGCCGAGCGGCTCGGCGTGCCCTTTGTGGACACCGATCATCGGATTGCCGATCTCTACGGCCCTATCCCGCAGATCTTCGCAGAACGCGGCGAAGACCGATTCCGGGAATACGAACGTGCTGTTGTGCGCCGCGAGCTGCGGCGTCTGCTCGAGCGGCCGGGAGTCGTCTCACTTGGCGGCGGAGCTGTGCTCAACCCGGGTACGAGGGCTCAGCTGAAACACCCCGCGATCAAGACGATCGCTATTGAGATCGACAGCACCACCGCCGTGCAGCGCCTGGGCGGTTCCAAAAGGCCCCTGCTGGATGACAGTGATGATCCCGCAGCGCGCTGGCAGCGAGTCTTCGACGAACGGCGAAGCCTTTACGAAGAAGCCGCAACGGCAGTCATTCAGGCCGATGATGGCCCGCCGTCTACGGCGGTCAACCGCATCGTCGGGATCATCACCGGTCTCCAGCGGGCCGAAGAATACGAAAAATTCCGTGAAAGCAGCCAGGAACAGGAGTTTCAGTGACAGAAGCAGTCGTGCCGGTCAGCGCCGGGGGGGACTACGACGTTGTGATCGGGCACAAGCTCATGCACCGACTGCCGGAGCTCATCGGCGGTCGTGCGCAGAAAGTGCTCGTGATCTATCCGCGAGCTCTGCGGACGACGGGGGATCTGGTCCGCGATGACCTGCAGGCGGCAGGCTACGAGGCCCTTGCCGCAGAAATCCCCGATGCCGAAGAAGCCAAGCACGGCCGGGTGGCCGAATTCTGCTGGAAGATCCTCGGCCAGTCTGACTTCACCCGCACTGATGTCATCGTCAATGTGGGAGGGGGAGCGGTGACCGATTTGGGGGGCTTCGTGGCCGCCACGTGGCTGCGCGGAATCCGCTATATCAACATCCCCACGACCGTGCTCGGCATGGTCGATGCCGCCGTCGGAGGCAAAACCGGCATCAACACCGAGGAGGGCAAGAACCTGGTCGGCGCTTTTCACGCGCCGGCAGGCGTCCTGTGTGATCTTGAAACACTCGCCACACTGCCGCCGAATGAGCTCTTCACCGGCTTGGCCGAAAGTGTGAAGTGCGGTTTCATTGCCGACCCCGAAATCCTTGACCTCATCGAAAATACACCCAAGGATTCACTCACAGATCCCGCATCGCCGGAGCTGTTTGAGATCATTCGCCGTTCCATCGCGGTGAAGGCAGACATTGTCAGCGAGGATTTTCAGGAATCTGGCAAGCGTGAGTTCCTCAACTTCGGGCACACCCTCGGTCACGCCATCGAACGCCTGGAACGCTACCAGTGGCGCCACGGGGCCGCTGTGGCCGTCGGCATGATGTTCGCCGCAGAACTGTCGGTTCTCACCAAGAACCTGTCGGAAGAAAACGTCACCCGGCTGCGCACCGTTCTTGAGCACCTGGGTCTGCCGACCGGCTACCGCGGCGACAAGTGGCCGCAGCTGCTGGACACAATGCGCAGGGACAAGAAGGCTCGCGGCTCTCTCCTGCGATTCATCGTCCTGGAGGACATCGGGCGTCCAGCTGTTCTTGAAGCAGCGGACACATCGCTGCCGTTCAGCGCCTACACCGCAATCGGAACGGATTCGCCCGTCACGCGGCTGAGCTGAGCACTGATACAATCGACGGGGTTTTCGGCCATTCATCGGATGAAGGAGAAACGTGGCAACGACGAATGATCTGAAGAACGGCATGGTGCTGGTTCTCGACAACGAACTGTGGCAGGTGCTTGAGTTTCTGCACGTCAAGCCCGGCAAGGGCCCGGCCTTCGTCCGCTCTAAGATCAAAAACGTTCTGTCTGGAAAGATCGTCGACCGCACGTTCAACGCGGGCACCAAGGTTGAGACCGCCACGGTCGATCGCCGGGACATGCAGTACCTGTACAACGACGGCACCGACTACGTCTTCATGGACGAAAAGGACTACGACCAGGTCTCCATCGGTCCTGAACTCGTTGGCGACGCCGCGAACTTCATGCTGGAAAACCAGTCGCTGCAGATCGCTTTCCACGACGGCAGCCCGCTGTACGTGGAACTTCCGCCGATCGTCGAACTCACGATTACACACACCGAACCCGGTCTGCAGGGCGACCGCTCCTCTGGCGGCACCAAACCCGCAACCCTGGAAACCGGATACGAAATCCAGGTTCCGCTTTTCCTCGAAGAGGGCACCGCTGTGCGCGTCGACACCCGCTCCGGTGAGTACCTCGGGCGCGTTCGCGATTGAGCGCCCGCAGTCGCGCCCGCCGCAGGGCGCTTGAACTTCTCTTTGAAGCCGGAGAGCGCAAGCTGGATGAAAACGAGCTCATCCAGCTGCGCTCCGGTGACCCCGAATACCCCATGAAGGAATACGCCGTCGAGATCGTGCGCGGTGTTGTCGAACACCGCACCGCCATCGACGCCACTCTGCGGGAGTATTCGGAATGGAACGTCGACCAGCTGCCGAAGGTCGATATCGCTCTGCTGCGCATGGGCCTGTGGGAAGTTCTCTACAATGACGAACTCGACGATCCCGTTGCGATTGACGAAACCGTCAGCCTCGCTGCCGCCTACTCGACCGATGATTCACCGGCCTTCATCAACGCGCTGCTTGACCGTGTGAGCAAAGAGGGCAAGAAGGACCGCAGCACTCCAGACCAGGCTGTGCAGCAGCCGCAGCCGGAATCAGCACAGTCCGACGAAGGCTCAGCCGAACAGGACTGAACCGGTTCGGCTATGCTGATGAAAATCGCTCCTTTAATGACCGTCCAGTGAGGCGGGGAAGGGGGACTGATGCGCACAGCCGAAGTTTTCGACGCGAGTGAGATCTCGCGTGCGCTGACACGCATTGCCCACGAAATTCTCGAATCCAACAAGGGTGCCGATGGCCTCCTGCTCCTTGGCGTTCCAACCCGCGGTGTGCCTTTGGCGCAGCGACTGGCCCAGCGGATCGCCGCGATCGAACCCGGTGTGAGTTCAGACAGGATCGTCGGAAGCATTGACGCGACGATGCACCGGGACGACCTCAACACCGGCAGGCTCCGCCCAGCGCTGCCCACTCAGCTGCCCGAAAGCGGAATCGACGGACGTACCGTCGTCCTGGTCGATGATGTTCTCTACTCGGGGCGCACCGTGCGCGCAGCACTCGATGCGCTGCACGACTACGGACGCCCGCAGGCGGTCCGCTTGGCTGTTCTCGTTGATCGCGGGCACCGTCAGCTGCCCATCCGCGCTGATTTTGTCGGCAAGAACCTGCCGACCTCTGCCGAAGAGCGCGTCGCGGTGTCGCTGTCAGAAACCGACGACGCCTGCGACCGGGTCATCATCACCTCCCCAGAACGAGGTGAGGGGTGATGCGCCACCTTCTTGGCACCTCGGGCCTGGGCAAGGCCAATGCGGTCGACCTGCTCGACATTGCCGAAGCCATGACCGTTTCCGGTGGGCAGGCGGTCAAGAAGCTGCCCGCCCTGCGGGGGCGCACAGTTGTCAATCTGTTCTTTGAAGACTCCACCCGAACGCGCATTTCCTTTGAGGCCGCCGCCAAGCGCCTGAGTGCGGACGTCATCAACTTCTCCGCCAAAGGCTCTTCGGTTTCCAAGGGCGAAAGCCTCCAAGACACCGTCCAGACGCTCGGCGCCATGGGCATTGATGCGATCGTCATCCGCCACCCCGGGTCCGGAACACCGCACTTCCTGGCCGGCAGCGAATGGACGGACGCGCATATTCTCAACGCCGGCGACGGTATGCACGAACACCCCACACAAGCACTGCTGGACGCCTTCACCCTGCGCCGCATACTGTCTGACGAACCTGTTTCCGGGCCCTCTGAGACCAGCTTCGGCAAGGACCTGGCCGGTATGCGAGTGGCAATCGTGGGCGATGTTCTGCACTCCCGCGTAGCCCGCTCAAATGTGCACCTGCTGGAGACCCTGGGGGCTTCTGTCGTTCTCATCGCTCCGCCCACCCTGCTGCCGTGGGGAGTGGAAGGCTGGCCGTGTGAAATCCGCTACGACTTCGATACCGCCCTTGAAGAGTTCGACTTCGACGCCGTCATGATGCTGAGAGTCCAGCGCGAGCGCATGCATCAGGCATTCTTCCCCGGCCCGCGCGAATACACGCGGCTGTGGGGCCTCACCGAGGAGCGCTACCGCAGACTGCCTGAAGCTGCCGCAATACTGCACCCCGGACCTATGAACCGCGGTTTTGAAATCTGTGCGGCCGCAGCCGATTCGCCCCGCGCCGCTGTCCTCGGACAGGTGGAGAACGGCGTCTACGTGCGCATGGCTGCGCTCTATCGTCTTTTGACCGGTCGCACTTCGGAGGACATGCAATGACATCGCTGCTCATCACCAACGCTCAGCTGCCCGACGGCAGCACCGGCTCGATTGCGGTGCGCGACGGCCGGATCGTCGAATCTGTCGAGGCTGCCGACACCACGATCGACGCGACGGGGCTGGTGGCCCTGCCGGGCCTGGTCGACATGCACGTCCACCTGCGCGAACCCGGAAAAGAAGACGCCGAGACAGTTGCCACTGGTTCGGCCTCGGCCGCTCGGGGCGGCTTCACCGCAGTCAACGCCATGGCGAACACACAGCCGGTTGCTGACACCGCCGGTGTTGTCGAGCAGGTGTGGCACCTGGGCCGCGAGGTGGGGCTGACGGAAGTCGCGCCGATCGGAGCGGTCACGGTCGGACAGGAGGGCGCCCAGCTGGCAGAGCTCGGTGCGATGGCGGCCAGCGCCGCGCAGGTGCGCGTCTTCTCCGATGACGGTCTGTGTGTCCACGACCCGCTTCTCATGCGTCGCGCCCTCGAGTACGTCAAAACCTTCGACGGCATCATCGCCCAGCACGCGCAGGACCCTCGCCTGACCGAGGGCGCCCAGATGAACGAGGGCACGATCTCAGCAAAGCTCGGCCTGCCGGGCTGGCCCGCCGTTGCCGAAGAGTCGATCATCGCCAGGGACATTCTTCTGGCCGAACACGTGGATTCGCGCCTGCACGTGTGCCACCTGTCGACTGCAGGTTCCGTGGACCTCGTGCGCTGGGCGAAATCCCGCGGTGTCCGGGTCACGGCCGAGGTCACACCGCACCACCTGATGCTCACCGACGAACTCGTCGAAACCTTCGACCCTGTGTACAAGGTCAATCCGCCGCTTCGCACTCGCCGCGATGTCGAAGCCGTCCGCGAAGGGCTGGCCGACGGCACGATCGACATCGTCGCCACCGACCACGCACCCCACCCGGCCGAACACAAGTGCTGCGAATGGTCGGCTGCGGCCATGGGCATGGTCGGCATGGAATCGGCTCTGCCGATCGTGGTCGAGGCCATGCGCGACTACGACTTCGGCTGGGCCGATATCGCCCGCGTCATGAGTGCGAATCCGGCGGCTATCGCCGGGCACGCAGAACACGGTTCCCTCGAGGTCGGAACGGGTGCGAACATCATTCTGGTCGACCCGAGCTCACCCGGTGTGATCGAACCCGACACCCATGCAACCAAGGGCCGCAACAACCCCTTCCGCGGTCTGGAGATCAACACGCGCGTCGTCCACACCGTCCTGTACGGCACACACATCGTCGAAGACGGTTCGATTGTGCGCAAACACGAACTTCGGGAGGGCTCGTGGATCGCCTGATCCCCGTCCTCGTCCTCGCTGCAGTCGCGGTGGCCGTCCTGCTGCTCATGCGCTGGGGGTGGAAGGCCAGACAGAATCGCCAGGCGGACATCCCGGCCCCGCAATCGGCCGAGCCCACCGACAGCGGCTATGACGGCTACTACATTGCCACCACCTTCGCCGACCAGCACCTCGAGAGGATCAGCGTCCACGGCCTCGGCGTGCGCACGGGCGCTGGGCTCGACATCCAGGATGACGGTGTTGTGTTCAGCCTCGACGGCCGTACGCCCTTTCGGATTCCCGCCGAAGACATCGTGGATGTGTTCTTCGGCTCGGGCATGATCGGCAAGTTTGTAGAGAAAGACGGAATCGTCATCATCCGCTGGAACCTCGGTGACCACGAAGTCGACACCGGCTTCCGCCCAAGGGAACACAGCGCTAAGAAGACCATCGCCGCAGAAATCGAGATACTCAGAGGTAGGAGACGATGAGCCTGCGCACACAGCCGGCCCGGCTTGTTCTGGAAGACGGCACGCACTACACGGGATACGCGTTCGGCGCCCTGGGGACAACGGTTGGCGAGGCGGTCTTCACCACCGCTATGACCGGCTACCAGGAGACCCTGACGGACCCCTCGTATCACCGGCAGATCGTGATTCACACGTTCCCCCACATCGGCAATGTCGGGGTCAACAGCGAAGACAGCGAATCGGGCCGGTACTGGGCCGCCGGGGTCGTCGTCCGCGACCCTTCTCGGATCACGTCGAACTGGCGTGCCGAAGGCGACTACGAAGAGCATCTTAAATCGATTGGGCTCGTGGGAATCTGCGATGTCGACACTCGCGCACTCACACTGCACCTGCGCGACAAGGGCGCCATGCGGATGGGCGTCTTCTCCGGCGATGACGCCCAGAAGTCCCTGGATGAGCTGCTCGAGATCGTCCGCCGGGCCCCGCAGATGCAGGGCGCGGACCTCGCCTCGGAAGTCACCTGCCAGGAGCCGTACACCGTCCCCGCGGAAGGCGAGAAGTGCTTCTCGGTTGTCGCCTACGACCTCGGTGTGAAGAAGACAACGCTGGACCAGCTGGCCCAGCGCGGCCTCGAAGTGACTGTGGTGCCTGCAGGCACGACGGTCGATGAGCTCACGGAGCTTGCCCCCGACGGCGTGTTCTTCTCGAACGGACCGGGTGACCCCTCGGCCATGAAGCAGCCGATCGCAGTACTGCAACACGTGCTGAAAGAGCGCATCCCGTTCTTCGGCATCTGCTTCGGCAACCAGCTGCTGGGCCGAGCACTGGGCTTTGACACCTACAAACTGACTTTCGGCCACCGCGGTTCGAACCAGCCGGTTCTCGACGTCGCATCGGGGCGTGTCGAAATCACCACGCAGAATCACGGTTTTGCCGTCGATGCGCCGCTGGGCGATCCGGGCACGGCACCGAACGCTGAGTACGGCAGGGTGCAGGTTTCGCACATCGGCATGAACGACCAAGTAGTCGAGGGATTGACATGCCTCGACATCCCGGCGTTCTCGGTGCAGTTCCACCCGGAGTCAGCGGCGGGACCGCACGACTCGCGCACCCTTTTCGACACTTTCGCCCAGCTGTTGGCTGACAACGCCAAGGAGAACTGATGCCGCTGCGTACAGACATCAAAACCGTCCTCGTGATCGGCTCTGGTCCGATTGTCATCGGCCAGGCCTGCGAATTCGACTATTCCGGCACTCAGGCCTGCCGCATCCTGCGCCGTGAGGGCATGCGGGTTGTGCTCGTCAACTCCAATCCGGCGACGATCATGACCGACCCAGAACTGGCCGACGCCACCTACGTTGAGCCGATCGACCCCGATGTCATCGAAAAGATCATCGAAAAGGAGAAGCCCGATGCGCTCCTGCCCACCCTCGGAGGGCAGACGGCACTGAACGCCGCAATCAATCTGCACGAATCGGGTGTTCTCGCCAAGCACGGTGTGGAGCTCATCGGCGCTGATGTCGACGCGATTGAACGCGGCGAAGACCGCCAGCAGTTCAAAGACGTCGTCGAACAGTGCGGCGCCGAAGTCGCCCGGTCCTATATTGCGAACACAATGGACGAGGTGCTCGACGGTGCTGCGAAGCTCGGCTACCCGCTGGTGGTGCGTCCGTCATTCACGATGGGCGGCCTGGGCTCTGGCATGGCCTATTGCGAAGAGGACCTGCGCCGAATTGCCGGCGACGGTCTGCACGACTCGCTGACAAACGAGGTGCTGCTGGAAGAGAGCATCCTCGGGTGGAAGGAGTTCGAGCTTGAACTCATCCGCGATAAGAACGACAACGTCATCGTCGTGTGCGCAATTGAGAACTTCGATCCCGTCGGCGTGCACACCGGTGATGCCATCACGGTGGCGCCGTCGTTGACTCTGACCGACGTCGAATACCAGAAAATGCGCGACATCGGGATTGCGATCATCCGCGGTGTCGGGGTGGAGACCGGCGGCTGCAACATCCAGTTCGCAATCCACCCGGAGACCGGCCGAATCGTCGTCATCGAAATGAACCCCCGCGTGTCCCGGTCGTCGGCCCTGGCGTCGAAGGCAACCGGCTTTCCGATTGCGAAGATCGCAGCGAAGCTCGCGGTGGGCTACACGCTCGATGAGATTCCAAACGACATCACCGCAACAACTCCGGCCGCATTCGAACCGGCCCTGGACTACGTAGTCGCGAAGATTCCGCGCTTCGCCTTCGAGAAGTTCCCCGCCGCCGACCCGACCCTGACGACCACCATGAAAGCCGTCGGCGAAGTCATGGCGCTTGGCCGCAACTTCACGACGGCGCTGCAGAAGGCTCTGCGCAGCCTGGAGAAGAAGAATTCCGAGTTCGCCTTCGATGCGGCGTTCAACCTCGAAGACAGCAGTGTCCGCGCAGAGGTCGAAGCCAAACTCGCACACGCGACAGAAGACCGCATCTACACGGTCCAGCGTGCTCTCATGTCGGGCATGCGCATTGACGAGGTCTTCGAGCACACCAAGATCGACCGGTGGTTCCTCGATCAGATTGCGCTGATCAACGAGGTCGCCGACTACGTCCGCGCAGCCGAAGAACTCAGCTTCGAAGTTCTCGTCATAGCCAAGAAGCACGGTTTCTCCGATAAGCAGATCGCACAGCTGCGCAGCCTTGACCCGGCCGTTGTCATGGGTGTGCGCCACGCATTGGGCGTTCGCCCCGTCTACAAGTCGGTAGACACCTGCGCCGGAGAATTCGAGGCGAAGACTCCGTACTACTACTCGAGCTATGACGCGACCAGCGAAGTTGCGCCGCGGAATCGGGAAGCCGTCATCATTCTGGGCTCGGGTCCCAACCGCATCGGGCAGGGAATCGAATTCGACTATTCCTGCGTGCACGCGGCGATGGCGCTCGAATCCGCCGGCTACGAAACCGTCATGGTCAACTGCAATCCGGAGACCGTGTCGACGGACTACGACACCGCTGACCGCCTGTACTTCGAGCCGCTGACACTCGAGGACGTCCTCGAGGTGTACCACGCCGAGGCGCAGGCCGGCCCGGTCGCCGGTGTCATCTGCACCCTGGGCGGGCAGACTCCGCTGGGTCTGGCGACTGCGCTCAAGGAAGCGGGCGTGCCGATTCTCGGCACGCAGCCCGAAGCGATTGACCTCGCTGAGGACCGCGGCGAGTTCGGCCGGATCATGGCCGAAGCACATCTCGTCGCTCCCAAGCACGGAACCGCCGTGACCTTTGATGAGGCCGTCGACATTGCCGAAGACATCGGCTATCCGGTGCTCGTGCGCCCCTCCTATGTGCTGGGCGGTCGCGGTATGCAGATTGTCTACGACTCCGAGCAGCTGCGCTCCTACATGGAGACCGCCACCGAAGTTTCGTCCGACCGTCCGGTGCTGGTCGACAAGTTCCTCGACGACGCGGTCGAAATCGACGTCGACGCACTGTTCGACGGCGAAGAGCTCTACATCGGCGGCATATCCGAGCACATCGAAGAAGCCGGCGTGCACTCCGGAGACTCCACGTCTGTCCTGCCGTCGATCAGCTTGGGCGAAAGCGTTCTGCAGCGTGTGCGCGAAGCGACTCTGGCGATTGCCCGCGGAACGGGTGTTCGCGGCCTGCTCAACATTCAGTTCGCGGTGGCCGCCGACATTCTCTACGTCATCGAAGCCAATCCGCGTGCTTCGCGCACCGTGCCGTTCGTGTCGAAGGCAACCCATCGCCAGCTGGCCAAGGCAGCAGCCCTCATAGCGGTCGGCCGCACTATCAGCAAGCTGCGCGGAACGATCCTGGCAGAGGAGTCCGACGGCTCTTACCTTCCGCTGAACCACCCCGTGACAGTCAAAGAGGTCGTCCTTCCGTTCCGCCGCTTCCGCACCCCCGACGGTAAGGCAGTCGATTCGATTCTCGGCCCGGAAATGCGCTCAACCGGCGAAGTCATGGGCATCGCCCCGAACTTCCCGGAGGCTTTCGCAAAAGCCCAGCTGGGCGCTTCGACCGCTCTGCCCACCGAAGGGCGGGTGTTCGTGTCGATCGCAGACCGCGACAAGCGCTCTATCGTCCTGCCGGTGAAAACCCTTGCCGACATGGGCTTCGAAATCGTCGCCACCGCCGGCACTGCTGATGTCCTGGCCCGCCACGGCGTGCCGAGCACCCGCATTGCCAAGCAGCACGAAGCGGCCGAGGGCGAGGACACCATTCTGCACAAGATCGACCAGCGGGAAATCGACCTCGTGGTCAATGTGCCGTCGGGACGCCAGGAGCGCTCCGACGGCTATGAGATTCGCGCGGCCGCTGTCGCTGCGAACGTTCCGATTATGACGACGACAGCGGCGTTCTCCTCGGCTGTCGGCGCTATTGACGTGCGCCGGCGCAACACCGCCGAAGTCCGTTCGCTTCAGGACTGGGCATGACGTTCACACAGTGGCACGACGCGGCCTGGGCAAGCCCCTTGTGCGTCGGAATCGATCCGCACCCGGAGCAGATCGCACAGTGGGGTCTGCCGGACAGTCCGGACTCACTCAGCACATTCTCAAACAATGTGCTGAGCGCTGCGGCCGGACGGGCGAGGTTCATCAAACCCCAGTCGGCGTTTTTCGAACGCCACGGCTCAGCCGGCATCGCCGTTCTCGAAGATCTGCTCGCCCAGGCTCGCGAGGCTGGTCTGCTGTCGATTCTCGATGCCAAACGCGGTGATATCGGTTCGACGATGGCCGGCTACGCAGACGCCTACCTCAATCCCGCACGCCCCCTCGCCGCCGACGCTTTGACCGTGTCGCCCTATCTGGGAGTGGGGTCCTTGCGACCTGCCATGGAAGCCGCGGCCGAGCACAGCAAGGGCCTGTTCGTGCTGGCGCTGACCTCGAACCCCGAAGGCAGAGAAGTCCAGCACGCGCGCACTCCGGAGGGCAGGGCAGTTGCCGCCGAGGTGGTCAGGCAGGCTGAGGAGGTCAATCGCCAGCTGGATGTTCCGCTCATCGGACTGGTAGTCGGCGCGACGATCGGAACTGCCGCTGCTGATCTCGGCATTGACCTCGGGGGATTTTCGGGCCCGGTGCTCTCACC
This sequence comes from Brevibacterium sp. HMSC063G07, assembly GCF_001810665.1. NCBI lineage: Bacteria > Bacillati > Actinomycetota > Actinomycetes > Micrococcales > Brevibacteriaceae > Brevibacterium > Brevibacterium sp. HMSC063G07. The sequence continues at coordinate 231,016 of NZ_KV802321.1, forward strand.
GGGCTTCGGTTCGCAGGGGGCCGGGACTGCCGATCTTGAGGCTGTTTTCGGTGAGGCCTACCGTGCCGGAAGGGTAATCGTCAACGCCTCGCGGTCGCTGTCGCGGTGCGGTCCTGACAGTGCCGATATTGCTGAGGAAATAGCCTCGATTGCCGAAGCGGTGACCCCAAAAGGCCGCTAGACTGCGAGTGTCCCGATCTACAAAGCGGATCTTGAGGAGGGGGACACATGGTACTGACACCGCTGACTGACGAACAGCGATCAGCTGCCCTGCGCAAGGCCTTCGACGCTCGCGTTGAGCGGGCGGAAGCCAAAGCAGATTTGAAATCAGGCAAAAAGAAGCTCGCCCAGGTCTTGGCAGAAGCCAATGACAGCGAAGCCCTGCAGAAGATGAAGGTCTACGACCTTCTGCGCGCAATCCCCAAAGTGGGGGACAGGCGCGCAGAGGCCATTATGGAAGAAGTCGGCATCGCCCGTTCACGCAGGATCAGAGGCCTGGGCGTCCACCAGCGAGCCGCGCTATTGGAGAAATTTGACTGAACCAGTTCTGACCGTGCTCACCGGCCCATCGGCGGTCGGCAAGGGCACCGTTGTCCAGCATGCCAAGAACAGCGCTGACCGACTGTGGCTCTCGGTGTCGGCAACTACGCGCGACCCCCGCCCGGGAGAAGTGGACGGCGTGCACTACCGCTTTGTGACGGACGCAGAGTTCGACGACCTCATCGACGCGGGCAGAATGCTCGAATATGCTGTCGTCCACGGTAAGCACCGCTACGGAACGCCGTCAGAGCCTGTTGAGCAGGCTTTGGCCGAGGGCTTTGCACCGCTTTTGGAAATCGACCTCGACGGGGCGCGTCAAGTGCGTCAGCACGCACCGAATGCGCGTTTTGTGTTCATGGCTCCGCCCAGTTGGGACGAACTCGTTCGCCGACTCACCGGTCGCGGCACCGAAACGCCCGAGCAGATTGCCCGTCGTCTTGAAACTGCGCGCACTGAACTTGCGGCGAAGGACGAATTCGATCACGTGATAGTCAACACCGATGTTTCGGCAGCCGCTGCCGAACTAGTAGACTTGATGGGACTGTCATCAGACACCCCTAGGTGAATGTGGAGAAATTTCTTGACTGCTAACCCCGAAGGCATCACCAATCCGCCGATCGACGATCTGCTCAATGTGACGCCGTCGAAGTACGAACTCGTCATCGAAGCATCCCGCCGCGCCCGCCAGATCAATTCGTACTACGCACAGCTGCAGGACGGACTGCTGGAGAACGTCGGTCCGCTCGTGACCCCGGAAGCCGGCGAAAAGCCGCTGTCGATCGCCCTGCGCGAAATCAATGAGGGCAAGCTCGTCAGCCGTGAGGCCAGCCCCGAAGAACTCGCTCAGGAAGAAGCTCTCGCCGAAGAGTTCGACTTCAGCTTGGACCCCGACGCACTGTGAACATCGTTCTCGGCGTCACCGGGGGCATTGCCGCGTACAAAGCGGCTCATATTGTCAGGATTCTGAAAGAGGCAGGGCACAGCGTTCGCGTTGTTCCCACCGAAAGCGCCCTGCGCTTTGTCGGCGCGCCCACGTGGGAGGCGCTGTCCGGCCAAGCCGTGCAGACGGATGTCTTCACACGCGTTGAAGATGTCGAGCACGTACTCATCGGCCAAGAAGCCGACCTCGTGCTCATTGCACCGGCAACGGCAGACAGCCTGGCGCGCATCCGCGCCGGCATTGCCGACGATCTTCTGACCGCCACGGTTCTGACGACCACCGCACCGGTCGTGGTTGCCCCCGCAATGCACACCGAGATGTGGTTCAACCCGGCAACCGTCGACAACGTCATCGTTCTCCGCAGTCGCGGAGTGCACGTCCTGGAACCTGCTTCCGGTCGCCTGACCGGAGCGGACTCCGGTCCCGGACGGCTGCCGGAACCGCAGGAGATCGTCGACTTCGCCCTGTCCGTCCACCGCGAAGCCGCTGCCCAACCAGCCAGCGGACTCCTTGCCGGGCGCCGAGTGTTCATCAGCGCCGGCGGCACCCGCGAACCACTCGATCCGGTGCGCTTCCTGGGCAATCGGTCATCCGGCAAACAGGGCGCAGCGCTTGCTGCCGCAGCCCACAGGGCCGGCGCTGAGGTTTGTTTGGCGTCGGCCAATATCGATTCGTCGATCCTTGCGTCCCTGCCGACCGGCATTGACATTCGGGAAGTCGAAACGACAGCACAGCTGGAAAGCGTGTGCCGCGAGCAGGCCCCACAAGCAGACATCGTCATCATGGCAGCCGCTGTGGCGGACTACCGTCCGGCCCAGACGGCAGGCCACAAGATGAAAAAAGACGGCGATGCCGGTCTGACCATCGAACTCGTGCAGAACCCCGACATCCTCGCCGGTCTTGTTGAAAATCGGCGCGAAGGCCAGACCATCGTCGGCTTTGCCGCGGAAACGGGCAGCCCGGAAACTCCTGCCGCGGAAATGGCTCGGCAGAAGATCGTGCGCAAGGGCTGCGACCTTTTGGTTTTCAACGATGTGTCCGGCGGCAAGACCTTCGGCCACAACACCACGAGCGTCGAAGTGCTCGCCCTGACCGACACGGGGGCTGTGGGGCTCGGAGAGTTCACCGGAGACAAGGCCGATGTGTCGGTTTCTGTCATGGACACGATCGCCAAGCACGCGGTCGAATAGGATTGAAGCGTGTCTGAACTTCGTCAATTCACCTCTGAATCCGTAACTGAGGGCCACCCGGACAAGATCTGCGATCAGATCAGCGATGCCGTGCTCGATGCCCTTCTCGAACAGGACCGTCGGGCCCGCGTGGCCGTCGAAACGATGGTCACCACCGGCCTGGTGCACGTCGCCGGCGAGGTGACAACCTCTGGCTACGCTGACATTGCTCAGCTGGTGCGCGACGTCATCACCGACATCGGCTATGACTCTTCAGCGAAGGGCTTTGACGGGCACACCTGCGGTGTTTCCCTGTCGATCGGCGCCCAGTCGAACGACATCTCGTCGGGTGTGACGCGCTCCCTCGAAGCGCGGTCGGGCACAACGGACCTGTACAGCGCTCTGGGTGCTGGCGACCAGGGCCTCATGTTCGGCTACGCGGACAATTCGACGCCCACTCTCATGCCCACGCCCATCTACTGGTCGCATCGTCTGACCGAACGACTCACCGCAGTCCGCAAGTCCGGCACTCTGCCCTATCTGCGGCCCGATGGAAAATCCCAGGTCACGGTCGGCTACGACGGCGACGCGGCGGTGTCTGTCGAAGCTGTTGTCCTGTCTACACAGCATGACGAGACTGTCACACACGCCGAGCTCGCCCAGGACATCCGCACGCACGTGGTCGATCCCGTGCTGGAAGAATCCGGTCTTGACACCACCAAGACCAACTACTTCATCAACCCCGCCGGGCCGTTCATCACCGGCGGCCCCATGGGGGATGCCGGTCTGACCGGGCGGAAGATCATCGTGGACACCTACGGCGGCTTTGCCCGGCACGGCGGCGGTGCGTTCTCCGGCAAGGACCCCTCGAAAGTCGACCGCTCCGGTGCCTACGCAACCCGCTGGGTGGCCAAGAACCTTGTCGCCGCCGGCCTGGCCGACCGCGCCGAAGTCCAGGTCGCCTATGCAATCGGCGCTGCCAGTCCCGTCGGCCTGTACGTCGAGACCTTCGGCACCAGCACGGTTGACCCGGTGAAGCTGGCTGACGCGGTTCGGGACGTCTTCGACCTGCGGCCGGCGGCCATCATCGACGAACTCGACCTCAACCGGCCCATTTACCGCAAAACCTCAACCTACGGCCACTTCGGTCGCGAAGACGCCGACTTCACGTGGGAGAACACCGACCGCGCCGATGCTCTGAAGTCCTATTTCAGCTGAGCGCTGTGGACGACGCTCAGCTGTTCACAGACGCTGAGGAGCCTCGCTTGAGGATCCGCGGCGGTGCACAGCCTGCGGCGGACCGTCCCGTGGCGCGCGTCCTGTTGGAATCACCGCTTCCGCACCTGGATCGGCTGTTCGACTATGCGGTGACCGAAGAGCAGGAAACCGAGGCGGTCGTCGGGGCTCGCGTCCGCGTCCGGTTCTCTGGGCGCAGGCTGTCGGGTTTCATTGTGCAGCGCACAGATACGACCGATGTCGACGGCGAGCTTGCGCCGCTGGCCTCTGTTGTTTCGCCGCTGCCTGTGCTGGGTGAGCAGCTGTACGGCCTGTGCAGGGCTGTTGCCGCGCGCTTTGCCGGAACAACGGCCGATGTTGTCAGACTGGGTGTGCCCGCACGCCACGCCAGGGGCGAAAAGAGCGTTCTGAAATCTGCTCCCGGTGATCCAGCACTGGCAGCTGAGGCCGCCCGCGCCGTTTCGGAGTCGACACAGGCCGACACGGCCCCAGCTGCAGAAGCCGATTTCCTTGCGGCACTGCATTCGTGGGCTGAGAACGCGGGTTCGTCTGAGTCGTCTGAGTTCCCACCGGGCCCGCGTGGTGCCTACACGGTGCTTCCGGGAGATTCCGGAGGTCTCGATTGGGTGCGCTTCGGGCTTGAGGCTGCTGCCGGGGTGATTGCCGCGGGGCGGACCGTGCTGTGGCTCGTCCCGGACTACCGGGAACTCGAAGCCGTCAAGCGTCGGCTCGGGAGGCTTGCTGAGTTCACTTCTGTTCTCAGCGCTGACCAGGGTCCAGAAGCACGATGGGCCGCGTGGGTTCGCGTGCTGACCGGACGGTCGCGCATGGTTCTGGGCACACAGGCGGCAGCCTTTGCACCCCTGCAGGACCTCGGGCTCATTCAGATGTTCGACGACGGCAATGACTCTTATCTTTTTGGGCGCGCACCGTACGTTCATGCGCGCTTTGTGTTGCAGGAGAGGGTCCGTCAATCCGGTGCCGCTTTGCTGTTTGTTGACCGCACGCGCACAGTCGACGTGCAGTTCCTCATCGACTCCGGCTGGGTGGGGCAGCTGCAGACTTCTCGCCAGGAGCGACGCGACGGTGCCCCGGTAGTCTTCTGCCCGCAGACTCAGCGCAGCGTCAGTGACCTGACCCAGCTGCCGGATGCGGTCTTCAGCGTCATCCGCGCTGCGCTGGGGCGTGCGAAAAGCGATGCCGCTGTTGGGCCTGTGCTCGTGCAGGTTCCGCGGACCGGCTATTCGACGTTTCTGACGTGTGCGGCGTGCCGCAGTCCTGCTCTCTGCCCGTCGTGCGAAGCCCCGCTGAGTGCGGCGGGGCCGGAGGGCCCCTTCGCCTGCTCGCGCTGCGGGTGGCACATCGAGCACCTGTCCTGCCGCAGTTGCCGCAGTCGGCGCTTCAGCTTCCACAGCGCCGGTCTCGACGGCATTCACGCGCAGCTCGGCCGGGCATTTCCCGGCTTCAGCGTTGTGCGCTCCGGCGGCAGCAGAGTGTTTTCCCGGCTTGACGATCCTGCTGACATCGTTGTTGCCTCGACGGGTGCCGAGCCTTATGTGGATGGCGGATACGCGGCAGCGGTTCTTCTTGACACGCTGTGGCCCGGTCCGGTTCTCAGGGCGACAGACAGGGCAATTGCCCGGCGCATGCGGGCCGCGGGCATGGTTCGCTCGTCTCGCGCAGGCGGTCGGGTGCTCATACTCGACGACGATCCCGATGTTGTGCGGACCCTGACCCGCTGGGATCCCGATGTCTACGCTGCAGCGGAAGCCGCCGATCGAACGCAGGCCGGCTTCCCGCCGGCCTGGCGAACAGCCGAGGTGACAGGTGCCCGCAGCGCGGTCGAAGACGTTTCAGAAGCCTGCTGTGATCAGTTCGGCGCACGCCTGTACGAACTGCGCGACGGCCCGCCTCGTTCCCGCTTCACCCGACCCGGTGACGATGTCGATGAGTCCGTCGTCACCGCGGTTATCGGCATTCCGGCCGCAACCGGCAACACCCTGTCTGAGCACTTGGCCGCCGAAACCGCAGCCCGGTCCATGCGGGGTGACGCGCAGATTCGCGTCCGCATGGACGATCCCGACGCTCTGTGACAGCTGCCGCCCACTAGACTGAGCGGCGTGAGAATCCTGTTTGCCGGCACCCCGGAACCCGCTGTTCCCTCCTTGCTCGCGGTGGCCTCGCAGCACAGCGTGGCAGCCGTGCTCACCCGTCCCGATGCACCCCTTGGGCGCAAACGCGTTCTGACGCCCAGTCCGGTCAAGATCGCCGCACAGGAACTCGGCCTGCCCGTCATTGAGGCCAGCCGCCTGGTCGGCGACGCCGTCACGCAGATCGAAGAACTCGAAGTCGATGCCGTGGCAGTCGTCGCCTACGGAGCGCTGGCCGGCCCCCGATCTCTCGCGGCCGCCCGCCTGGGCTGGTACAACCTGCACTTTTCGCTGCTGCCCGACTATCGGGGCGCCGCTCCCGTGCAGCGTGCTCTCATCGACGGGCACACCTCTTCCGGTGTCACCGTGTTTCGGCTTGATGAGGGTATGGACACCGGCGATATTGTCAGTGCCCTCGAACTGCCGCTCGACCACGCTGACGCAGGTGCAGCCCTTGTCGACTACGCGGACAGGGGAGCGGCGGTTCTGGCTGATGCGCTCACAGCCGTGGAAAACGGCACCGCACAGTTCACCCCTCAGCCGCATGAGGGCACACTCGCACCCAAGATCACCGCCGCTGATGCCCACCTGGACTTCCGGCGCCCAGCCGAACAGCTCATCGCACGCTCCCGCGGCACCTCGCCGGCTCCGGGACCGTGGAGCACAATCAACGGCAAGAGAGCCAAACTGGGTCCGCTCCAAGCCGCAGACGGCGCACTCGAACCGGGACGGGTCGCCAGTGCTGACGGCGGCATGCTCATCGGCACCGGCAGCCATCCCGTATTCGCCCCGACTATCCAGCCGTTCGGCAAGCAGCGCATGGCCGCAGCTGACTTCCTGCGCGGCAACCCGGATGTTCGCTTTGACCTGGGAGACGTTGAATGAGTCGCCCCGACGCTCGTCGCAGCCGAGGGAGGAACAACCGACAGAAGGCAAATCTCGCCCGCATTCTCGCCTGGGAGGTGCTCGTCGCCGTAGACGAAGACGACGCCTATGCAAACCTCCTGCTGCCGCGCAAGATTGAGCGCACGCGCCTGCGGGCAGACGACGCCGCCCTGGCTACTGAACTGACCTACGGCACACTGCGAGCCCGCGGCCTGTACGACGCGATCATCGCCGAAGCCGCATCCCGAAAAGTCGACAGCCTTGAAGCGCCCGTGGTCAATGCCATGCGGATCGGCGCACACCAGCTTTTGGCAATGCGCGTTCCCGACCACGCGGCGGTCGGCGAAACAGTCGCCGTCATCAAACAGTCGCTGCCGAGGGCGGCAGGCATCGTCAACGCCGTCCTGCGTCGGATCGGTGAGCGCAGCTATGACGACTGGCTTGCGGCAGTCAGTGCGGGCCTGGCCGAAACACAGGCGAAATCCCTGCGGTACTCTCACCCGGCCTGGATTGTCACCGCCCTTGAAGAGGCGCTCACCGCTCACGGGCGCAGCGCATCCGAAATCGATCTGCTGCTGCAATCGCACAACGTTCCCGCCCCCGTTGTGCTGACCGCGCTGCCCGGCCTTGATCGCAGCGAACTTCCCGGAACGCCGACCGAACTGTCGCCCCTGGGCGCTGTTCTCGACCGCGGCGACCCGGGAAACCTCGAAGCGGTGCGCGCCGGGCGCGCCCGCGTGCAAGACGAAGGCTCGCAGCTGACAGCGCTCACACTGCTCGAAGCCACCGCCCCAGACGGGGAATGGCTGGACATGTGCGCAGGTCCCGGGGGCAAAACCGCTGTGCTGGCGGCAACGGCAGCACAGCGGAACACACCCGTGACAGCGCTCGACGCCTCCGGGCACCGAGCCGACCTCGTGGTAGACAGCACGCGCGCTTTTGCTGACACGGTCGAAGTCTTCAAAGCCGACGGGCGGGAATTCGCCGAGGCCTACCCCGGGGACTTCACCCGGGTTCTCGTTGACGTTCCATGCTCCGGTCTGGGTGCGCTGCGGCGCAGGCCGGAAGCGCGGTGGCGGCGCAGTGCCGAAGACGTGCAGACACTGCGGCCGCTGCAGGACGAACTGCTTCGCGCGGCGTGGCAGGCGTGTGCGCCCGGCGGGGTCATCGCATACTCCACGTGCTCACCCCACCGACACGAAACCCTTGACGTGGTCCGCGCCTTCGCCGAAAACACTCCCGAGGCCCAGATTCTCAACACACCCGACCACCTGGCCCAGGTGACGCGACAGCCTGCCGAAAGCTTCGCATCGTCCGCCGTGGGCGACGGCACAGCAGCCCAGCTGTGGCCTCACGTGCACGAAACCGACGGAATGTTCGTCTGCCTCATCCGCCGTCCAGCCTGAGAGGACACCCGTGCCGATTTCCATCAACCCCAGCATCCTGTCCTGTGACTTCGCCCAGTTCGATCGCGAACTGGCCCGAATCGCCGATGCCGACATGGCGCACGTCGACGTCATGGACAACCACTTCGTGCCCAACCTCACCTTCGGTCCGCCCGTTGTAGAGCGGATCCAGGCCGTTTCGCCCATCCCGTTGGACATGCACCTCATGATCGCCGATGCCGACAGGCACGCCCCGGTCTACGCCGAAATGGGCTGTGAGTCAGTGACCTTCCACCTGGAAGCATCGGCTGCTCCGGTGCGCACCGCCCGCGAACTTCGACGTTTGGGCGCAAAGGCATCCGTCGCAGTCAAACCGGCCACCCCGGTCGAACCGCTCATCGACCTGCTCGGAGAGTTCGATCAGGTGCTCATCATGACCGTTGAGCCGGGCTTCGGCGGACAGAAGTTTCTCGACGTGTGCCTGCCGAAGATCCAGCGGATCCGCGATGCGATCTCGGCGGCCAATCTCGAACTGACAGTTCAGGTCGACGGGGGAATCTCGGAGCAGACCATCGGCCGTGCCGCAGAGGCAGGGGCGGATGTCTTCGTGGCCGGTTCAGCCGTATACGGTGCCGACAGCCCGGCCGCGCAGATTGCGCGTCTGCGCGAACTTGCGGGAGAGCACGCTTGCTGACAGACCTCTTCGGAATCCTCAACACGCCCGCCTTCTGGCTGGCGGGCAAGGCCGTCCCGTGGTCAGACCTCATTGGCAATGTCTTCGCCCTGCTGACGGTGGGCCTTGCGCTCAAACGCAGCGTGTGGTCCTGGCCGGTGCAGATTCTGGGTTCCCTGCTTCTGCTCAGCGCGTCCCTGTCAGCGCATCTGGGAGGCAACGCCAGCCGCCAGGTCGTCATCATCGCCGCAGCCGTGTGGGGGTGGAGCACGTGGCAGAAGTCGAAGAGCGAAACCGGCTCGATTGAGGTTCGCTGGGCAACGTGGAAAGAGCGCGCTGTTCTCCTTGCCGCGCTCATTGTGGGCACCGCTGTTTTCGGCACCGTGCTGAAACTGGGGGACTGGTCCTGGAACCCCTATCCGGACGCGTACATCTTCATCGGCTCGCTCGCTGCGATGTACGCGCAGGGCAGGGCGATCGTCGAATTCTGGTTCGTGTGGTTGGCTGTCGACCTCGTGGGAATCCCGCTGGCCGTTATGGGCGGACTGCTCTTTTCCGGGATCGTCTACTTCATCTTCCTCATCATGGTGCTCATGGGCATGCGCGACTGGGCCAAGCGGTCAAGGCAGACAATATCGTCGCCGTCATCGGCCGCTGCCACAATCCACGGTGACGAGGCCGTCTGAGCCGAGGGCACCTCGGGTGTGAGCAGCTGTGATTCTCGCACAGCGAGCCGCGGCACATGCGGCACGAGGCGTGTACTAATCTGACAGCGTGAAGACCTTTGACGAGCTTTTTGCCGAATTGAAGAACAAAGCGCAGACCCGCCCGGAAGGGTCCTCGACCGTGGCCGAACTCGACGCCGGAGTGCACCAGATCGGAAAGAAGGTCGTCGAAGAGGCCGCCGAGGTGTGGATGGCCGCCGAATACCAGTCCGACAGCGAACTGGCCGAAGAGATCTCCCAGGCGATCTACCACCTGCAGGTCATGATGCTCGCACGCGGACTGACCCCCGAAGACATCTACCGGTACCTGTAAGGAAGGCCCCGTGCTCAGAGTTGCAGTCCCGAACAAGGGATCCCTGTCAGAAAAAGCCACGGAAATGCTCCGCGCAGCGGGCTATTCGCTGCGGTCGAACGCGAAGACGCTGGCCCACACTGACAACGTCAACGAAATCGAGTTCTTCTACCTGCGTCCGCGCGACATCGCGGTGTACATCGGGCGAGGAATCCTTGACATCGGCATCACCGGTCGTGATCTCCTGCTCGAATCCGGTGCGGAAGCCAAAGAGATCATGTCGCTTGGCTTCGGCGCCTCGCGATTCCACTACGCCGGCCCGGCCGGTGCTTTTGCCAACACGCGCGAACTGGACGGCAAGAGCATTGCGACCTCGTACCCGGAACTCGTTGAGCAGGACCTCGCCCAGCGGGGCATGAGCGCCTCGATCGTGCCGCTGGACGGCGCTGTCGAAGTGTCGATCCAACTGGGTGTTGCCGACGCGATCGCAGATGTTGTCGAAACCGGCACCACCCTGCGGGCTGCGGGACTGGAGACAATAGGGGAGCCGATTCTGCGCTCCGAGGGAGTGCTCATAGGTCGGGACGGACCGCCGCGCGAAGCAGAAGACCCCGAGCAGATCGAACTCAGAACCGATATTCTGCTGCGCCGCCTGGAAAGCGTCATCGTCGCCCGCGACTACGTGCTCATCGACTACGACGTCGCCGAAGAAAACCTCGAAGCGGCCATCAGCATCACCCCGGGCTTCGAAAGCCCAACCGTTTCGACCCTGCACGACCGCGGCTGGTTCGCCGTGCGGGCCATGGTGCCCTCGGCTGAACAGCACACTCTCATGGACAAGCTCTACAGCGTTGGCGCGCGGGCGATCCTCGTCAGCCGCATCGACGCCTGTCGTATCTGATATCGGCCGTCAGCACCGACGCCGACGGCTGCCACACCAGGAAGGACTGACATGTCGCAAGGACCACTCAACGGCTACACCGTCGTAGACCTATCCCGCGCTTTGGCCGGCCCTCACGCAGGCCAGATCTTCGGTGACCTCGGCGCGCGGGTCATCAAAGTGGAAAACCCCGCCAGCGGTGATGACACCCGCAGCTGGGGACCGCAGTACGTGGGTCCCGAAGACCAAAAGCAGGCCACGTACTTCCTGGCGTGCAACCGGAATAAGGAATCCATCGCGTTGGATCTCAAAAGCGAGGACGGCCAGCACGTCCTCGAAGAGCTGATCAAGCGCGCAGACGTTCTCATCGAGAACTTCCGCACCGGGGTTATGGATCGTCTGGGCTTCTCCACGCAGCGCTGTCTGGAGCTCAACCCACGCCTTGTGATCCTGTCCATCACCGGTTTCGGCCACGACGGTCCCGAAGGCGGCCGTGCCGGCTATGACCAGATCGCCCAGGGCGAGGCGGGGCTCATGTCGGTCACGGGTTCGGGCCCGGACGACTTCCAGCGGGTCGGCGTGCCGATCGGCGACCTCCTGGGCGGCATCAACGGAACCCTCGGAGTCCTGGCGGCTCTGCTTGAGCGCGAAAGGACCGGCAGGGGCAAGATCGTGCGCACCTCGCTCATTGCGGGAATTGTCGGCGTGCACGCCTTCCAGGCCACTTCGCAGCTCGTCGGCGGTGTGACACCCAAACCCAACGGCAACCACCACCCGGCGCTGTCGCCCTACGGCCTCTTCCGCTGCAAGGGCGGCGAGGGAGGTGCGGTCCAGATGTCGGTGGGCAACCAGTCGCTGTGGCAGAAGTTCTGCAGCGCCTTCGGCCTTGACCCCGAAGCTGAGGGCATGGCCGACAACGACGCGCGCGTGAAGAATCGCGAAGCCGTGACAGCTGCCGTTGAAGGCGCTTTTGCGGACCTCGATTCCGCAGAAGCCCTCGCGAAGCTCAGCGAGGCGGGAATTCCCGCCGGTGTCGTCCGCACGATTGACGAAGTCTACAGCTGGGATCAGGCGCTCTCACAGGGCCTGAAGATCACCGTCGACCACCCGGTTGTCGGCGACATGGACCTGGCAGGGCCGGTGCTGCGCTTCTTCGACGGAGGCGAAGCCGGCGAAGTCGAAACGACGTTCGCCGACCACAAAGCACCTCCTGTCCTCAACGCCGACTCCGAGACCATCCGCGCCTGGTTGGACGGTGAATCATGACCAAGCGCTACTCCGCTCGCGAACTCATTGAACTCGTCGTCGATGAGGGAACATTCGAATCCTGGGACACCGAACCGATCACACCGGCGGCCGGGATCTCCGAAGAATACGCGGCTGAACTTGCCGCAGCCTCCGAAAAATCCGGGGCTGACGAAGCGATCCTCACCGGCGAAGGCCGTGTGCGCGGTCGTCGCGTGGCCATTGTGGCCAGCGAGTTCCGCTTTCTTGCCGGTTCAATCGGCATTGCCGCAGCTGAGCGCCTGACTGCCGCCGTCGAGCGGGCGACAGCCGAGGGCCTGCCGCTGCTGGCTGGGCCCGCTTCCGGCGGTACGCGCATGCAGGAGGGTACGGTCGCCTTCCTGTCGATGGTGAAGATCACCGCCGCAGTCAACGATCACCGCAAAGCCGGTCTGCCGATCCTCGTGTACCTGCGCCACCCCACCACGGGCGGAGTGTTCGCATCGTGGGGTTCACTCGGCCACTTCTCAGTCGCCGAACCGGGCGCGCTCGTGGGCTTTCTCGGCCCGCGCGTGTACGAAGAGCTCTACGGTGAGCCCTTCCCAACCAACGTGCAGACCGGCGACAACCTCCACCGGCGCGGCCTGGTGGATGCCGTCATGGGGCCTGAGCGGCTGGCAGAAACCGCAGCGAAAGCCCTCGACGTCCTCATGGGCGCACTCGAGGTTCCGGCCCCGGTGGACAATCCCGACACCTCGCCCGACCCGATGCCCAGCGGCACCAACGCGTGGGACATCATCACCGCCTCGCGCGATGACAACCGTCCCGGAGTACGCGAACTGCTGCGCTACGGGGCGCGCAATGTGCTGCCGCTGAACGGAACCGGTCAGGGTGAGAAGGACCGCGGCATGATTCTTGCGCTGGCCACGTTCGGTTCGGCCCCCTGCATTGTGCTGGGACAGGACCGCCGCGGACAGCGCAAATACGAGCCCATGGGCCCGGCGGCCCTGCGGGAGGCTCGCCGCGGTATGCGCCTGGCTGATGAACTGCACATTCCGCTGGTCACCGTCATCGACACCCCGGGTGCGGCTCTGTCCAAGGATGCTGAAGAAGGCGGCCTCGCCGGTGAAATCGCCCGGTCTCTGTCCGATCTCATTGCCCTGAAGGCACCGACGGTGTCGGTCATCCTCGGTGAGGGATCCGGCGGCGGAGCCTTGGCTCTCATCCCCGCCGATCGCGTGCTCAGCGCAGAAAACGGCTGGCTGTCTCCGCTGCCGCCAGAAGGCGCTTCGGCGATCGTGCACCGGACAAAGGACTACGCCGCTGACATGGCACAGGCCCAGCAGGTGCACTGCGAAAAGCTCGTTGAACACGGAATCGTCGACAGAGTCATCGCCGAGAAGCCCAACGCCGCTGCCGAACCGCGTGAATTCTCCGAGCGCGTGGCTCAGACGCTGGAATACGAAATCATCAACCTCATGCGCGTCCATCCTTCGCGCCGCCGCTACCAGCGGATCGACCGCTACCGAAAGCTGGGTGTGTAATGCCTGCCGTGCGCATCATTCCGTGCCTTGACGTTGACGGCGGGCGTGTCGTCAAGGGTGTGAACTTCAAGGGTCTGCAGGACGTGGGCGACCCGGTTGAACTCGCTGCCCGCTACGGCGACGGCGGAGCAGACGAACTGACGTTCCTCGACATCGGAGCTTCCAGTTCGAACCGCGAAACCCTGTACGACGCGGTCAAGAAGACCGCTGAACAGGTTTTCATTCCGCTGACCGTCGGCGGGGGAGTCCGCACCGCCGAAGACGTCGATCGGCTGCTGCGCTGTGGAGCTGACAAAGCGTCGATCAACACCGCCGCCATCGCCCGGCCCGAGGTGATCGGCGAGATCGTCGACCGCTTCGGTTCGCAGGTTCTCGTGTTGTCTGCCGATGTGCGCCGCGGCGAAACCGCCTCTGGCTATGAGGTCACAACCCACGGCGGCAAGAAGGGAACGGGCCTGGACGCGCTTGAGTGGGTACGCGAAGCCCAGGAGCGCGGCGTGGGCGAAGTCCTGCTGAACTCCATGGACGCCGACGGCACCAAGGAGGGCTTCGATCTCGAACTCATTCGCCACGTGCGCCCGCATATCACGGTTCCGCTCATCGCATCCGGTGGTGCAGGCAAGCTCGAGCACTTCGCACCCGCCGTGCGAGCCGGAGCAGATGCGGTTTTGGCCGCCTCGGTCTTCCACTACGGAACATTCACAATTGCCGATGTGAAAGACGCTCTGCGCACAGAGGGCATCGAAGTTCGATGACCGACGTTTGGGGACCCGACGACCTGCGCTATGGCGCCGATGGTCTTCTGCCTGCCGTCGTTCAGGAGTACGACACTCGCGAAGTGCTCATGCTCGCCTGGGTCGATGCCGAGGCGGTGCGCCGCACACTGGCCACGGGAAGAGCCACGTACTGGTCGCGTTCCCGCGCGGAGTACTGGGTGAAGGGCGAAACCTCTGGCCACGCACAGCAGGTCGTACGAGTCAGCCACGACTGTGACGGTGACACGGTTCTGTACGAAGTGCGCCAGACGGGGGCTGCCTGCCACACGAACACGCCGTCGTGCTTTTCTGACAGGAGGATGGATGATCACGCCGCTCAGTGAATTCCGCGAACTCGGCAAACATCACCGGGTCGTTCCCGTCACCGCGAAAGTTCTCGGCGACGGGGAAACCCCGATGTCGATCTACCGGGCTGTTGCCCACGGCCGCCCGGGCGCGTTCCTGCTGGAATCAGCTTCGCAGGGATCCTGGCAGCGCTACTCCTTTGTGGGACGCAGCCCCCTGTCGACGCTGACCGCACAGCGCGGCGGCGAACTGACCTGGCACGGCACGGTCCCCGCGGGTGCACCGACAGGCGGCGATCCGCTGGAGGGCATTTCGCACGTGCTCAGTCTGCTCAAGAGCCCGCCCCCGGTTGATCTGCCTCCGATGACATCGTCGCTTGTGGGCTACATCGGCTGGGACGCGGTCCGTCGCTTTGAAAAGCTCGCCGATGGTCCGCACGCCGTCTCGAACATCCCCGAGATCCACCTGTCGATCCCCGGTGACGTCGTGGTGTTCGACCACTACACCGCAGAAATCACTCTCGTGGCCAACGTGCTCAACGCCGACGGATCCCCTGAGCGGATCGAGCAGGCCTACGAGAACGGGCGCAGCAGGATCGACGCCATGCTGCACGATCTCAACTCCCCGCGCACACCGGTCATTTCAACACTCGACTGGCCGGAGCCGACAGTGCGATCGCACACGGAGCACGAAGACTTCCTCACCACCGTCGAAGCCGCAAAAGAGCACATCCGCCGCGGCGACGTGTTCCAAGTTGTGCCCGGACAGCGCTTCGAAAGCGACACCTCGGCATCGGCGCTCGACATCTACCGCGTGCTGCGGCGAACCAACCCCAGCTCGTACATGTACCTGCTCGACATCGAAAACTCCGAGGGCGAGCCGTTCAGCGTCATAGGCTCGTCACCCGAGGCGCTCGTGACCGTGAAGGACCGAGAAGTCCTCACACATCCGATTGCAGGTTCGCGCCCCCGGGGCAAGACCGAAGCCGAAGACCGGCGGCTGGCCGAAGAGCTCATCGGCGATGCGAAAGAGCGCTCCGAACACATCATGCTGGTAGATCTGGCGCGCAACGACCTTGCAAAAGTGTGTCGGCCGGGAACTGTGGACGTCGCAGAGTTCATGGAAATCGCACGCTACAGCCACATCATGCACATCGAATCGACCGTGACCGGCACACTGCGCGACGGCGTCGACTGCATGGACGTCATCCGCGCGGCATTTCCAGCGGGCACGCTTTCGGGTGCGCCGAAGCCCCGGGCGCTGCAGCTGATCGACGAACTCGAACCGGTCGGACGCGGACTGTACGGCGGTGTTGTCGGCTACTTGTCGTTCGCCGGGGACCTCGACATGGCAATCGCCATTCGCACAGGAGTCCTCAAGGACGGCGTCATTGCCGTCTACGCTGGGGCCGGTGTGGTTGCTGACTCTGCACCGGAAGCCGAGTATCAGGAAACGCGCTCCAAGGCCGCATCCGTGCTCAATTCGGCCGCTGCCGCGCAGGCGCTGCGGGCAGCAGGCTCAGCGGAAGACCTCAAAGGACGCGAGGAGCGCGCATGACCCGCGGCCGGTCCGTTCTTCTGCTGCTGGTGATCGCCGGGATCCTGTGGTTCATTTCGACGCGTGAACTCGTGATGCTGACTCCAGCGGGCAGCACCGGTCCGGCAGGTGTGGCCAATGGGGAACCCGCCGCCTCCGAAGGTGGGGGTTCGCCCGTCCTTGCAGCACAGGCGGCGGCATTTGCGGTCACGGCTCTGCTGCTGGCGATGCTGGGCACGCTCGGCCGCAGAATCACCGGCATCCTCATGGTGCTGTTGGGGTTCGGCTACGCCGGTGCGAGCCTTGGCATCGCGCTTGGCCAAGATGCCACACCCTGGGCGTGGACGGCCGTGGTGGCCGGCTTGGCAGCGGCTGCCGCCGCGGGGTTTGTCGGCTTCGGCCGCGATCAATGGCGCACCAGCCAGAAATTCGAACGAGCGGGAACCGCTGAGGGTGAAGCCCATCCTGACGACGACCCAGCCGCCGCCTGGGACGCGCTGTCGCGGGGAGAAGACCCTGACGACATCAGATGATCTGCCGACAGTGGCGAGCCGATTGTCAGCGACTCGGCCTTTCGTGAGAGAATCCTGACAGCAGAATGAAGGAGCACAATGTCTAAGACCAAGTACCGCAACGGAGCCCCCGACCTCGACAAGTCGAGCATCGACTACGAAGCAATTCAGGACCCTGGCCACATGCACTCCGTAGGCGCGTGGATCGGCGTCATCCTCGTGTTCGTCGGTGTTGCCGTCGCCGGCATCGGCACCCTTATCGTCAACACCAGCGGCTGGGCGCTGTTCTTCGTCGGCTGTGCACTCGTCGTGCTCGGCGCGGTTGTCGGCCCGGTCCTGGTCAAGGCCGGCCTTGGACCGAAGATTCACCGCAACACCCTGCAGCGTTGACAGTCCTCGGTGACATCATCGACGGGGTTCGCGAGGACCTCGAAGAACGCCGCGCTCGTGTCGACCTCGAGCAGATAAAAGAGCGCGCAGCGGCAGCAGCCCCTGCGCGCTCTTTTGCGCCGGAGCAGTTCGGGCTGATCTGCGAAGTCAAGCGCTCGTCGCCCTCCAAGGGCGCACTGGCCGACATTGCCGACCCGTCTGAGCTCGCCGCGGCCTATGAATCCGGGGGAGCGGCAGCCATTTCGGTGCTGACGGAAGAGCGCCGCTTCGGCGGCAGCCTGGCGGACTTCGCAGCCGTGCGCGCCCGCGTGGACGTTCCGCTGCTGCGCAAGGACTTCATGGTCGACGAATACCAGGTGTACGAGGCCCGGGCCTACGGCGCAGACATCATCCTGCTGATCGTCGCAGCCCTCGATGACTCCCAGATGCGCCGCCTGTACGATCTCGCACACGAACTCGGCATGGCCGTCCTCGTCGAAGCGCACACGAGCAAAGAAATCGTTCGTGCCACAGCGCTCGGCGCGAAGGTGCTCGGTGTGAACACCCGCAACCTCAAAGACCTGTCGGTCGACCCGGCCCGCTTTGCACCGCTGGCGGCGCAAGCCAGAGGGCACACGCACTTGGTCGCCGAAAGCGGTGTGGCCACGAGCGCTGAAGTCGAACTCTACGCCGCGGCGGGTGCAGACCTGGTGCTCGTCGGCGAAGCACTCGTGAAGCACGGCGACCCGCAGGCCAAGGTGGCCGAGTTCACCCGCGCTGGCCGCGCACAGCGCTGACCGCCACCAGCCGCACACCCAAAGCAAGCCGCCCGCGCGCAGGCGCCTTCGGCCCCGAAACCGCGCACACAGAACGGAAGTGACTATGCCCGAAATCCCAGCAGCAGAAGCCGGTCCGTACTTCGGTGAGTTCGGCGGACGCTTCTTCCCAGAAGCCCTCGTGCCCGCTCTCGAGCAGATTGAGGAAGCCTGGCGCAAAGCCATGGTCGACCCCCAGTTCTCGGAAGAGCTGACTCGACTGCAGCTTGAGTACACGGGTCGTCCCAGCCTGCTGACGGAAGCGCCGCGCTTCGGTCAGCACTGCGGCGGGGCTCGCATCTTCCTCAAACGCGAGGACCTCAATCACACGGGCTCACACAAAATCAACAACGTGCTCGGGCAGGCTCTGCTGACGGCGCGAATGGGCAAGACGCGGGTCATAGCCGAAACCGGCGCGGGCCAGCACGGCGTGGCCGCAGCGACTGCTGCTGCGCTGTTCGGCCTTGAGTGCACCGTGTACATGGGTGAAGAAGACACTCAGCGACAGTCGCTCAACGTGGCTCGCATGCGCCTTCTCGGCGCAGAAGTGGTTCCCGTGCGCACGGGAACGCGCACCCTCAAAGACGCTATGAACGAAGCCATGCGCGACTGGGTTGCGAACGTCGAAACGACGCACTACATGATCGGCACAGTAGCCGGACCCCACCCGTTCCCCGCCATGGTGCGAAGCTTCCAGCGGGTCATTTCGGATGAAGCCCGCGAACAGATCCAGCAGCAGGCAGGCCGCCTGCCGGACGCCGTATGCGCCTGTGTGGGAGGCGGTTCGAACGCCATGGGCATCTTCGCGGCCTTCATCCGCGACGAAAACGTCCGCCTGTACGGTTTCGAAGCAGGCGGCGACGGAGTCGACACGGGCCGTCACGCAGCCCGATTCTCCGGCGGCAGGCCGGGTGTTCTGCACGGCTCTGCCACCTACATTCTGCAGGACGAAGATGGGCAGACCCTGCCTTCGCACTCTGTGTCTGCTGGACTGGACTATCCGTCCGTGGGGCCCGAACACTCCTACCTCAACGATTCCGGGCGAGCTGAATACCGGCCGATCGTCGATGACGAAGCCATGGAGGCCTTTCGCCTGCTTGCCCGCACCGAGGGGATCATCCCCGCCATCGAAAGCTCGCACGCGCTTGCCGGCGCAATGAAAATCGGCAGGGAACTCGGAGAAGACGCTGTTATCGTCGTGAGCCTGTCAGGGCGCGGTGACAAAGACATGACCACCGCAGCCCGGTGGTTTGACTACATCGACGAAGGAGCAGTCCAGGTATGAGCACGGCTGAAGTCCTGACACAGACCAAGAATGACGGCCGGGCTGCCCTCGTGGGCTACCTGCCGGTCGGCTTCCCTGACGTTCCCGGTTCACTTGAGGCCATCGGCGAACTGGCTCGGGGTGGGGCCGACATCATTGAAATCGGCATCCCGTACACCGATCCCGGGATGGACGGACCGGTCATCCAGCGGGCAGCCGATGCTGCCCTGCGCGGCGGCGTGCGCGTTGCCGATTCGCTGCGCGCTGTCGAAGCGGCGGCGAGCGCCGGGGCCGTTCCCGTCGTCATGAGCTACTGGAATCTGATCCTGCAGTACGGCGTCGAAGCCTACTCACGTGACCTCGCATCGGCCGGGGGCCATGGCATCATCACCCCGGATCTGCTTCCGGATGACTGCGCAGCCTGGGACGCCGCTTCGGACGCACACGGCCTTGACAGAATCTTCCTCGCCGCACCGTCCTCAACTCCCGAACGGCTCGCTCTCATCAGCTCTCGGTCGCGCGGTTTCGTCTACGCCGCTTCGACTATGGGCGTGACCGGAACCCGCGCTCAGGTGGACTCGCACGCGGAAGGCCTCGTCAGCCGCGTGCGCGAGGCCGGTGCCGAGCACGTGTGCGTGGGCCTGGGTGTGTCGAATCGCGAACAGGCCGCCGAGGTTGCCGCCTATGCTGACGGTGTGATCGTCGGCTCCGCACTGGTGCGGGCTCTCGATGAGGGCGGTTCGGCCGCGGTCGGCCGACTTGCTGAAGAACTGAGCGAAGGCACGGTCCGCTCGTGACATATCAGGCGGCTATTCCCTCACCGACGTGGCAGGGCTTTTCGTTCGGCCCTCTGACGATCCACGCCTACGCTCTGTGCATCATCGCCGGGATCTTTGTGGCCCTGTGGCTGACGAACCGCAGGTGGACTGCACGAGGCGGAGATTCCGATGACCTGTGGACGATTGCCATGTGGGCGATCCCGGCTGGCATCATCGGCGGTCGCCTCTACCACGTGTTCTCTACCCCCGACCCGTACTTCGGACCGGGCGGCAATCCGGTCGCGGCACTCTACATCTGGAACGGCGGACTGGGCATTTGGGGCGCTGTCGCCCTGGGTGTGCTGGCTGCCTACTTTGCAGCGCGCAGGCTCGACATCCGGTTCGGGGCCTTCCTCGATGCGGCAGCTCCCGGCCTGCTCCTGGCACAGGGGATCGGACGATGGGGGAACTGGTTCAACCAGGAGCTCTTCGGCGCTCCGACCACGCTTCCGTGGGGTCTGCAGATCGACCGGGTGCTCAACGGCCGCCCCAACCCCAACTGGCCGGATCCCGCCATCCCCGAGGGCACGCTGTTCCACCCGACGTTCCTGTACGAATCAGTCTGGAACATTCTGGGTGCTCTGCTGCTCATTTGGCTGGGCAGGCGGTTCCGCCTGGATCACGGTCAGGTGTTCTTTGCATACATCTGCTATTACACGCTCGGTCGCGTGTGGATCGAGGCGCTGCGCATCGACACCGCCGAGCACATTCTGGGCCTGCGGCTCAATGTGTGGACGTCCATCCTGGTGTTCGTGCTGGGAGCCGTTCTGCTGGCCGTGTCGCGACTTCGGCACCCCGATTTCAACCCGGACATCACCCTGAGCGGATCATCGGGTGCTCCCGACACCCAGCCGAGCGGGCCTTCGACTGAGACCTCCGCGCTGCCCCTGCAGGCCGACGGCGGCCAGGAGATCGGGTTCGGACCCGTCACGCACACACTGCCGGTGATTGCCGACCCCGAAACAGCTGAACTTCCGGTATCGGGTCGGTCGTTCGGCTACTTCGGGGCGGTCACATCGACGATTTCGATCATTCCACAGGTGCGCAAACGCGAGGATGAGCAGCGCGAAAGCTGATTGATCTGCGGTGGAGCTCTCACCGGGGACGACATTCGACTAGGGTGGAACCATGCGGCTAGCCAAGATCGTTGCGACCCTCGGACCTGCTCAGAAAACCTACGAAGACATTCGCGCCATAATCGATGCCGGAGTCGATGTCCTCCGCTTCAACTTCTCCCACGGCACTCACGCTGACCACAAACGCCTGTACGGCTGGGTGCGCGAAGCGGCAAACGACACAGGACGGCCGGTTGCGGTCCTTATGGACCTGCAGGGACCTAAGATCCGCTTGGGCACTTTTGCCGACGGCCAGAAGCACTATTTTGAGCGCGGCCAGCAGTTCACAATCACAACGGAAGACGTCGAAGGAACCGTCGAGCGCATCTCGACCACGTATCAGGGCCTGCCCGGCGATGTCAGTGTGGGCGATCCTCTGCTGGTTGACGATGGCCGCGTGCGCCTGCGCGCTGTCGAAGTCGGCGAAACCGACATCCTGGTCGAAGTTGAGGTTCCCGGTTACCTGTCTGACCACAAGGGCGTCAACCTGCCCGGTGTTGCCGTTTCGGTGCCGGCGATGACCGAAAAGGACATCAAAGACCTCCGCTTCGGTCTGCGCATGGGCGTTGACTGGGTGGCACTGTCCTTTGTGCGCGACGCCGCCGACGCCGAGTACATTCGGTCAATCATGGACGACGAGGGAATTCACATCCCCGTGATCGCCAAACTGGAAAAGCCGCAGGCGGTAGAGAAGCTCGATGAGATCGTTGACGCCTTTGACGGCCTCATGGTGGCTCGCGGCGACCTGGGTGTCGAAGTTCCGCTGGAACAGGTTCCCCTCGTCCAGAAGCGCGCCATCGCCAAGTGCCGCCGCGAAGCCAAGCCTGTCATTGTGGCCACCCAGATGCTCGAATCGATGATCGAAGAGCCCAGGCCCACTCGCGCTGAAGCCTCCGACTGTGCCAACGCTGTTTTCGACGGGGCGGATGCTCTTATGCTCTCCGGTGAAACCTCGGTCGGTCAGCATTGGCTCGATGCGGTTCGCACCATGGCCCGCATCATCGAATCCTCCGAACAGCAGGGCCTGCACCTGATTCCCGAACTGGGCAGTGAGCCGAAGACCCGCGGCGGTGCAATCACCGCGGCTGCCGTGCAGGTCGCCCACGATCTCGACATCGACCACATGTGCGTGTTCACGCAGACGGGAGACTCGGTGCGCCGCATGTCGCGGCTGCGTGCGCCTCGTCGACTTCTTGCATTCACGCCTGACGTCAAGGTGCGTCACCAGTTGGCACTCACCTGGGGTGTTGAAACGATCCTCGTGAACGAAGTCAGCCACACCGACCAGATGGCCCGGCAGACCGATGAAATCCTGCTGGGCGAGGGAATGGCCGAAGAGGGCGACTACTGCGTCATCGTGGCCGGATCGCCCCCGGGACTGCCCGGGTCGACCAACGCCCTGCGCGTGCACAAACTCGGTGACGCCATCAAGGGCCTGGCGCCGGCATACCGGGATGACAACCAGATCTTCAGCCACCCGGAAGCAGGCTACGGCAAGATCACCGAACCGAACTTCTGACCGGTGACCGGCGCCTCGTGAGGTAACCGGCAGAACCTGCCGGCCGCCTCGTGTGCTTCACCAGCGGTGCCGCGCAGGCTGCCCCAAACAGAAAATCTCGGGATATCGTTTCTACGATGTCCCGAGATTGTTTCGTACCGGATGCGGGACTCGAACCTACATTTTGGCTGATTTTGGGCTGTTTTCGCGGGTATCTCCGGTCAGAACGCGGCGTCTAAAGGCCGTTTGGTCGGACTTCGGCTGAGAATGTGTGATTTAGAGTCACACGTGATCGACGGTGTGTAGGCGCCCGACGGAATATATGCATGAAAGACACGATGCATGGTGGAGTATCCGCCCCCAATGACGTTCACCGGCGCCGAAGCCGCGGACGTTCTGGGACGCTACCAGGCGTACCTACTGAGCGAGGTCGATCTCGGTCGGATACCCTGCCGCCGGTTCGGCTCAAGCGCTCCACGATTCAGCCGGAGTGGCCTCGAGTCCGACTTGGAAGCCGCCTGCGTGCTCGCCCGAGAGGCAGATGACTCCGGGGCCGTCGTCGGCGCGTCAGGCTCTCAGCCGCGAGCACAGAGACGCGCGGGTCGAGGGCGTCGTCAGGAGTGTTTGCGGCAGCGTAGTGACGTCGTTGTCGATTTCTTTCCCGTCAATATTCGCCGGGGCAGTATCGTGTCAAGACCGCCGACCCATAGGATCAGCATGACCACTACGGACGAGGCAACGGAGGCGGGATGGCAGAGCGATTCCTGTATTGGGAGCAGGTCGAGGAGATCAAGCAGCTCAAGCGCGAAGGCCGATTCCGA
The DNA here is from genome assembly GCF_001810665.1 of Brevibacterium sp. HMSC063G07. Taxonomy (NCBI): domain Bacteria; kingdom Bacillati; phylum Actinomycetota; class Actinomycetes; order Micrococcales; family Brevibacteriaceae; genus Brevibacterium; species Brevibacterium sp. HMSC063G07. Next base: position 254,468 of record NZ_KV802321.1, read on the forward strand.
GAGGCGTTCGACCTGCTCAGTCGCTGCCGCGAAGCTGTGACGATGGAGGCGCTGTACCCGCACGAGGAAGACGGGTACATGCGTGCGCCCGCCACGCCCGCACCGTGGTATTGGTGGGAAAGTGCAGTCATCCTTCGACGACTCGGAGACCGCAGGGCAGAGCGGGCCATTCTCGAGGACTTCGAGGCGCTCAAGATCCGCCATCTTCGCGCCACCAACGGAGAAGCTGTCTTCATCGGCTCGATGTTTCCCAAGATTCAGGAGCGACTGGACAAAATGCGAGAACAGGATGGGTAGAGGAGGCTTTTACCGCTTAGGTTGGTGTGCCTGCCGGTCCTTCTCTCGCTTGGCCTGTGCGTTGACGTGGTCCAGTGGGGGCGCAGGATGTCGGTCGCATCGGGTGTCAGGTGCCCGTATCTATCCGCGGTCGTGGTGATGCTCCTGTGCCCGGCCAGCTTCGAGATGGTCATGATGTCGGTTAGGCCGCTGGCGGCGAGACCGCTGATCCAGCTGTGCCGCAGATCGTGTGGCGCATGTGGTATCGTGATGCCCGCCTGCCGTCGTGCCGAGTGCCAGAGGTGAGTGCGGAAACCCGAGTCGTTGAAAGGGACTCCGTTCCTGTTCTGGAAGACGTAGTCGCTGCCATAACGCCTGCTTTGGCCCAGATGTGCGTTGAGGACAAGCGCGAGTTCACGGGGGAGAGGGAGTCGTCGAGCGCCTGCTGACGTCTTCGTCGTGCCGTCTGCCTTTGTGCCCATCGTCTTTGTGCCGTCCGGCTTCTCGGTCACCGTCTTCTTCCGTTCAGAGCGAATCGTGACGGTGGCCTCCTCTGGGGCGCCGATGTTAAGGTCCTCGACCTTCAGCGCCGTTGCCTTGCTGATGCGGCAGCCCGTCAGTTGGAGGAATAGTGCCATGAGGCGCGCCTCCGGGTCGGGGATCGCGCGGATGAGCCTGTAGCTGATCTCCCGGGTCATGTAGCGGTCGCGGCTCTGCTCAGAGACACGTCCGAAGGCGATGGGGTGGCGACGTTCGTCGTCACCACTTGACGGCAAACAGCGAGATCGAGAGCGCCGAAGATGATGGCCAAGTGATTCTTCGCCGTCTTGGGTGCCATCGCCTTCCACGTCGCGCGGACAAGGGTGAGCACATCGTCGTGCGTGAGTACCTCCGTGGCCTTGTGTCCGATGTGGGCCTCGATGTGGCGGGCACTCATCCGCTCATAGTCCGGGCGTCCTGACTCCGATGCCGTGCTGCCGTCGGCGATCCACCTCGCGATCGACTGCGAGATCGTTTCGCGCCTGCCATCACTGACCGCGGCGATGTAACGGTCGTCGGCCTCATCTCGGTTCCCGCCGGCGGCTTCCACAGCGCACTGGTAGAGCTGAGCCTCAGCTCGTGTGTTGAGAAGCTGCGTGGCCTACTTTCCTGCCCGTCCATGCGGCCGCCAGACCACCTGCCAGCCATGAGAGCCATCCTTGCGCGGTTTGCCTTAACGGATGCTCGCCGTAATGCCCCCAGAGGAGGACATGAGTGCCACCTTTCTGTCGGGGACGGACAGGTCTATTCTGACCCGATTTCTAGGAGAGTGCTCAGACGTCTTCAGTGAAGGTCGAGCTGGCCCTGCGTGTCCTAGTCCTCGACATCATCATCCAACGTCAGCTCCGGCAGGATGCGGTTGACGACGGCTTCGATCTTCTCCGCGATGCCGTCCTTCTGCAACGCCTTTCGTATGAGTTTGCGCTTGGCTTGGAACGTCTTTCCGCCAGAAACATCCGTCAATGAGGCTACTTCTTCCGCCCGAGAGACAAGATCGACAAGCTGGGCGTGGTCGTCGTTCTCATGGTCAAAGAGGTCAAAGGGAACTGAGAACACGTATTTGTCGAAGTGCCTTGCGCCGAACAAACCTACGGCTTGAAATGGGCGAACTCGCTCGACCAGCGTCTGAGAATTGAGGATACCGGTGAGGTAACGGGCTTCTAATAGAGAATCCGTTTGCATCCAGTATGCCTGGTGGTCGATCATCGTTCTTGCACTGTTCCTAATCCAAGATGCAGCGATGTTGTTCCCTGACTTTGGGTATAGGACGAGATAGCCGCCCGACGAGCCGAGCTGTGCTGAAAGCTGACCGAGAAAGTCCACGTGTTCAGCCAGAGTTTCTTCCGTGCCGGGCTTCTTGTTCGCATCCCAGTGTGCTTCTGCCGTTCGCCACCACGGCTCGATATTCGGATCACGGAAGGCATCGTCACGCGGAATCAGACTGTCGTCGCGAATCGGTAGAACTACTCGCTCCGTAGGGAGCGAGTCATAGGGCATGAGGTGTTCGCCGAGAACACCGTCGAACACATATTCAGCACCGACTGCTGCCGAGATCGGCGCTAGAGACTTCCACGGTGCTTTGTCCAGCCTTGCAACGCGGGACCGCAGCATGACCTTGCCTGCTGCGACCCCGAGCGGACCAGCCTCCTGCTCAACTGCCCACATGAGCCGACGCGGTACGAGAATCGCTCCCTGTCTGAACCGCCGCGCATAAGGAGATTTGGGTAGGTCGTCCGATGTGACCTGCTCCAACCGGACGTTCTTCGTTGTGATCGAATCACGAGCTTTGTCCCACGGCTGTGATGGGGGATTGAGGCGCCCTGAGAACGCTTTTGCCTTCATCGGCATCTTGTTGGCCTTGTCCGGAGACGTGCGCCCGACGATGACACCCGACGTGATGGGGAAGCCTGTCGAGACGTTCTGCAGGTCCCACACCTCGTCGAATTGAGCGTATTCGTGTGGGCGGTCCTCACCGACATGGAGTGCCCAGTTGCCTGTGCGGAACCCAGCGCTCGACTTCCGCGTCAGTGCGGAGTGGGGCATGACGAAGGAGAACCGGCCTCCGCTGCGGAGGTACAGTTCACACGCCCGTGCGACGAACAGCGTGGCGAGGTCGCGACCCGAGGCTCCGAGTCGACCGATGATGAGGTTGTGGTCGCGGGAGTGGTCGAGGAACTTCTTCTGCATCCAGGCGTTCATCTTGTTGTAGCGCAGCCACGGCGGGTTGCCGACGAGGATATCGACACGGTTGTCGGGCATGGAGAGCCACACGGGACGGATGAGGTTGCGGACGTAGTAAGCCCAGATACGGTCACGGCCCATGAGCTCGAGCCCGAACATCCTGGTTCCCGTCTGCGTCATCGTCTCCAGTTCGTCCTTGCTCAGCTCCGGGAAATTCGCCTGCAGGCTCTTGTTCAGATCCTTTGCGAACGTGCCTTCGAGTTTGGAGAGGTTGTCGTGGCGGGATCGTTGATCGGACGACTCAAAGCTGACGACGGCAGCCGCGATCGAGTTGATGATTTCGTCGAACCTCTGGGTGTCGCGCATGAGAGAGACCGGAATCCTCAGCGGGTCTTCTGAGATGAGCGCTTCGTCAGCCGAGAGGATCGAAGATCCGGACGTCGGGATAGTTACCGTGTCGGCGGCAGCGAACAAGTTTTTCGACTGCTCCCACTGCACTGAATCACCGATGTAGACCGGAACTGAGAAGCCATCACGCGGCTTCTGCAGCCGCTCCGTGCCGATCGCGAGAAGATAGGTCACTCGGGCAAGCGCCACGGCGACCGGATGGATGTCCATGCCGAAGACGTGAGAGACGACGCCGTTGATCGCCTCACGGTTGTCGATCCCGGCCTCATCCGCGGCTTCGAGGTAGTCACGGACAGCGTGGAAGATGAATGTGCCTGAACCACACGAGGCGTCGAGGACACGGTTCTCCAACGGGTCGTAGCCAAGTTCATCAAGCATGTGCTCCGCCAGCCAGTCTGGCGTGTAATACTCTCCGAGGTTCTGACGAGTCTCAGGGGTGACGATGCTCTCATAGACGTGTTTGAGCACATCGTGGTCGACGTGCTTCCAGTCGAAACGAGCCAGGCGGTTGGCAAGCGTTGTGATGAACTCGTGACCGCCGTCGACTTCGAGGGGCCAGTCGAAGAAGTCGGCTTCGACGACACCGTTGATCTCTGCCTGAGTGAAGAGGGTGCCCTGTGCGAGCTGATCGGCTGTGAGTGATCCGGACCTCGACACGTCGTAGCCGATGACTGCGTGGGCGATGATTTCAGCGGTGAGGACAAGGAGCGTGTGGTCGACGAAGAGCTGGATGTCGCCGTCGAAGTCTTCGCCGAATGCTGTCCGCAGCAGCTTGTCCCACAGTTCCCGTTTGAGCTGCACTTCGGGATCCTCGACTGCAGACTCGAAGAGCGCCAGCAGTGTCGCGTGGTCGGCCTTATAGCTGGGAGACGATGCACCAAGCACCTGCTCGATGCGTTCGGGAGTCGGGTAGATGCCCTCAACACGGGAGAGGATCGCGCCGAGCCAGTCGAGGAGCTTCGTCTCGTCTGCCGCTGAAGAGATGACGAGTTCGTCGCCGACGAGGACGATACCTCGGTGGTCGCCGACTTCGGGAATGTAGAGCCGCCAGTGCCGGCCGTCGGTGAGGATGCCGTAGAAGCGGGTGCCGGTCTCCCTCACACGGCGATGGACATAGCCTGCGAGCTGTGCTTCTGCATCGACGAGCACCTTGCCGGCGTGGAGGTCTCGCTTCACCTCGATGACCGTGGTGGCGACTTCGATGTCGATCCTGCGGCGGGTGCCGTCTCCGGTCGGAGATTCGAGGTTGACCTCTTCGACGTTGTCGTCGATGAGGTTGAGGTTCGACGACAGGATGAGCTGTCGTACATCTGACTGAATGGTGGCTTCGGAAACTCCGCTCTCGTGTGCGCGGGCGAGGCGGGCGATGATCGTCGAAGTCGTTTCAAACACAGCGAGCTCCTGCACTGGGCATCCGCCCTATGCGGATGCTACACGTGCGGCTCGCCCCTTCATCAGCGAAGAAACGAGCCGCAAGAGTCACACTCTCCCTGATTCTGAGTCACACTTCGGTATTCCGCCTAGTGTTCTCCCTGGTCAGGTGGGGTGTTGACCTGTACCGGATGCGGGACTCGAACCCGCACATCTTGCGATAGAGCATTTTGAGTGCTCCGCGTCTACCAATTCCGCCAATCCGGCATCAGGGTAATCGTAGTGCACGCGCTCAGATGCACAAAACAGGCGCCACCAGCGCCGTCTTCTGTGCGCAGACCTGGCCTGCCATACCGTTTGCGCGCTGAGCCGACTACGATGGAGGCGTGTCTAACCCAGATCAAGAACTTCAGCCCGTACGCCGAGTCATCGTCGCCGAAGACGAATCCGTTATCCGACTCGACATTGTGGAAATGCTCCGGGAAGTCGGCTACGACGTCGTAGGCGAAGCAGGCGACGGCGAATCAGCCGTCCGCCTTGCCGAAGAGCTCCGTCCCGACCTTGTGGTCATGGACATCAAAATGCCGAAGCTCGACGGCATTTCCGCAGCCGAAAAGATTGCCAAGGCCAGCATTGCTCCCGTCGTGCTGCTCACCGCGTTCTCCCAGACGGAACTCGTTGAGCGCGCCCGCGATGCCGGTGCCATGGCCTATGTCGTCAAGCCGTTCACGGCCGCCGACCTGGTTCCGGCCCTGGAGATCGCACAGTCGCGCTATCAGGAGATCCAAGCACTGGAATCTGAGATTGCGGACATGACCGACCGCTTCGAAACCCGGAAGCTGGTCGAACGAGCCAAGGGCCTGCTCATCTCCAATATGGGGCTGACCGAACCCGAAGCGTTCCGCTGGATTCAGAAGACGTCAATGGACCGTCGTCTGACAATGCGCGAAGTCGCCGAAACTGTTCTCAACCAGCTCGATTCGAAAGACTGAGCTTTCGCTGAAGGCGGTCCTGACCGACGCTCGGACAGGACCGCCTTCGCCGTGCGGTGGCCGTGAACGGCCGGACCTGGTGTAAAGCTGATGCTCTAGCCTCAGGCCTGGGGCTGGAGCACCAGGTTGGTGATCCGCACGATCGACAGCAGTCTGCTGTCGTCGTCGGTCATGCGGACTTCGTGGTTGATGATGGTCCGACCGGCGTGGATCACTTCGGCACGTCCCCGGACGCGACCGCTGCGGGCGGCTTTCAGGTGAGTTGCGTTGAGGTCGACGCCGACGACGTTGGTGCCCGCGCGCAGAAAGGAATGCTGGGAGGCCAGGGTTTCTGCAAGTGCTACGTGGGCGCCGCCGTGGAACAGCCCGGCTGGCTGCTTGTTGCCCTCAACGGGCACGCTTCCGCTCAGGAAGTCGTAGCCGAGTGAGTCAATTGACATGTTCATTGCGGCCATGAGGGTGTCATCGCCGAATTGCGGATGGCCGGCGAGGATCGCCGCGTACTCGGTTTCGCTCAGTCCCGGTGCCAGTGGTGTGATCTGCTTCATGTTCCTCCTTGCTGTGGTCACTCTAGCCGATCCCAGCCGGCGGTTAGCGCAGTGGTTTTGCCGGTAGTGTGGGGGGTGTGAGCACCAAGAGACTTCTTCTGATTGACGGTCATTCCCTTGCCTACCGGGCCTACTTTGCTCTGCCGCCGGAGAACTTCTCAACGGCTGACGGTCAGACCACGAACGCTGTTTTCGGCTTTGCCAGAATGCTGCTGACCGCCGTCAATTCGCTCGAACCCACTCACGTGGCCGTGGCGTTCGACCTGGGTCGGCAGACCTTTCGGCTCGAAGAGTACCCGGAGTACAAAGCCGGTCGGGCAAAGACTCCGGAGGACTTTCACGGTCAGGTGGACCTCATCAAGGACATGCTCACCGCCTTCGGCGTCCCGGTCATCACTCGGGAGGGGTACGAGGCGGATGACCTCCTGGCCTCGCTGGCGCGCCGGGGTGCGGGGGAGGGCTATGACACCCTCATCGCATCGGGTGACAAAGACTCCTTCCAGTTGGCTGATGACAACATCACAATCATGTACCCCAAACGGGGTTTCACCGATCTGCAGCACATGACGCCGCAGGCAGTGGAAGACAAGTACGGTGTCACTCCGGCGAACTACCGGGGCCTTGCCGCGCTCGTGGGCGAAAAGGCGGACAATCTGCCCGGCGTGCCCGGGGTGGGCGAGAAGACGGCCGCAAAATGGCTGACCAAGTACGGTGACCTTCCCTCGATCATCGACAACGCCGAGGACGTCGGCGGCAAGGTCGGGCAGAGCCTGCGCGATCACATTGCGGATGTCGAACGCAACTACCGCCTCAACAGGCTCATCGACGACCTTGACATCCCGCTGGATCTTGCTGATGCAGCTCTGGGCCGCGGCAGCGCCGAAGAGATCACCGAGCTGTTCGACGCGCTCGAATTCCGTCAGCTGGCAGCAGAAATCGGGCCATTCCTCGGCGGCGGGGAAATCCCTGCGCCCACCGGGAGCGAAGCTCCCGCTCCACAGAAGACCGACAGCATCCGCGCTGTTGCGGAAGCCGCTTCCGGCAGTGTCCTGGGTGTGGACGTCGATCTCGACACGCCCGACCGCCTGGGCTTTGCCGCAGGTGACAGCGCGTGGCTTATTGACCTGAGCACTCTCAGCCCGGACGCCCAACAGCAGCTGTCGGCCCTTCTGACTGAGCATCCGCAGATTGCAATGCACGACGCCAAACCGCAGATCAAAGCTTTAGCCGACAACGGTCTTCGGGTGAGCGTGTGGACGGACACGGAGCTTGCCGCCTACCTGCTGACACCGGACGCGCGCGGCTATGACCTCGAAGAACTTGCCCAGAGCCGTGCTGGCATCGCTGCGGCTGAGCCGGACGAAAACGCCGGCACTCTGCTGGAGAACACGAATGATGAAGCAGCGGCCAGAAAGGCTTTTCTCGCATCCCGGCTGGCCCCGATTCTGCGGGACCAGCTCGAAGAGTACAGTCAGCTTGCAGTTCTCGACGACATCGAGATGCCCGCGCAGGCGGTCCTGGCGGCGATGGAGCGAATCGGCATCAACATCGACTCCACGCAGCTGCAGAACCTCATCGACGAGTTCGGACGCGAAGCCGACCAGAGCGCCGAAGACGCCTACAGCGCCATCGGCCACACCGTGAACCTGGGTTCGCCCAAACAGCTGCAGACCGTGCTCTTCGACGAACTCGACATGCCGAAGACCAAGAAGACGAAGACCGGCTACACCACCAACGCCGATGCTCTGCACGACCTGTTTCGCAGAACCCAGCACCCTTTCTTGGAGCACCTGTTGGCTCACCGCGAACGCATCAAGCTCAAGCAGACGGTTGTGGGTCTGAAGAAGGAGATCGCCGACGACGGACGGATTCACACCACCTACCTGCAGACGATGACTGCAACCGGCAGATTGAGCTCAAAAGACCCCAATCTGCAGAACATACCGGTCCGCACCGATTCGGGCCGGAGAATCCGCGGTGTATTCACGGCCGATGCCGATGCGGGCTTTACGGACCTTATGAGCGCTGACTATTCGCAGATCGAAATGCGGATCATGGCTCACCTGTCCGGTGACGAAGCGCTCATCGAGGCCTTCCGCGCCGGTGAGGACCTGCACTCCTTCGTGGCCGGCCAGGTTTTTCAGATCCCGGTTGAGGATGTCAGTCGGCAGCAGCGCGAAAAGGTCAAGGCCATGTCCTACGGGCTGGTCTACGGTTTGTCGGCCTACGGGCTGTCGAATCAGCTGGGCATCAGCCCGACCGAAGCGTCGGATCTCATGGCCGAGTACTTCTCGCGTTTCGGTGCGGTGAAGAAGTACCTTGACGGTTCGGTCGAAGAAGCTCGCCAGAGGGGCTACACCCAGACAATGTACGGTCGCCGTCGCTATCTGCCGGCACTGCAGTCCTCAAGCCGCCCACAGCGCGAAATGGCCGAGCGGGCGGCTCTCAACAGTCCTATCCAGGGAACTGCGGCGGACATTATGAAGATCGCAATGTTCCGCATTGCCGACGCCCTTGCCGAGGCGGATCTCGCCTCGCGCATTCTCCTGCAGGTGCACGATGAAGTGATTGTCGAGTGCGCCGCCGGAGAGTTCGACAGCGTCGAGAAGATTGTGGTCGATACGATGCGCGATGCCGCTGAGCTCAGCGTTCCCCTTGACGTCAATGTGGGCCGTGGGCCGGACTGGCAGTCCGCGGCTCACTGACGCGGCGCTCATACGGCTGTGGTCCCACCCGAAAAGTGGGGCCACAGCCGTACTGAGTCACTGTGCCAAGCGGGTGGAGAAGATCGCGGTGCCGGGCATGAGCTTGCCGCGCAGGGGGGACCATCCGCCCCACGAGGTTTCGTTGTCTTCGGGCCATTCGGGTTCGGTGAGCTTTTCCAGTGTGAAGCCGGCTCCGTGGATCAGTGAGATCCAGTCGCCCAGAGTGCGGTGGTGTTCTGCGTAGACCGGATTTCCCTGTTCGTCGAGTTCGACATAGGGGGTGCGGTCGAAATAGGAGTATTCGACGCACAGGCCGTCTTCGCCGGGCAGATCAGGGAATATCCAACGCAGCGGATGGGTGACGGAGAATACCCACCGACCACCGGGGCGCAGAACGCGCGCGGTTTCAGCAAGCACCTTTTCGGCGTCTTTGACAAAGGGGAGGGCACCGTAGGACGAAAAGGCAATGTCAAATGAGCCCGAGGGGAACGGCAGCTGGCGGGCATCTGCCAGCAGGAACGTCGGCGGGGTGGCGGAGTCGCTCAGCGGGTTTTCCCTGGAGAGTCGGGCGGCCTGTTCGAGCATGCCGGACGATACATCGCATCCGGTGACGATTCCGCCCTGTTCTGCAACCCAGCGCGAACACTGCCCGGCCCCGCAGCCGATCTCGAGCACCTGTCTGCGCGCAACATCGCCGAGCAGGTTGACGTCGTCTTCGTTAACCCCTTCTGGACACCAGATGAATTCTTTGGCACCGAGAAAAGAGCCGTGCTCGGCCAGGTAGTCCTCCGCGGAGTTGTCCCAGTAGGTGCGATTGGCCCGAACAGAGGCCTCCTCGTCGATCGGAAAGTATCCGCCGGAGATGATGCTGGGGTAGCCGTCAGACGTGCTCATACACTTCCATCCTCATTAAGCAGCGGGCTGTCTATTCTAAAGCGACTCAATGGATGTTACGCTTGATCATTGTGTAATGCTTGCGCCGCTCTGCTCGCCCGCGTACACACAATAATCTGTCCATATCAACACGAGCTCCGGACCGAGCAGCCCGCCCGGACCGGATAATCCAAATCGGAGTCCCTAACTTTATGACCACTACCACGCCGGACGCGGCGAACACCAAGCAGGTCGCTGTCGACGACATCGGATCTGCGGAAGATTTCCTCGCGGCAGTCGACGAAACCATCAAGTACTTCAACGACGGCGACATCGTTGAAGGCACAGTCGTCAAGGTTGACCGCGACGAAGTCCTGGTCGACATCGGATACAAGACGGAAGGCGTCATCCTTTCGCGCGAACTGTCGATCAAGCACGACGTCGACCCCTCTGAGGTTGTCGAAGTCGGGGATCCGATCGAAGCACTCGTGCTGACGAAGGAAGACAAAGACGGACGCCTGATGCTCTCGAAGAAGCGCGCACAGTACGAGCGCGCTTGGGGCGACATCGAAAAGATCAAGGAAGACGACGGCGTCGTCACCGGTTCGGTCATCGAAGTCGTCAAGGGCGGCCTCATCGTCGACATCGGACTGCGCGGCTTCCTGCCTGCTTCGCTTGTGGAAATGCGCCGCGTGCGCGACCTCACGCCGTACATCGGCCAGGAAGTCGAAGCCAAGATCATCGAGCTCGACAAGAACCGCAACAACGTCGTTCTGTCGCGCCGCGCATGGCTGGAAGAAACCCAGTCGGCCGTCCGCCACGACTTCCTGCAGACCCTGCAGAAGGGCCAGGTGCGCCCCGGTGTCGTGTCGTCGATCGTCAACTTCGGTGCATTCGTGGACCTGGGCGGAGTCGACGGACTCGTCCACGTGTCCGAACTGTCCTGGAAGCACATCGACCACCCCTCCGAGGTCGTCGCAGTCGGCGACGAGGTCACGGTGGAGGTTCTCGATGTCGACATGGACCGCGAACGCGTTTCACTGTCGCTCAAGGCCACCCAGGAAGACCCGTGGCAGCACTTTGCTCGGACTCACGTCATCGGCCAGATCGTGCCCGGCAAGGTCACCAAGCTCGTTCCGTTCGGTGCGTTCGTTCGCGTCGAAGACGGCATCGAAGGTCTCGTTCACATCTCCGAGCTCGCCGTTCGGCACATCGACCTGCCCGAGCAGGTCGTGTCGGTTGACGAAACCATCTACGTCAAGGTCATTGACATCGACCTGGACCGCCGCCGCATCTCGCTGTCGCTCAAGCAGGCCAACGAAGGTGTCGACCCGGACGCGGAGGAATTCCTCGACCCGGCTCTGTACGGCATGCTCCAGGAGTACGACGAAGACGGCAACTACAAGTACCCCGAAGGCTTCGACCCCGAAACCCAGGAATGGATGGAAGGCTACGAAGCGCAGCGCGAAGAATGGGAGCAGCAGTACGCTGCAGCCCAGGAGCGCTGGGAAGAGCACAAGAAGCAGGTTGCGCGCGCAATCGCCGCCGACGCCGAAGCCGCCGCTCAGGCCGGCGACGACGCCGCCGGTGCGGGCGCTTCGTTCAGCACGGAAGAATCGGCTGATGACGAAGGCACCCTCGCTTCGGACGAAGCTCTCGCCGCTCTGCGCGAGAAGCTTGCAGGCAGCTGATCTCCTCTGAGATGAAGCCGCGGCCACTCCCACGGGGAGGGGCCGCGGCTTCTGCTTTCCACATCAGAAAACTCGCTCCCTGGCTGATCTACACTGCCGTCCTGGCCTGCTTGTCCGCGGTCGTCTACGCGGAGCTCTTCGGCGGCTTCGGCTCAAGAGTCTTTGCTGACAACGACGATTCGTCCCTCTTCATCTGGTGGATAGCCCACACGGCCGATGTTGTCGGCGGATGGCTGGGCAGACCCACCTTTGACAGTTCTCTGCTCTACACCACCGCAATGAACGCCCCAGACGGTGTCAACGGAGCGTGGAACACCTCGCTTGTCGGCATAGGCCTGCCGCTCGTGCCGATCACCTGGGCGTTTGGTCCGATCGTAAGCTACAACCTCGCCATCGTGTGCGCCCCGGTGGTGTCAGCCCTTGCGGCAGCGCTTCTCTGCCGACGCTTCACCGCTCATCTGCCCGCATTCTTCGCCGGCGCCCTGTACGGTTTCTCCACCTACACCATCGCCCAGTCTTCGGGCCACCTGAATCTGGCCAGCGCGGCCTTCCCGCCTTTGGTGGTGCTGCTGATGCTGCTCATTGCACGCGACCGCCGTTGGACGGTGCCCTTCGGCATTGTTCTGGGCTGGCAGTTCTATATTTCAACTGAGCTGTTGGCGGGCACCTTCCTCGCAGTCCTTGTCTTCGCGGCTTCAGCAAGCCTGTCGGCGTGGTCTCACGTTCGGGCCTCTGCGCCTGCTGTTCTTCGCCGAGGTGCAATCGCTGCGGTCATTGGACTTGTCATAGCTGCGCCTCTGCTGTTCACCATGTGGTTCAGACCGAACGCTCCGCGGGAAGCCATCCGCCCGCACGGGGTGTGGAACACCGATGTTCTCGATGCGGTCACCCCGGGCCACTACACCCGAATCGGCGGGGGAGCGAAGCTGCCGCGGATTGAGCCGATTGACCCCTCGGAACTTGGCGGCTACCTGAGCGCACTGTGGCTTGTGCTGTGTCTTATCGCCCTCATCGTGCTGTGGAAGCGAAGCCCAGCGGCCCGCACCGCTGCCCTGACCGGGGCTGGCGTGTGGGTTCTGTCCCTGGGCTCACCGGTGCTTTTAGGCGGCGAGCAGGTGCTGCCCCTAGGGCCGTTCCGGCTGGTGGAGCTTACACCCGTGCTTGGAAATATTCTTCCGATGCGGTTGATGATCCATGTTGTGCTCGCCTGTTCTGTTCTGTCGGCGCTGCTGATGGAACGTGCGCGTGCTCTGCCGGTTCGCGCTCTGACCGGCGCTGGACTGGCAAGTGTGCTCGTATTGACAACCGCGGCCCCAGTTCCCGCGCGTGACCTCCACATCCCCGCGTTCTACACCCAGTCGATTCACGACACGATCCCAGCAGGATCGCTGGTCAAAACACTTCCCAGGCCGCGGGCCTGGGCCTATCCTCGGGCAGACGAGGCGATGGTCTGGCAGGCCGTGTCCGGTATGCACTACCGCGAGACCGGGGGCTACTTCATCGGCGGGCGCGACGACGCACCCGTAACCTATGCCGCGCCCGCCGATTCGCTGGATATCCTCCTAGAAGAAAAGCGCGGCGGTCCCGTGCCGAGTGCTGCAGAACTGCAAGACGGAGTCAGAGAGCTGTGCGGCGGGGGAGTTGACTACATCCTCATTGCCGACGACGGCTTCTACCTGCCGCAGTCAGCCCCGGACATCGCACAGGCCGTCGGCGAAGCCGCCGGTGTGACGCCTCAACATACAGGCGGGGTGTGGATGATCAAGCTGAACAAGGAGCAAGGATGCTGAAAATAGGTCTGACCGGCGGTATCGGAGCCGGAAAGTCAACTGCGGCAGCGCTGTTCAGAGCGCGGGGCGTACCCGTCATCGACTCGGACGTTGTTGCACGCGAAGTCGTCGAACCCGGACAGCTCGCCCTGCGGGCACTGCGTGAGCGCTTCGGAGAGTCAGTTGTCAAGGACGGAGAACTGGACCGCGCTGAACTTGCTCGAATCGCATTTGTCGACGCCGAATCCACACGGGCCCTCAACGACATCATGCACCCGGCTATTGCACAGCGCACCGCTGAGCTGTTTGCCGAGCAGGCCGGAAGCGGGACCGTCGTCCACGATGTTCCTCTGCTGGCTGAGAACAGCATGGAAGACGACTATGACCTTGTCGTCGTCGTCGACGTTCCCGCCGAAGTGCGCTTACAGCGGCTGGTGCAGCTGCGCGGAATGGACGAAGCTGATGCTCGCCAGCGGATTCTCCGCCAGGCCTCAGACGATCAGCGCAAGTCAATCGCAGATGTTGTTCTCGACAATTCCGGCACCCCCGAGGAATTCGAAGAGCGATTCGAAGAGGCCTTCCAAAGCGTGATCCAACCAGCCGCGCGCAAAGCCAGGAGCTCCCAGCCCGGCCGGTGACAGCGTTCTGCTGCTGACTACCCCGTGAGTTCTGGGAAGCAGTGGGCGCGAGCCGTCCATGAGCACAGAACAGCGCCGTCGATGACGGCGCTGTTCTCTTCTCGTGGCTCTCTGATCTTTTAGGCCATAGTGGCGCTGAGCGTGATCTTCACACCCGACAGCGCTTTTGCCGCCGGGCAGGTCTTCTTGGCCCGCTCAGCGAGTGTCTGGAACGTCTTCTGCTCTATGCCCCCTGCGCGGCCGACAGTGACGAGGTGGATCTCCTTGATGCCCTTGACTGGGTCGAAGGTGACGTCGGCCCCCGTGGTGATCTGCTCGGGAGTGGCGCCCTCTTCAGCGACGATGTTGGCAAGCGCCATCGAAAAGCACGACGCAAGACCAGCTCCGATGAGCTCTTCGGGGCTTGTCACCTTGTCGACTTCGGCTTCGGCGCGGTTTGTCCAGTTGACGGTGAACGGGCCGATTCCGGCACTTTCCAGCGAAGCGGATCCTTCGCCGTCAGCCAGGTGGCCCTTCCAGGTGGCCTGTGCTTTTGTTACGCGGCTCATTTTGCCTCCTCAGATTGGGGTTCACTCCAACTCTATGCGCTCTGGCCCCTCCGGCGCTCGTGGAGCGCTGCCGTGCAGAGTAGCCTGGATGCATGGCGCAGCAGTCTCTTCCCGTTCCCAAGATCGGACACCGGCCGGAAGTCACCCGTTCGGTGGCCCCGTTCGAGGTCGTCAGCGAATACAAGCCGTCGGGCGATCAGCCCACGGCCATTGCCGAAATGGCCGAGCGGCTTCGCGCGGGAGAAAAAGACGTTGTCCTCATGGGTGCGACGGGCACGGGCAAGTCTGCGACAGCAGCGTGGCTGATCGAAGAGGTGCAGCGGCCCACGCTCATCATGGCGCACAACAAGACGCTGGCAGCCCAGCTGGCCAATGAGTTCCGTCAGCTGCTGCCGAACAACGCCGTCGAGTACTTCGTGTCGTACTACGACTACTACCAGCCGGAAGCCTATGTACCGCAGACGGATACGTTCATTGAAAAGGATTCGTCGATCAACGACGAAGTCGAGCGCCTGCGCCACTCGGCAACAAATGCGCTTCTGACCCGACGCGATGTTGTCGTCGTCTCCACCGTGTCGTGCATCTACGGTCTTGGAACACCGGAAGAGTACGTGGAGCGCATGGTTTCCCTCGAGGTCGGCGAAGAAGTTGACCGCGACGCGCTGCTCAAGCAGTTCGTGACAATGCAGTACACCCGCAACGACGTTGCGTTCACCCGCGGCACTTTCCGCGTGCGCGGCGACACCGTCGAAATCATCCCTCAGTACGAAGAGCTCGCCATTCGAATTGAGTTCTTCGGCGACGAAATCGAAGCTCTCTACACTCTTCACCCGCTGACGGGCGAAATCATTCGCGAAGAAGAGGTCATTCACATCTTCCCGGCTTCGCACTACGTGGCAGGCGAAGACCGTATGGCGCGTGCGATTGCAGACATCGAGGCCGAACTGCAGGAGCGACTGGCTGAACTCGAGGGGCAGAACAAGCTGCTGGAAGCCCAGCGGCTGAAGATGCGCACCACCTACGACCTCGAAATGATGCAGTCGATGGGCTTCACGTCCGGGATTGAGAACTATTCGCGGCACATCGACGGTCGTGCGGCGGGCACCGCTCCGAACTGTCTGCTTGACTACTTCCCGGAAGACTTCCTGCTTGTGGTCGACGAGTCACACGTGACGATCCCGCAGATCGGCGGTATGTACGAAGGCGACATGTCGCGCAAGCGCACACTCGTTGAGCACGGCTTCCGCCTGCCGAGCGCCCTGGATAACAGGCCGCTGCGGTTCTCGGAGTTCCAGGATCGGATCGGCCAGACCGTCTACCTTTCGGCTACACCCGGTGATTACGAACTCGAGCGCTCCAACGGCGTTGTCGAACAGATCATTCGCCCCACTGGCCTGGTCGACCCGAAGGTCATCGTCAAACCCACGCGCGGTCAGATTGACGACCTGCTGGATGAAATCAATCTGCGGGTGGAGCGCAACGAACGCGTGCTCGTGACGACGCTGACGAAGAAGATGGCGGAAGACCTCACGGACTATCTGCTGAACCACAATGTGCGGGTCGAATACCTGCACTCGGACGTCGACACTCTGCGCCGCGTTGAGCTGCTGAGCGAACTGCGCTCCGGTGTGTTCGACGTGCTGGTCGGCATCAACCTGCTGCGTGAGGGTCTCGACCTGCCCGAGGTGTCGCTCGTGTCGATTCTCGATGCCGACAAAGAGGGCTTCCTGCGGTCCACCACCTCGCTCATTCAGACCATCGGCCGTGCCGCCCGAAACGTCAACGGCGAAGTGCACATGTACGCCGATACGCGAACCGAATCCATGCAGCGGGCCATCGACGAAACACAACGCCGACGCGAAAAGCAGATCGCGTTCAACAGGGAACACGGAATCGATCCGCAGCCGCTGGTCAAGAAGATCGCCGACATCACGGAGCGGCTCAAACGCGACAACGAAGACACCGCCGAGCTTCTCAACGACTTCGACTACGGCAAGGGCAAACGCGGCTACAACTCGGCCCAAACCGATGAGCAGCGCGCCCGCTCGGCAGGTCAGGAGACAGGACAGCCGACATCCGTGCGTCCGCCGACGACCGACCTTCCTGAGCTCATTGCCGAACTCACCGAGCAGATGAACCAGGCGGCAGCCGACCTGCAGTTCGAGCTCGCAGCCCGCCTGCGCGATGAACTGCAGGAGCTCAAACGTGATCTGCGTCAGATCCAGCGCGAAAGCTGACAGGCTGGCCCTCACTGTGCTCTAGACTGGGTGATCGGTGAAGGGGAGTATCCTCATGTGCTGACTCGTCAACACGAAACCGTCCGGCGTCCGGTCGGACCGGGATCCGGGTCAGCAGCGTACGCAGCAGGTGCTTCGGCGCAGGAAAGACTTTCACGGATTCCAACGACCCCTAAGAAAGAACTCCCGTGCACCACGAATCAGCCAGCGGACTGTCGCTGACCTTCGAATTCATCGTTCTCGGCGTACTCTGCGCTCTTCTCCTGGCAGACCTGCTGCTCATCCTCAAACGGCCCCACCGGCCTTCGAATCGCGAAGCCGGCCTGTGGGTCGGCTTCTACGTTGTCCTCGCGCTGATCTTCGCGGGAGTGCTCTTCCTGTTCGGCAACAAGCAGGCAAGCGGTGAGTTCCTAGCCGGATGGCTCATGGAGTATTCGCTGTCGATTGACAACGTCTTCGTCTTCATCATCGTGCTGTCTGCTTTCAAGGTGCCGCCGCGCTATCAGCAGGAAGTGCTCATGGTCGGCATCATCATTTCGCTGGTGTTCCGCGGCATCTTCATTCTTGCGGGCGTGTGGATCATCGAGAAGTTCATCTGGGTGTTCTTCATCTTCGGCGCGTTCCTGCTGTGGACTGCGTGGAAGCAGGCCATGGAAAAAGACGGCGACGGCGAGGGCAGCGGCGACAACTTCCTCGTCCGCATGGTCAAGAAGCGCTTTCCCTTCACGGATGACTATCACGACAACAAGATCTTCGTGAAGATTGACGGCAAGCGATTTGCCACGCCGATGCTTCTGGTGTTCCTGGCCATCGGCACCACGGACGTCATGTTCGCGCTCGACTCGATTCCGGCGATCATGGCGGTGACTCGTTCGGCGTTCATCATCTTCACTGCGAACCTGTTTGCGCTCATGGGGCTGCGTCAGCTGTACTTCCTGTTGGAGAACCTGGCTGACAAACTGCAGTACCTCAAGTACGGCATCGCTGTCATCCTCGGCTACATCGGCTTCAAGCTCATCTACACGGCAGCCCGGGAAACCTTGGCCCACCAGCTGCCGGAGATCCCGCTGGCGGTTTCGCTCGGTGTGATCGTGGTTTCCATGACGGTGGCTGTCATCGCCAGCCTTCTCAAGCGCAAACGCGACTACCGGCACTTCCGCAGCGAGCACCTCGGCGGGTGATGCCAGTCGGGCACACAGAAAGGGCGGACGCACCGGCGTCCGCCCTTGTCAGTGAAGATCAGATCAGCGTGCCTGACCGAAGCCGCCGATGACGACATCCCATTCGTCGATGGTGGTTTCGATGATCACCCGAGCCTCGGCAAAGGGGTCATTCGTCAAGAGGTCTTCGACGTTGGCTTTCTCTTCAGCCTGGAATATCAGGAGGGCTCCCGGCTGTTGAGTGTTGACAAGAGGGCCTGAAGCCATGAGCATTCCGGCGTCAGCCAGTTTGGCCAGCCACTCCCGATGCGTGGGACGGACCTCCATCCGCGTCTGCTCGTCGTCGCTGTAGCGATAGGTGACCGCATAGAAAGCCATGGCGTTCCTCTCATGGGGAATAATGGGTAGTCCCAGTCAGTCTAGTTGAGGAATGGGTAATCGCTTCGTGAGTGCACTTGAGCAGATACCGGAGGAATTCGCCTCTGCCGACACCGTGTACGAAGCATTCGAAGACTATGTAAGCGGTTTGGGTCTGGACCTGTACGACGCGCAGCAGGAAGCGATACTCGCAGTTCTCGCAGGCGACAACACGATCGTTGCAACTCCCACTGGCTCGGGTAAGTCGATGGTCGCCCTCGCCGCCGCCTACTGGGGTGTGAGCACCGGGGTGAGGGTCTACTACACCGCGCCGATCAAGGCGCTCGTCTCAGAAAAGTTTTTCGACCTAAGCGAGCGCTTGGGCGCTGACAACGTCGGCATGGTCACCGGCGACAGTTCAGTCAACGCGGACGCTCCCGTCATCTGCGCTACAGCGGAGATTCTTGCCAACCAGGCGCTGCGCGAAGGTCCGCTGCTGGACGTGGGAATTGTCATCATGGACGAATTCCACTATTTCGGCGACCCTCAGCGCGGTTGGGCGTGGCAGGTGCCGCTGCTGACGCTGCCGCAGTCGCAGTTCGTTCTCATGTCCGCCACGCTCGGCGACACGACAGCGATAGCCGAAGGCATGGAACAGCTCACCGGCAGATCGACCTCCTATGTCACGGGTGCGCAGCGGCCGGTGCCGCTGGAGTTCAGCTACTCAGAAGAGCCGCTGCACGAAACACTCCACGCGCTCGTTCGCCACGACCAGGCGCCCGTCTACGTTGTCTCGTTCTCCCAGCGGCAGGCCGCGGAACTCGCCGGGTCGATTGTCAGCGCGAACCTTGCCACCCGGGAAGAACGCGAGGCGATCGCCGATGAGATCCGCGGCTTCGGCTTTCAGAAGGGGTTCGGAACAACCCTCAAACGCTTGCTGCTGCACGGCATCGGCGTTCACCACGCCGGCATGCTGCCCAAGTACCGCAGGCTTGTCGAGCACTTGGCGGGCCGGGGTCTGCTCAAGGTCATATCCGGCACGGACACGCTCGGCATCGGCATCAACGTGCCAATCCGAACTGTGCTGCTGACCGCTCTGACGAAATTCGACGGTTCGAAGATGCGCAGGCTCTCGGTTCGTGAATTCCAGCAGATTGCCGGACGTGCGGGTCGGGCCGGGTTCGACACGGTCGGCTATGTGGTCGCGCAGGCGCCCGAACACGAAATCGAGAACAAGAAGGCAGCTGATAAGGCTGCCAACAGCGGCAAGAAGCGAAAACCGGCCAAGAAACAGCCGCCGGCGGGCTTCGTCGGCTGGTCGCAGGAGACTTTTGAGAACCTGCGCGACAGCGAGGTCGAAGAGCTTCGCTCCCGCATGAAGATTGCGCATTCGACCGTCATCAACCTTGCCGCACGCGGGGGAGACGTCGTCAAGACCGTGCGCGACTTCATCGCCTCGACCCATGAAACACCCGCCCGCAAGCTCGATATGCAGCTGCGCGCACTGCGGATCGGCCGTGCGCTGCTGAACGCGGAAGTTCTCGTGCGCACAGAACACAGCGGTCAGGTCCGCTTTGAGCTCGCCGAGGACTTCGGCCCGCAGTTCGCTCTCAACCAGCCGCTTTCGCCGTTCGCCCTGGCGGCCCTGGAGCTTTTCGATCCCGAAGCAGACGACTGGGCGGACAATGTGCTCAGCGTCATCGAAGCGACAACGGAGGTCCCGTACCACGTTCTTCGCGGACAGCTGGACCGGCTGAAGGGCGAAGAGATCCAAGCGCTCAAATCTGAGGGCGTGCCCTATGACGAGCGCATGGCGATCATCGACGAAATGGAGCTGCCCCGCCCCAACGGCGAAGTTCTGGACGAAGCCTTCGAGGCGTTCACGCAGCACGCGCCCTGGCTGCGCGAAATCGGGATTGAGCCCAAAGCGGTTGTGGCCGACATGATCAGCCAGGCCATGAACTTTTCGCAGTTCGTCATGTACTACAAGCTCGCACGCGTGGAGGGCGGACTGCTTCGCTATCTGACTGATGTCTATCGCGCACTGGTGCAGACCGTGCCGGAAGACCTCGTGACAGAGCCGCTGAAGGACGTCATCGACTGGCTGGGCGATCTTGTTCTGCGCGTCGATTCTTCTCTCGTGCAGGAATGGGAAGCGCTTCGCAGGGCCGGTGCGGAGGAAACCGACACACTGCCGTTGGAACACGCGACGCGTAAGCTCACAGACGACGAGCGCGCTTTCACAGTCCTGGTTCGCAACGCACTGTTCCACCGGGTGCTGCTGGCTGAACGCGCCGCCTACCGGGCGCTGGGAGAGCTCGACGGGGACGACGGTTGGGACCACCGGCGCTGGGAGGACGCCGTCGAGGCGTTCTACGACGAATACGGTGAGCTCGGGGTGGGAGCCGACGCGCGTTCGGCTGATTTCATTCACATCCGCCGCGACGGCAGAACCTGGCTGGTCGACCAGATACTCGACGATCCGGAAGGCGACAAAGACTGGGCCATCCGCGCCCGGGTCGACCTCGACGCCTCGGACGATCTTGGAGAACCCGCGGTGACGATCATCGACGTCGCCCCGCGTTCGGAAATGGAGAGCTGACACATGACCACATACGAATCTCAGATTCATCGGCCCGCGGGCGGGGGAGTGTCTCACCTCGACACGATCATCGTGCAGGGCGCACGGGCGCACAACCTCAAGAACGTCGATGTCGAGGTGCCGCGGGACAGCCTCGTCGTCTTCTCCGGCCTGTCCGGCTCCGGCAAATCGTCACTTGCGTTCGACACGATCTTCGCCGAGGGCCAGCGCCGCTATGTCGAATCCCTGTCCTCCTACGCGCGGATGTTCTTAGGGCAGATGGACAAACCCGACGTCGACATGATCGAGGGCCTGTCGCCGGCGGTGTCGATCGATCAGAAGTCCACTTCGCGAAACCCTCGTTCGACTGTCGGCACCATCACCGAAGTCTATGACTTCATGCGCCTGCTGTGGGCGCGAATCGGAATTCCCCACTGCCCCCAGTGCGGCGAGGAGATCTCCAGCCAAACCCCCCAGCAGATCGTCGACCAGCTGCTCGGTCTGCCGGAGCGCACCAAGTTCATCGTCATGGCGCCGGTAGTCCGGCAGCGCAAAGGCGAGTTCGCCGATCTGTTCCAACAGCTGCAGAGCCAGGGCTTCTCACGTGCATGGGTTGACGGCGAACAGATCAGCCTGAGCGAACCGCCGACCTTGAAGAAGCAGTACAAGCACGACATCTCGGTTGTCGTCGACCGTCTCATCGCAAAAGACGGCATCCGGCAGCGCCTGACGGATTCGGTGGAAACCGCCCTGCGCACGGCGGACGGACGCCTCGACGTTCTGCTGGTCGATTCAGACGAGATGCGAACGTTCTCCGAACACATGTCCTGCCCCAATGACCACCCGCTGACCACCGACACGATCGAACCGCGCACATTCTCATTCAATTCGCCGTTCGGCGCCTGCCCCGCGTGCGATGGAATCGGGGTGCGCCTGCAGGTCGACGAACACCTCGTGGTCCCCGATGACGAAATGACACTCGGCGAGGGCGCAATCGCCGCGTGGTCGCACGGCAAGTCGACCATGAAGTACTTCAACCGCCTGCTTAAGGGACTGGGCGATGAAATCGGCTTCGACCTGAAAACCCCGTGGAAGGATCTGCCGAAGAAAGCCCGCAAGGCGATTCTTCAGGGCAAGGACTACAAGGTCCACGTTAAGTACCGCAACCGCTTCGGACGCGAGCGCACCTACTCAACGGGCTTTGAGGGTGTGTTCAACTACATCCTGCGCAAACACGGCGAGACCGAATCCGATACCGCCCGTGACCGCTACGAAGCGTACATGCGGGAAGTCCCGTGCGCCTCCTGCGATGGAACCAGGCTCAAGCCGGAAGCACTCGCCGTCACGGTGGCCGACACCTCGATAGCGGATGTCAGCCGGATGGCGATTGATCAGGCAGCAGAATTCCTCGGCGGCCTCGAACTGAGCGCGCGCGATGCGCAGATCGCCGACCAGGTGATGAAGGAAATTCGCGCCCGCCTGCAGTTCCTGCTGGACGTCGGCCTGGAATACCTGTCACTCGACCGCGCCGCCGGCACGCTCTCGGGCGGCGAAGCACAGCGCATCCGCCTGGCCACCCAGATCGGCTCGGGACTCGTAGGCGTGCTGTACGTGCTCGACGAACCGTCAATCGGCCTGCACCAGCGGGACAACAGGCGGCTGATCGACACACTCATGAAGCTGCGCGACCTGGGCAACACCCTGATCGTCGTCGAACATGACGAAGAGACGATTGATGCGGCCGACTGGATTGTCGACATCGGCCCCGGTGCTGGCGAACACGGCGGTCAGGTCGTCTACTCCGGTCCCGTGAAGGAGCTGACCCGTGCGGAAGGGTCCGCGACGGGCGACTACATTGCCGGGCGCCGCAAGATCGGGGTCCCGGACGAGCGCCGCCGGGTCGACCGCAAGCGAATGCTCGGCGTGGAGCGGGCGAGGGCCAATAATCTCAAAGACATCTCGGTGAAGTTCCCGCTGTCGGTGCTGACATCTGTGACCGGCGTGTCCGGGTCTGGGAAATCGACGCTGGTCAACGACATCCTGTACAGCGAACTGGCCAACAAGCTCAACAACGCCAAGCGGGTCCCGGGTCTGCACAAGCGGGTGACGGGCGTTGAAGAGCTCGACAAGGTCATCCACGTCGACCAGTCGCCCATCGGACGCACGCCACGGTCGAACCCGGCCACCTACACGGGCGTTTTCGACCACGTGCGGCGCCTGTTCGCCGAAACCGAAACAGCGCGCATGCGCGGCTACCAGCCGGGCCGCTTCTCGTTCAACGTCAAGGGCGGCCGCTGCGAGAACTGCTCGGGTGACGGCACCATCAAAATCGAAATGAACTTCCTGCCGGACGTCTACGTGCCCTGCGAAGTGTGCGGGGGAGCGCGCTACAATCGCGAAACGCTCGAAGTGAAGTTCAAGGGCAAGTCGATTGCCGAAGTGCTCGACATGCCGATCGAAGAGGCCGCCGAGTTCTTTGAGGCGGTTCCCGCAATTGCCCGTCACCTCAACACGCTCGTCAAGGTGGGCCTGGGCTATGTGCGCTTGGGCCAGCCGGCAACCACGCTGTCCGGTGGCGAAGCCCAGCGCGTGAAGCTCGCTGCAGAACTGCAGAAGCGCACGCGCGGCCGGGCCGTCTACGTTCTTGACGAACCGACCACGGGCCTGCACTTCGAGGACATCCGGAAACTGCTGCTGGTGCTTCAGGGGCTCGTAGACAAGGGCAACACCGTCATCGTCATCGAGCACAACCTCGACGTGATTGCCGCCAGTGACTACATCATCGACATGGGGCCCGAAGGCGGTCGAGGCGGAGGTACGGTTGTGGCTGCCGGCACGCCTGAAGAAGTGGCTCAGGTTGAGGCAAGCCACACCGGACGCTATCTGGCAGCCATGCCCGAGATTGCGAGCCGCATTGGCTGACCCCAGTCAGTATCGGCCTAAGCCGGGGGAGATCCCCACTCTTCCCGGGGTCTACCGATTTCGCGATGATGAGCGGCGGATCATCTACGTCGGCAAGGCGAAGAACCTGCGCAATCGGCTGAATTCCTATTTCGCCAACCCGGCGGGCCTGCACCCGCGGACATTCACGATGGTCCATACGGCGATGTCCGTCGAATGGACGATCGTGGAAAGCGAAGTTGAGGCGCTGCGGCTTGAATGGACGTGGATCAACGAATTCAAGCCGCGGTTCAACGTCATGTTCCGCGACGACAAGTCCTACCCCTACCTGGCGGTCACGGTGAAAGACCGCTATCCGCGGGTCTTCGTCACGCGGGGCAAACGGCGCAAGGGCGTGAAGTACTTCGGTCCGTTCACCGCAGTGTGGGCCATCCGAGAGTCTCTCGACCTGCTGCTGAAGGCATTTCCCGTGCGCACGTGCGCAAAGACGGTGTTCGACCGCGCCGCGCGTTCGGGCAGGCCCTGTCTGCTGGGCTACATCGACAAGTGCTCTGCCCCGTGTGTTGATCGGATCACCCCGGAGGCGCACCGGGAGCTCGTTGAGGGCGTCACCGAATTCATGTCGGGCAGCACGGGGAAGATCATCTCCACGCGCCGGCGGGCAATGAAAGAAGCCGCCGGTGAACTCGATTTCGAGAGGGCCGCGAAGCTGCGCGACGAGATTGAAGCTCTCGAAAAGATCGTCGACAAGTCCTCAGTCATCCTCTCGCAGAACGTCGACACAGACATCTTCGGACTGACAGTCGAAGAGCTCGAGGCATCCGTCCAGGTCTTCCACGTGCGCGGCGGTCGGATTCGCGGTCAGCGCGGATGGATCATCGAGCGGATGCAGGACCTTTCGGCCGCTCAGCTCACAAGCGACTACCTGCGCCAGGCCTACCTCGATGTTGAAGCAGAGGCGATTCCGAAGGAAATCCTCGTCGACACCCTGCCGGAAGACCACGCGACCCTAGAGGACTGGCTCAGCCAGACCAGGGGCGCGAAGGTCACAATCCGCGTTCCCGAGCGCGGTGAAAAAGCTGCCGCGCTGACAACTGTCGTCGCCAATGCCGAACAGGCTCTGGAGCTGCACAAGAAGCGCCGGTCGTCGGATCTGACCACCCGCAGCCAGGCGCTCAACGAGATCCAAGAGAACCTGGGTCTGGAAGAGCCTCCGCTGCGCATCGAGTGCATTGACAATTCGCACTTCCACGGCGAAGACGTCGTGGGCTCGCTCGTGGTGTTCGAAGACGGGCTGCCGGTCAAACGCGACTACCGCAGGTTCTCGGTGACCGGTGACGCGGCCAGGGACGACACCTCGGCCATGTACGACGTGGTGTCTCGCAGATTCAGCCGGTACCTGGAGTCCCTGGCCAGTGAAGACGATGATCCCAAGTTCGGCTACCGGCCGTCGCTGCTCGTAGTCGACGGCGCCCTGCCGCAGGTGTCAGCTGCCAGGCGAGCGCTCGATGACCTGGGCCTTGTCGACATCACCGTCGTCGGCCTGGCCAAGCGGCTCGAAGAGGTGTGGGTTTCGTGGGACGAATTCCCCGTCATCTTTCCGCGCAACTCCGAGGGCCTGTTCATGCTGCAGCGCGTGCGTGACGAAGCCCACCGCTTTGCCATCACCTTCCAGCGCAGCAAACGCAGAATCACAGCTTCCGCACTCGATACGGTCGAAGGCCTCGGCGCGGCCAAGAGGCAGGCGCTGCTTGACCACTTCGGGTCTGTTACGAAGATCAAAAGGGCCAGCGCTGATGAGCTGACCCAGGTCAAGGGGATCGGCCCGGCCTTGGTGGAGCGCATTGTGGCCGCGTTCAGAAAAGACTGAAAGAATTGAGCGGGGAAGAATAAGGAGATCGCATGACGACCAATCAGCGTGACACCGTGCTCGTCGTAACGGGCATGTCCGGTGCCGGACGTTCAACCGCGGCAAAGGCCCTCGAGGACATGGGCTGGTACGTTGTCGACAATCTGCCGCCGCAGATGATCAGCGGTCTTGTCGATATTGTCAGTCGGGTTGACGGTGACGCCCCGAAAGTCGCTGTTGTGGCCGATGTGCGCGGGCGGGGCATGTTCGCAACACTGAAGGACACCCTGCGTGATCTCCACGGCCCCGAAGGCATCCGCGTTCTCTACCTCGATGCGTCCGACGACGCTCTTGTGCGCCGCTATGAATCTGTTCGCCGCCCCCATCCGCTGCAGGGCGAGGGCACCATTGTCGACGGTCTGGAAGCCGAACGCCGAGAACTTGAGCCGGTGCGCTCCAGTGCCGATGTCATCGTCGACACCTCCGACCTCAATGTCCACCAGCTGGGCGATGAAATCCGCCGTCTGTTCGACAAGGACGGTTCATCGGCGCTGCGGCTTACGGTTATGAGCTTCGGCTTCAAATACGGCACCCCGAAAGACGCCGACTACGTTGCGGATGTCCGCTTTCTGCCGAATCCCTTCTGGGTGCCGGAGCTCAAAGCCCTGCGCGGAACAGACGAACCGGTTGCCGAATATGTGCTCACACAGCCGCGTGCTCAGGACTTCATCGACCGCTACGTGTCAGCGCTGGAAATCGTCATCGACGGCTACCTCGCCGATCACCGCCCCTACGCGACCATTGCGATTGGCTGCACGGGCGGCAAACACCGTTCGGTCGCGGTCGCCGAAGCCGTCCACCGCAGACTTGCCGAACTGACTCACGCATCGGTCACCCTGCGCCACAGGGACCTGGGGAAGGAATGACATGGAGCCCCCAGTCAACACTGCGGAACTTCCCCTGTATCTGAAGCACCCGGCCCGGCGCACCGGGCCGAAGGTCGTGTCCTTCGGCGGCGGTCATGGACTGTATGCCGCTCTGCGCGCTTTTCGCCTGCTGACGGAAGATCTCGTCGCCGTGGTCACCGTCGCCGACGACGGCGGCTCGTCTGGCCGGCTGCGCCAGGAGTTCGGCGGTCTACCGCCGGGGGACCTGCGCATGGCGCTTGCCGCTTTGACTGATGACAGCGAGTGGGGTCGCATTTGGCGCGATGTCATTCAGCACCGCTTCGACTCTTCCGGTTGCCTTGACGGGCATTCGGTGGGCAATCTGCTCATCAGCGCTCTGTGGCAGATCCACGGGGACGAAGTCGAGGGCCTCGACTGGGTGGCTCGGCTCCTGCGGGCGCACGGCCGCGTGCTGCCCATGTCGTCGGTGCCGCTGACAATCGAAGCAGATTTCACTGACAGCCAGGGAACTTCCGGTGTGATCCGCGGTCAGTCGCAAGTCGCCTCGTGCCGGGCGACCGTGTCCCAGGTTCAGCTGGTTCCAGCCGCGCCGCCGGCGCGGAAGGAGACAATCGCCGAGGTGGAGCAGGCCGATGTTCTCAACCTCGGCCCCGGTTCGTGGTACACCTCGGTCATGCCGCACCTCTTGGTGCCGGAACTGGCGGAGACGATCTGCTCCTCGACCGCTGTGAAGTCGTTGACTCTCAACCTGCCGGGAGCGACAGCGGAAACCCGAGGCCTGAGCCTGACCGAGCACCTGGAGTCGCTGAAAGAGCACGCGCCCGGGCTCAGCTTCGACTACATTCTCGTCGACGAAGCTGCAGCCGCTGAAGAAGCCGGTCTGCGCGATGCCGCAGAGAAGCTGTTTGCGGCCAGGCTGTGGGCCCGGCCCCTGGCCGCGCGGATCCGCGGTCAGCACGACACGCTGAAGCTTGCCGCGTGCTATCGCGATATGTTTGTCAACGCCGGTCTCAAGACCGATGAACAGTGGTGACTGAGGAAGGAACCCCATGTCCCTGACCGCAAAGGTCAAAGACGAACTCACGAGGGTGGAAGAACGCCGCTCGCCCGCCCGCAAGGCCGAGGTCGCCTCGACGCTGCGCTTCGCTTCGGCTCTGCACATCGTGGCCGGTTCAATCGTCATCGAAGCTGAGCTCGACACTGCGGCGGCTGCCCGCCGCCTCTACGGCGAGATTGCAACTCTCTACGGGGCTTCGCCGGAGGTCGCCGTTGCGGGAGCCTCGGGTCTGAACAAGCGGGAACGCTACATTGTGCGCGTCACCGAAGAAGGGCCTGCGCTGGCCCGACAGACCGGGCTTATCGACAACCGGGGCCGTCCCGTCCGCGGACTGCCCCCGGCAGTCGTCAACGGCTCCACCAACGATTCCAAAGCCGCCTGGCGCGGAGCATTCCTCGCTCACGGGTCACTCACCGAACCAGGCCGGTCGTCAGCTCTCGAAGTCACGTGTCCCGGACCGGAAGCAGCACTGGCGCTGGTCGGCGCTGCGCGGCGTTTGGGCATCATCGCCAAAGCCCGGGAGGTCCGCGGGGTCGATCGCGTTGTCATCCGCGACGGTGAGGCAATCGGCGAACTCCTCGAAGCCATGGGTGCCGCCGAAGTGCGCAGTGAATGGGAAGAAGGACGGCAGCGCCGCGAAGTCCGGGCCACCGCCAACCGCCTGGCGAACTTCGACGACGCCAACCTGCGCCGCAGCGCGCGGGCTGCAGTCGCAGCCGGTGCGCGTGTTGAGCGAGCCCTGGAGATTCTCGGTGACGACGTACCCGATCACCTCCGCTACGCTGGAGAGCTGAGGCTGAAGCACAAACAGGCCTCGCTCGAAGAACTCGGCCAGCTGGCCGATCCCCCCATGACAAAAGACGCCATTGCCGGCCGTGTTCGCAGGCTGCTGGCCACCGCGGACAAAAAGGCCGAGGAAACGGGCGTTCCCGACACCAAAGCCAGTCTCACACCCGAAATGCTCGACGACGTCTGACCCCCCCCACCTCGAACTCACGGAACTCAGAACACGCGAAAGGCAGACACCATGACAGTCCGCATCGGAATCAACGGCTTCGGCCGCATCGGCCGTTCCGTTCTGCGCCAGATCCTCGCCGGAAGCACTTCACTCGAAGTGGTTGCCGTCAATGACCTCACCGACAACGCCAGCCTCGCCCATCTCTTCCGCTATGACACCGTGTGGGGTCGGTTCGGCGGGACCGTAGAGCACACTGACGATTCGCTCATCATCGACGGCAAGTCGATTCACGCCAGCGCCCACAAAGACCCGTCCGACATCCCTTGGGGAGAGCTCGGGGTCGACATCGTCATCGAAGCCACCGGCAAGTTCCGCAAGCGCGATCAGGCGCAGAAGCACATCGACGCCGGCGCTGAGAAGGTCCTGCTGTCGGCACCGGGCAAAAAAGACGACGGCATGTTCGTCATGGGCGTCAACCACGAAGAATTCGACCCGCAGAAGCATCACGTGTTCTCCAACGCGTCCTGCACCACCAACTGCTTGGCCCCGCTGGCAAAAGTCCTTCACGAAGAGTTCGGCATCGAATCCGGGATCATGACTACGATCCACGCCTACACCGGTGGTCAGGCCCTCGTTGACGGCCCGCACAAAGATCTGCGCCGAGCACGTGCCGCCGCGGTCAACATCGTGCCGACCACCACCGGCGCGGCCAATGCCGTCGGCAAGGTTCTGCCTGAGCTCAAAGGCAGGCTCGACGGCTTCGCCGTCCGCGTTCCGGTTGTCACGGGATCTCTCGTCGACCTGACCTTCCTGCCGAGCAGGAGCGTCACCGTCGACGAAGTCAACGCCGCGGTCAAGAAGGCCGCGGAAGGCTCCCTCAAGGGCATTCTGGGCTACACGGAAGACCCAATCGTGTCATCGGACATCGTCATGGAAGACCGTTCGTCGATTTTCGACGCTCAGCTGACCCGCAAAGTCGGCGACCAGATCAAGGTGGTCTCCTGGTACGACAATGAATGGGGCTATTCCGAACGCCTGGTCGACCTGACAGACTATGTTGCCGAACGGCTCTGAGTTCCGGCACCGAGAAAAGGACACTATGCAGACTCTCACCAACCCGAGTGACTTCGCCGGCAAGCGCGTCATCGTCCGCTCCGATCTCAACGTCCCGATGGACGGCGACACAATCACCGACCGCGGTCGGATCGAGGCCTCCGCGCCGACCATCGCATCTCTTGCAGAAGCGGGTGCGCGCGTCATCGTCATTGCCCACCTGGGCCGACCCAAGGGAGAGCCGAACCCCGAATTCAGCCTTGGCCCGGTGGCGCCGGTCCTGACGGAGGCCATCGGCCGTCCGGTGCAGTTCGCCGCGGACACCGTGGGCGAAGACGCTCAGGCCTGCGTCGCTGCACTGGCTGATGGTGAGGTGCTGCTTTTGGAGAACCTGCGCTTCAACCCGGGCGAAACTTCGAAGGACGACGCCGAGCGCGCTGCTTTTGCCGATCAGCTGGCAGCTCTGGGCGACGTCTTCGTCTCTGACGGCTTCGGCGTGGTCCACCGCAAACAGGCAAGCGTCTACGACCTTCCCGCACGACTCCCGCACTATGCCGGGGGGCTCGTCGCGGCTGAAGTCGAAGTCAGCGAACGTCTGCTGCATGATCCTGAGCGGCCCTACGCTGTTGTTCTCGGCGGCTCGAAGGTCTCCGACAAGCTCCGCGTCATCGATTCGCTCATCGACCGGGCTGACTCGCTGCTGATCGGCGGCGGCATGGTCTTCACCTTCCTCAAAGCGCAGGGCTGCAAGGTCGGCTCGTCGCTGCTGGAAGAAGACCAGATCGACACCGTCCGGGGATACCTGGAAAAGGCAGAAAAAGCCGGCGTCGACATCGTCCTGCCCACTGACATCGTCATGGCCGAGAAGTTCGGGGCTGACGCGGACCACTGGGTTGCGTCCGTCGACGCTTTGGAAGGCACTCCGGCCGGTGCCGACGCTATGGGGCTCGACATCGGGCCCGAATCCGCAGCGCACTTCGCAGAGATCATCAAGAAGGCAAAGACGGTGTTCTGGAACGGCCCCATGGGCGTATTCGAGATCCCTGCCTTCGCTGCGGGCACCAAAGCGGTAGCCGAGGCGCTGACGACAGTTCACGGATCTGAAGCCGACGGCCGCCTCACAGTTGTCGGCGGGGGAGACTCCGCGGCAGCAGTGCGCTC
Organism: Brevibacterium sp. HMSC063G07; assembly: GCF_001810665.1. NCBI lineage: Bacteria > Bacillati > Actinomycetota > Actinomycetes > Micrococcales > Brevibacteriaceae > Brevibacterium > Brevibacterium sp. HMSC063G07. The sequence continues at coordinate 285,230 of NZ_KV802321.1, forward strand.
CCTGGGCTTTTCCGAAGCCGACTTCGGCCACATCTCCACCGGGGGCGGCGCGAGCCTGGAATACCTCGAAGGCAAAGAACTCCCCGGACTGACAGCACTCAACTGAAAGCACACCAATGACCCGCAAACCACTCCTGGCCGGCAACTGGAAGATGAACAACGATCATCTCGAGGCGATCGCCTCGGTCCAGAAGCTGGCATGGTCGCTGCGCGATGCGCGTTTCGACGGATCGACCGCTGACATTGCGGTGATCCCTCCGTTCACCGACATCCGTTCGGTGCAGACCCTCGTTCAGGCCGATAAGATCCCTGTGTCCTATGGCGCGCAGGACCTTTCGGCTCATGACGAAGGCGCTTTCACCGGCGAGATCAGCGGACGCTTCCTCAATCAGCTCGGCTGTCAGTACGTTGTCGTCGGACACTCTGAAAGGCGAGCACATCACGGTGAGGACGACGAAATCATTGGCCAGAAGGTTCGGGCGGCTCGTCGCCACGGGCTGGCCCCGATCCTCTGCGTGGGCGAATCACAGGACGTGCGCGCCGCGGGCACGCACATCGAATACACCCTGGCTCAGGTTTCCGGGGCACTTGAAGGCCAATCGGCAGACGAGCTCGAAGGCCTTGTCATCGCATATGAGCCGGTTTGGGCGATCGGCACGGGAGAAACTGCGACGGCTGATGACGCCGGGACGATGGCGACGGCCGTGCGCGGACTGCTGAGCGACACCTACGGTGATGGATTCGCGCAGTTGGTGCGACTCCTCTACGGAGGGTCGGTCAACCAGGACAACGTCGGGGACATCATGCGCCAGTCAGACGTCGACGGTGCGCTGGTCGGAGGGGCGAGTTTGGACCCGACTGGCTTCGCCGCACTGTGCAAGACCGCTGTCCGCGCTTCGGCTGACTGATAGGATATTCGGCGTGACTATTCTGACGTGGATTCTGACTGGCGTGCTCGTGCTCTCGAGCTTCATTCTTGTGCTGTTCATTCTTCTGCACAAAGGCAAGGGCGGCGGCATGTCCGATATGTTCGGCGGCGGTATGAGCTCTAACCTCGGTTCGTCCGGCGTCGCCGAAGGCAACCTCAACAGGTTCACCGCGCTGACGGCGATTGTGTGGGTTGCCTGCATTGTGCTTCTGGGACTCATCGTCCGCTTCCAGTAGGACCTAAGCCGCGCATAGGCGCCGCTGCCGCAACGGCAGCGGCGCTTTTTGTGCAGATGCGGAATCAGACGGATGCGCAGTGCGATGCGTGTTTGCGCCTATTGCCCCGTATCCAGATCCTGTCGGCATCATGACTGAGGGCCTCGCAGCCATACGCTGCGAGGCCCTCAGTCGCTGCGGCATACTGACGTCCGCTGCGTAAAGCTGCTGTCTACAGCTTGGTGTGTTTGTCTTCGCGTCCTTCGCGACGGTCAGCGGTGATCTTTCGGAATGCCCGGCGAACGCGCGACTGCTTCTCGCCTTCTGCTTTCAGGCGGGCGTCTTCTTCCTTGATCTGCTGCTGTGTCGGTTCGTGATCGCGCAGACCGACCTGCAGGTCTTCTGGGATCTCGTCGAGAGTTCCGGCCTTGACGCGGGCACGGTAGGTCCAGATCTCCTTCTTGGTCCTGCGCGCCAGGAAGTAGATTCCCAGCAGGTTCGGGAAGGCCATGATGAACAGCGTGGCGTCAGAAATGCCGACGACGCTCTCAAGGGTCATAGCCGAACCGACGACGACGGCCAAGACCCACACGATGTGGAAGCCCCGAACGGCTGCGCGGCTCTTCTTGGTGAGGAAGCCGATGGCAACCTCGCCGTAGTAGGCGTAGGACAGAACCGTCGAGAAGCCGAACAGAATCGCCGCAACGGTGACAAAGATCGGGAACCACGAGGAAACAGTGGCGAACGCTTCGGTGGTCAGGACAATGCCGTCGCCGCTTGCGTCACCCTGGTAGACGCCGGTGATCGTGATGGCCAGGCCCGTCAGGGTGCAGATGACGACGGAGTCGACAAACGGCTCCCACAGTGCAGTGAAGCCTTCAGTCGCCGGCTCGCGAGTCTTCACGGCCGCGTGGGCCATACCGGCGGTGCCGACACCGCCGACGTTTGAGAACAGTGCTCGCTGAATGCCGACAATGGCAACGCCGACGATGCCACCGGATACGCCCTCACCTGTGAACGCGCCGGTGAAGATAGCGCCGACAGCGCCCGGCAGGTGCTGAATGTTGATGACGATGATGATGAGAACACAGGCTACGTAGAGGACGCCCATGAGGGGAGTGATGGCGGAGGTCCACTGTGCGATGCGGCTGATGCCGCCGAGGATGACGGCACCGCTGAGAATGGCAAGGATCAGGCCGATGAGCCACAGACGGCCCGCGAAGAAGGAGTCTTCGCCGCCGGTGGCGTTCTGCACGAGCATCGCAACCTGGTTGGCCTGGAACAGGTTGCCGGCACCGAACACGCCGATGAGGGTTGCGGCGGCGTAGAAGTAGCCGAGGAACGAACCGAAGCGCGGCATGCCCTTTTCGCGCAGACCGTTGCGCAGGTAGTACATGGGGCCGCCGATGGTTTCGCCCTTGGCGTCGACCTCGCGATACTTCACACCGAGAGTGGCTTCAACCATCTTCATGGTCATGGCAAGGAGGCCGAAGATGATGATCCACAGGACTGCGCCGGGGCCGCCGATGGTGATGGCGACGGCCACACCGGCGATGTTGCCCAGCCCGACCGTTCCCGAAAGCTCAGTCGCAAGTGCTTGGAAAGAGGTCACCTGGCCGGGGTCGGTCTTGCGGGTCAGCCGACCCTGAATCACCTTGTAGGAGTATTTGAGGCCCGTGATGGGCTGGAACCGCAGGTAGACGGTCAGGAAGATCGCGCCGGCCATCAGCCAGACGACGATGAGCGGAATCTCAACGCCGCCGACGCTCGGTGCGTAGAAGACGACCTTGTTGAGCCAGTCTGAGAACGGGCCCAGGATGCTCTGAATAGTCGCGTCGACGGACTCGAGTGAGCCCCCTTGTGCCAGGACTTCTGGTTGTGAACCAGAGATCATAATCTCTCCGAAGATCGGGTACATGGTCTCGGCCGTGGAGTCATAGAGTTACAGTGATCCGCGGCATGCATATACCCTAGGGCAATTGCAGAGCGAATGCACAAGTGCCGGTCAGAAAGTCTCTGCTTCCTTTCCTCCAGTCCGAGGCTTCCCCTATCCTTTCAGTCCGAGTGAGCGCTCCAGCTGTGTCCATCCGTCGGTGCGCAGGTGCAGGCGAACGACGGGACGTCCCGCGCGGCGGAGTGCATCCGCATCGCCGTCGGCTTGTGCGCTGAGCAGCTGTGCAAAAGAGCAGTCGGCACCGGGAACTGCGAGGTCTTCGCCCGCAGGGTCGGCGGTGATCTGGATGAAGGCCCCATTGTTCCGCCCGCCCTTGTGGTACTGCCCGGTGGAGTGCAGATAGGCCGGCCCGAAGCCGAAGGTGGTGACAAGTCCGGTCAGGCGGAAAACTGCTTCGCGCAGCGCCTCGATCGCAGCAAAGCGCTCCGGGTCGACAAAAGCCTGGACGGCTACGTATCCGAACTCGGGAACGGCACCGGCCAGGGCCTGAACGGTCCCGCTGATGCTGCGCACGCTGGCCAGCGCGTGCTCATTGCCGTAGACGTCGATGTTTTCGTAGCTGAACACAAGGTCCATGCCGTGAACCCCTTCGGGATCTGCAAGGGCGGCCCGGGCGGAGGCTTTGGCGGATTCAACGTCGGGCTGGTCAAAGGGATCGACGGCCGTGGAGAAAGCCAGAAGGGCGGTTGTGAATTCCCACAGGTAGAGCGCAGCTCCGAGCTCGGCCGTGACTGTGGCCATGTGGCCGGATACGGGCGCAGGAAGCTCCGTGCTGTCTTCGCCGTCCAGGGCGAGTTGGACAATGCTGACGTCCGGCCCGGCCTTCTGGATGAGATCGGAGTTCGGGTCTGCAACGGCAATCGGCAGAAGCCCCCTGCCGTCCTTGCCGAGCGATTCGCCTACGAGCTGCTCGATCCATGCACCCAAACCGACGCCGGTCTGGTCCGCCAGAACGAGCTTGTCGACATCGCGAGCGTGAGCGCTGGAGAGGAACGCCGCCAGTTCAACCGCGGGGTTGTCGTCGTCACGGCCGAGCACAGCGGCACTCTGCGCAGCCGCCTCCAGCAGCGGTCGCGGATCGCCGCCGGCCAAAACGGCGGGGACAAGGCCGAAGGCGGTGAGTGCCGAATAGCGCCCGCCGACATCGGTCGGGGTCGTGAAGACCGCGGTGAAGCGCTCGAGGTCGTTCAGCTGTGAACCGGGGTCTGTAATGGCGATGACCCGTTCGGCGGGGTCGAGGCCGGCGTCGGCGCAGGCGGCCTCAAAAGCGGCAAGGTGTGAGCGGGTTTCGACCGTTGTGCCTGATTTCGATGCGACGATCAGTCCCGTGTGCTTGAGGTCGTCGCCGAAAGCCCGGTGCACAGCGGCGGGTGCCGTGCTCGTCAAGAAGGTGAGCTCCACCTCGAGAGCGCGAGCGATAACGGCCGCTCCCAGCGACGACCCGCCCATGCCGGACAGGACAAAACGGTGCACACCGCTTTTGGCCAGTTCGCGGCGCAGCTCTTCGGCGCGAGCGATTTCGGGGTGTTCGACTTTCGGCAGTTCCACCCAGCCAAGGCGATTCTCAGCTGTGGCAGCGCAGGAATCGCCCCACAGCTGAGAATCGCGGGCGGCCAGGCGTGACGCAGCACGAGCCTCAGTGAGGACCTTCAGCTCATGATCGTAGGACTCGTGGGAGGCAGGGGAGAGGTCGACCTTCATCGCAGACCCGCCTCGACCGTCTGTACGAGCTCGGCCCAGCTGTCGTCGAACTTCTGCAGGCCCTCGTCTTCAAGCACCCGCATGACGTCCGCGTAGTCGATGCCTTCGGAAGCCAGCGCATCGAGCACGCTGTTGGCTTCGGCTGCAGTGCCGGTGACGGCATCACCCTTGTCGTGGCCGTGTTCGGCGTAGGCGCGCAGGGTCTTCTCCGGCATTGTGTTGACGGTTCCGGGGGCCGTGAGCTCTTCGACGTAGAGCGTGTCGCGGTACTCGGGGTTCTTCGTGCCGGTTGAGGCCCACAGCGGTCTCTGCCGGTTGGCACCGGCTGCTTCGAGAACGGCAAAGCGCTCGGAGCTGAACTGCTCTTCGGCAATGCGGTAGGCAGCACGGCAGTTGGCGATTCCGGCCTTTCCGCGCAGAGCCAGAGCCGCGTCGGTGCCTATGTTCTCCAGGCGCTTGTCCACTTCTGTGTCCACGCGGGACACGAAGATCGATGCCACGGAGTGGATGGTGCCGAGGTCGTGGCCTGCTTCGCGCGCCCTTTCGAGCCCGTTGATGTACGCCTCGACCACCCTGCGGTAGCGATCAAGCGAGAAGATGAGGGTGACATTGACGCTGATTCCCTCAGCGGTGACCGCGGTGATGGCCCGCAGGCCCTCGGGTGTGGCGGGAATCTTGATCATGACGCCTGGGCGGTCGATCATGCGGTGAAGCTTCAGCGCGCACTTGACCGTTCCCTCGGCATCGTGGGCAAGCGTCGGCGGGACTTCGATGGACACGCGGCCGTCGCGGCCGTCCGTGGCGTCGTAGACAGGTTTGAGGATGTCGCAGGCCAGAGCGACATCGCGCACGGTGAGCGCGTCGACAGCATCCTCTGTCGAAGTGCCGCTGGCCTTGAGCTCGCTCAGCTGGTCTGCGTAGCCGCTTCCCTCGGCAAGTGCTGCCGCGAAGATTGTCGGATTCGTCGTCACTCCGACAACAGAGTCTTCTGCCACGGACTGCGCGAGCGAGCCGGATTCAATGCGAGTGCGCGAAAGGTCGTCCAGCCAGATGGAAACGCCGTTCTTGCTCAGGGTCTGAAGGTTCACTGTTCCTCCTTGGCGGCGCGGATGGATTCGCGTGCGGCGGTGACGACCGCGTCGGCCGTGATGCCGAACTCTTGGTAGAGGCGCTTGTAGTCGGCTGAAGCCCCGAAGTGTTCGAGCGAAACAGTGCGGCCGTCCGTGCCGAGGTAGCGGTGCCAGCTCATTGCCGAGCCGGCTTCGACCGAGACGCGTGCCCGCAGGGTCGGAGGCAGAACGCTGTCGCGGTAGTCGCGGGGCTGAGCGTCGAACCATTCGTGGCTGGGCATCGAGACGACGCGCACCGCAGTGCCGTCGTGGCGCAGTTGCGCAGCCGCTTCGAGCGCCAGCTGAACTTCTGAGCCGGTGGCCATGAGGATGACCTCGGGCTCTGGATCGTCAGACAGAACGTAGGCGCCCTTGGCGGTGTTCTCCGCGCCGGCGAGTTCTGTCCGGTCGAGTACGGGCAGATTCTGGCGCGACAGCACAAGACCGGAGGGCCCGTCGGTGCGCTGGAGGATATTCAGCCACGCGCAGACGGTTTCGTTGGCGTCAGCGGGACGCACCACGTCGAGTCCCGGAATTGCGCGCAGGGCGCTTAAGTGCTCAACCGGCTGGTGGGTCGGGCCGTCTTCGCCAAGGCCAATGGAGTCATGGGTCCACACGAAGATGTTCGGCAGGTTCTGCAGTGCAGCCAGGCGGACAGCAGCCCGCTGGTAGTCGGAGAACACGAGGAAGGTGCCCGAGTACGGCCGGGTGGGCCCGTGCAGGGCGATTCCGTTGCAGATCAGCCCTGCGGCGAACTCGCGAACACCGAAGTGCAGGTTGCGGCCGTATTCGGTGCCGCGGAACATTTCCGAAGAGCGATCTTCTGGGAGGAATGACGGATCATTCTTGATGAGGGTGTTGTTCGAACCGGCGAGGTCAGAAGATCCGCCCCACAGTTCGGGCATCGCTGCGCCGAGTGCCTGGAGAACCTGACCGGAAGCTGCGCGCGTCGCAATTCCCTTGTCGTCTGCTTCGAAAGTCGGCAGCGTGTCTGTGAGGCCTTCGGGCAGTTCGCGCGCCTGCAGACGGCCGTACAGCGTCGCGGCTTCGGGGTTGGCGCTGCGCCACTGCTGGAAGCGCTCGTTCCAGTCTCGCTGTGCTTCGCGGCCGCGCTCTGCGGCTTTGCGGGTGTAGTCGAGAACCTCCGGGGCGATGGCGAACTTCTCTTCCGGGTCGAAGCCCAGCAGCCGTTTGGTCTGGGCGATCTCGTCGTCACCGAGCGCAGCACCGTGCGCAGCTCCCGTGTTCTGAGCGTTCGGGGCCGGCCAGGCGATGATGGTCGACAGGCGAATGAAGGACGGACGGTCGTCTTCCTTGGCCGCTTCCACTGCGAGGTGGAGGGCGTCGAGATCTTCGAGGTAGGTGCCGTCTTCCTTGACCCAGGAAACGTGCTGGGTGTGCCAGCCGTAGGCTGCGTAGCGTGCCTCGACGTCTTCGGTGAACGCGATCGAAGTGTCGTCTTCAATGGAGATGCGGTTGTCGTCCCAGATGACGATGAGGTTGCTCAGACGCTGAGTGCCCGCAAGCGATGAAGCTTCGCCGGATACGCCCTCCTGGAGGTCGCCATCACCGGCGATGACGAAGATGCTGTGGTCGAAAACGCTTTCGCCCTTCGGCGTTTCGGGGTCGAACAGACCGCGTTCGCGCCGTGCCGCCATAGCCATGCCGACAGCGCTTGCAATGCCGGAGCCAAGCGGGCCCGTGGTGATTTCAACGCCCGCGGTGTGCCCCACCTCGGGGTGGCCGGGGGTGAGCGAACCCCATTGGCGCAGCTGCTTGATGTCGTCAAGTTCCAGCCCGTAGCCGGTGAGGAACAGCTGAATGTACTGCGTAAGGCTGGCGTGTCCCGCTGACAGAACGAAGCGGTCGCGGCCGATCCAGTTCGGATCGGCCGGGCTGTGGGTCATCGCATACTGGTACAGGTAGTGCGCGGCGGGTGCGAGGCTCATAGCGGTGCCGGGGTGGCCGTTGCCGGCAGCCTGAACGGCATCAGCGGCGAGAAGTCGAGCAGTGTTGACAGCAGCCTGGTCTTCGGCAGACCAGTTCAGCGAGCTCATGCGAAGGTTCCTCCTGTTGACGTGCGTCCACACCAACTGTAACGGGCGCGCACACCGGGTGGGAGCTGGTATTCACAGGAACAGCGGATAGAATGAGCGGACGCTGGGAGAATCCAGTGAGAACAACCGCGTCGACTACAGGAAGTGAATGCGTGAGCGCTCATCAGCAGCACCAAGCAGAACGACCGCTGCAGCGTCTTCGGGATGAACAGCGACCGGCTGCTTCGGTTGAGAACCGCAGCCGCTTCATGGCCTTTGTCTCACTGACCAAACCCCGCGTCATCGAACTGCTGCTGGTCACGACAGCGCCGGTGATGTTCCTTGCCGAACGCGGACTGCCCAATCTTTGGCTCATCGTCGCCACCCTCATCGGCGGTTCGGCCGCCGCCGCGTCAGCTTCGGTGTTCAACTCGATTTTCGACCGCGACATCGACGCCCGCATGGCCCGGACCGAAACCCGCCCCCTTGTCACCGGCGAAATCTCGGTGAAAGAAGCGACGATCTTCGCGTTCTCACTGGGCATCGGCTCGATTCTGTGGATGGGCGGCTTCACCAACTGGGTTGCGGCTGGCCTGACCGCCGCTGCGATCCTCCTGTACGCGGTCTTCTACACCATGGTCCTCAAACGCCGTACCACCCAGAACATCGTCTGGGGAGGCGCGGCAGGCTGCATGCCGGTCTTCATCGGCTGGTCTGCCGTCACCGGTTCGCTTGACTGGGCGCCCGTTGCGCTTTTCCTCGTGGTGTTCTTCTGGACCCCGCCGCACTACTGGCCGCTGGCCATCAAATACAAGGCCGACTATGAAGCCGCCGATGTTCCCATGTTGCCCAACAAGGTGCCGCCGAAGACCGTCGGCGTGCAGATGATCGGCTACACGGTGGCGATGATCGCTGCATCTTTGGCTGTCATCCCGCTGGCGCCCATGGGCCCGCTGTACACGGTTGTCGCCCTGGGCTCGGGCGCTTGGTTCATGTGGGAGTGCATCACCTTCCTCAAGCGCGCAAAGCAGGGGCTGAGCGGAACGCAGCTGAAGGCCATGCGCGTTTTCCACGGATCCATCACCTACCTTTCGATTCTGTTCCTGGCAGTTGCAATCGATCCGTTCCTCAATCCGTTCCTCGGCTGATTCCTGACTGCAGAACAGCGGGGCCGGTGAGAAACTTCTCACCGGCCCCGCTGTTCTGTGTCTGCCCGATCTGTGCTCTTAACGTACACGGCAGCAGGCGGTTGGACTCCTAGCGGTAGGTCAGCAGTCTGCCGGTGCAGTGGGCCGTTTGGTTGAAGCTCACGAGGTTCACGCCCTGTCTGCCGGCAGCGAGGGTCGTCACACCGGTGTTGGCGGCAACCCGGCACAGCTTCACCCACGTTTCGACTGTGCCGTCGATGAGCGCGGTCGCCAGCTGCGAGATCACTCCGGCGGAACTGAAGACAACGCTCGTGCCCGGCACAGCCGCAAGCTCAGTCAGCGCCTCGTCGGCTGCGCGAGCGAACTCACGGTAGACGCTGCGATGCTGCGCTTCGGTGGCCCACAGGCGCATGCCGACTTCGATTCTCTTCTGGAACTCTGTCGCCGAAATGATGTCGTCTGAGCAGCCCGCCAGGCTCAGCAGACAGTCGCTGTCGTATTCATTCCAGCGTGCATCTGTTGTCACATCGGCCGTCCAGCCGGCGGCCGATTTCGCCAGTTGCGCGGTGTGCGTCTGCCTTTCGAGGCTGCCGGTGATGATCCGCGCTGGTTCAGCCGGAAGATGCTCACGTAAGTAGGCGCCGAGCGCGGTGGCCTGTGCGCGGCCGACTTCGGAGAGCCGATCGTACACCGGCTCTCCGAAGCTCGCCTGTCCGTGGCGGACCAAGAGGATGGTCGGCATCAGATTCTGTTGAGGTCGATGCCCTTGGTCTCGGGCATGATGAGCACGGCGATGAGCGTGGAAACACACAGTGCAACGATGTACGCGCTTGAGAGCCACGCCATGTTGATGTCGATTGCCAAAGCGTTGAGGTACGGTGCCGAACCGCCGAAGACTGCGACAGAAACGGAGTAGGCGAAGCCCAGCGCCTGTGTGCGGTACTTGGTGGGGAAGGCCTCGGACATGACGGAGGCCAGAAGCGCGCCGGACATGGCGACGACCACCAGCGACACCGTCGAAGCAACCAGCAGAGTCCACGGTTCCGAGCTGATGAGCATCATCATCGGGAACTGGAGGACCATCATGCCGATCGCGAAGCCGAACAGCACCGGCTTGCGGCCGACTTTATCGGAAAGCAGACCCCACAGCGGCAGAGCTGCCAGCGCAATGGTCTGCGATACGCACACCACGAGGTATGCCTGGGCCGGTTCCATTCCGTGCTGAGTGATCGCATAGGTCGAAACATAGGAGCTCCAGGTGTAGTGCGCAGCCGTAATGCCTGACACGAAGGCGATGATGAGGATGACCGTCTTCCACACCGCGTGCGTTGTGACGGGATGCGGTGCATCTGCGGGTGCTTCGGCTGCTGCGGATCTGACGGTGTCGGCGGCAGGGTGTGCGAGATCAGCCGCGTCGGCCGGGATGTCGTCATCGGAACTTTCGAAAACCTCGGATTCGAGCATTTCGCGGCGCATCCAGAGCACAACGAGAGCGAGCACACCGCCTGCGAGGAACGGCAGACGCCAGCCCCATGCCGAAACTGCTTCATCCGAAAGCACCGTGGTGAGAACCGTTCCGACGATATAGGCGAGGACCGATCCGGCGAAAATGGCGATGAAGGGAATTGATCCCCACATGCCGCGGCGTGCGGCGGGTGCGATCTCAGCGACGTAGGTGTTCGCCGCGGCCGACTCACCGCCGTGGGCAAAGCCCTGGACAACGCGGATGGTCAGGAGAAGAGCCGAAGCGCCGATGCCGATTGCGGTGTAGGTGGGCATGATTCCAATTGCGAATGATCCTGCGGCCATGGTCAGCATTGTGACCAGCAGAACGAACTTGCGGCCCTTCTTGTCTGCCAAGCGGCCGAAGACGAAACCGCCCAGAGGCCTAGCCAAGAACCCAACTGCGAATACCGCGAAGGTCGCCAGCAGGGCTGACACGGGGTCGGTCTGGTCGAACATCACCTTGGCGATGAACGGGGCGAAGACCGCATAGGACGACCACTCGTACCATTCGAGGATGTTGCCGACGGTTGAGGCCCGCACCGATTTCCTTGTAGCCCGATCAGCTTTGACACGGGAGGTCGGCAGCGACTGGGGGTACTGGCGAGGTGGTGTGTGAGCCTGCGACGTTGGAGGCTGGGACATGGTCACTCCTCTATGAGCTGTTGCGCTTGATCAAGCAGCGTCAAGACGCCGGTGTCGAGATTCGCGGCGAAGGGATCGTCCGGACGCTCGCCGTTGAGCCACCGGGTGTAGATTGCTTCGGAGAAGATTGCGGCCTTCCACAGTGCCAGTGACATGTACCATTTCAGCGGCGAGACATCCAGGCCTGTGCGATCGGCGTAGCGGCTGATGACCTCGTCGCGGGTGGGAAATGCCGACCCGCGGGTCACGGGTGTCAGCTCCATAATCGTCGGCTCCGCTGATGGGTCGGCATAGGTTGCCACCAGGTAGCCGAGGTCTGCCAGGGGATCTCCGAGTGTTGCCATCTCCCAGTCGAGGATCGCCTGAATCCGAGGCGGAGCTGACTTTTCATACATCACGTTGCCCATGCGGAAGTCGCCGTGGACGACACTGTGACGCTGGGTTGTCGGCAGTGCTGACGCCAGCCTGTGCGCGATCGCATCGACCTGGGGGACTTCACGCTTCGATGTCTGTCCCCACAGGCCGCTGAAACGCTGCACTTGGCGTTCAAGGTACCCCTCGGGCCTGCCGAGAGCGGATACCGGTTCGCAAGACACATCGACGGAGTGCAGGGCAGCGAGTGAATCGACCATCGCCTCGACAGCGATGCGCGGCCCCTCCGGTCCGGCAAAGCAGTCGGGCACCCGGTCGGTGACGACCTCACCGTCGAGGAACTCCATGATGTAGAACGGAACACCGAGGACCGCTTCGTCTTCGCACAGGGCGAGGATGCTGGGAACGGCTATGCCTTCGGGTGCGAGTGCGGACTGGATGCGCGCTTCGCGCTTCATGTCGTGCGTCGACTTCGGCAGCGGAGGGCGCGGTCCGCGGCGCAGAACAAACTGGGTGTCGCCGCGGCGCAGGAGGTAGGTGATATTCGACTGGCCCTCGCCGATTCGCTGCCACGCAACCGGCCCTGAGCCCAGCCGCTGCTCGTCAAGATATTCGGTCAGGGATTCCAGAACGAGCAGCGGGGGAGAGCTCAACTCCTGCGCTTCGGTGCGCGTGGCGACAACCTCGATTCCATCAGGCTGTGTCAGCATCGGGAATCATCCCCATCGCAGGGGCGGAGGGCAGCTGTGCCCTGATCGGGTGCTCCTGCCTGCACTTCTTTTCTGCGGCGGGACGAAGCGCGCCGGGCTATGGCGAACTTGTGGGTCTCAGTCGAGCCGTCGTAGATCCTGAACGGGCGAACCTCGTTGAGGTACTGAATCAGCGGCAGACCGTCGGATACGCCGTCGCCGCCGCAGATCTGCACACAGCGGTCGATGACCCGGTAGACAGCTTCGGAAACATACACTTTCGCAATTGACGACAGGCTGCGGCCGGCTGCTTCGTCCTCCTCCAGCTTCCGTGCTGTCTTCTCAATGAGCGCTGCAGATGTTTCGATGTCGATCTCACACTGCGCGATGAGCTCCTGTGCAAGTCCCAGACGGTAGAGCTTGTCGCCGAAGATCTCCCGCTTCTCCGCCCGATCCAGCGCAATGTCAAGAGAACGGCGGGCCAGGCCCAGCCAGCGCATGCAGTGTGTGAGGCGAGCCGGTCCCAGACGAACCTGGGCATATTCAAACCCCCGCCCCACCGCACCGATGACTGCTGAAGAATCGACCTTGCAGTCGTCGAAGTACACGTGGGGGTGGCCACCGGCAATTGTGGTGTCAACCGTGTGGATGGGCTCACCCACACGCACTCCGGGATTGTCCGCATCGACGAAGAACATGGTGGCGCCCTCGGGGGAATCACCGTGTGCGGGAGTGCGCATCATCGCGATGAAGAACGATGCTTCGTATGCCCCGGAAATGAAGCGCTTGTGTCCGTTGAGCACCCACTGGCCGTCTGAGAACTCAGCACTCGAAGTCAGCGAGTTCGGGTCGGAGCCGGCGCCGGGATGCGGTTCGGTCATAGCGAATGACGAACGCACCTGACCTGCTGCCAGCGGACGAAGATAGCGCTCTTTCTGCTCTTCGTTCGCTACCAGGCTGAGCATGTGCATATTGCCCTCGTCTGGGGCCATGATGTTGAGAACTGCCGGTCCGATGGGGGAGTACCCGGCCTCTTGGAACAGCACAGGCCAATCGCGCAGCGGAACACCGGCACCGCCGTGCTCTTCGGAGACGTGCACGCTGAGCAGTCCCTCACCGGCTGCGGCATCTTTGAGGCGCTGCAGCTCTTCTGGTTGGAGGGTCTCACCGGGGCGAGGTTCGGCGGGAATGATCTGCTCTCGCACGAAGCTGCGGATTCTTCGGCGCAGCTGTTCGACATCGGGGGTGTGCGTGCTGTGTGCGTTCATGTCAGGCCCTTCCTCCGTTTGAGAGCAGTCCACCGTCGAGGGTGATGACTTGTGAAGTGATCCACGACGAAGAATCGGATACCAAGAACACTGCGGTATGTGCGATGTCTTCGGGTGTGCCCAGGCGTTTGAGCGGATACTGCTGGGCGACCTTGTCTTCGCCTTCGGCATAGAGCGCTTCGGAGAACTGAGTTTTCACGACGGCCGGGGCGATCGCGTTGACTCGCACTTCCGGTCCGAGTTCTGCGCCGAGAGTCGTGGTCAGGTGGTTGACCGCGGCCTTGGAAACGCCGTACAGGCCGAGGTTCGGTGACGGTGTTGCGCCTGCGACCGAAGACAGGTTGACGACCCTGCCGCGGTTTTCGCGGAACTTCAGTCCTTCGTGGTGGTAGGCCGCTTGGGTCCAGGCCAGGGTTGAGAGCAGGTTGACTGACAGCACCTTCTCAACGGCTGCCATTTCGAGGTCCACGAGCTTGCCGTAGACGGGGTTGATTCCTGCGTTGTTGATGAGGATGTCGAGTCTGCCGAAGCGCTCGGCAATAGTGTCCAGTACCTGTCTGCGGTGTTCGGGGTCATCTGCTTTGCCCGCAATGCCGATGGCTTTGCCGTCCGGCAGGCTGTTGACTGCCTGCTGCAGCGCGTCGTCCTTGCGGGCTGTCATAACCACCGTCACGCCGCTGCGGGTGAGCTCTTCGGCTATTGCAAAGCCGATTCCGCGCGATGCGCCGGTCACAAGGGCTGTCTGCCCTTCGAGTTCGGTGTACACGGTCATGGTGTTCTCCTCGGGAGTGCTTCACCGCAGTGCGCGGCGTTGAATCTTTCCGGTTTCTGTCTTGGGCAGTTCATCGACGATTGTGATTTCTGTCGGGCGTTTAAAGGCCGCTAGGCGTTCACTGCAGAAGTCTCTGAGCTCGCTTGGTTCGGCAGGGGTGTTCGGGTGCAGCGACACGAAGGCGACAACTGTTTCACCGCGGTATTCGTCTGGTTTGCCGATCACTGCGGCTTCGTAGACGGCAGGGTGTTCGTACAGGACGTCTTCGACTTCGCGCGGCCAGACTTTGAAGCCGGATGCGTTGATCTGGTCTTTGAGCCGGTCGACCAGGTAGATCCAGCCGTCTTCGTCCATGATTGCGGAATCCCCGGTGCGCAGCATTCCGTCGACAATCGTTTTCTCTGTGGCTTCCGGGTTGTTCCAGTAGCCCGAGATCACCTGCGGTCCGGCAACTGCAAGTTCGCCTTCTTCGCCCGGCGGCAGTTCGCTTCCGTCAAGTCCGATGACGGCGGCGTCGACATTGGGCAGCGGCACCCCCACCGACAGGGTGCCGCTTGCGCTGTGCACTGGTGCCCTGTGGCCTGGCGGACTGGCAATGATGGCCGAGGTGGTCTCCGTCATTCCGTAGGCCCCGCCGATTACGATGCCGAATTTCTCTGCGAATGCCTCGACGGTGGCCGGGGGAGTGGGCGCTCCGCCGGAGAGCAGCGCTTTTGCAGATGCGAAGTGTTCGCGCTTGACCTCATCTGACTGCAGCAGGGCGTTGTAGACGGTGATCGACGACAGCATGTGGTGGGCGCCGTGCTCGCGGAACGCATCCGCCAGGACATCGGGCTTGGGCCTGTTGGCGAACACGAGCGCACCGCCGTGCAGCAGGGCAGTCGTATTGACGGCGCCGACACCCGTGATGTGGAACAGCGGTGCGGCAGCAAACGTGACGTCTTCGGGCGTCATGGACAGCCACGCGCTGTTCGTCGCAGCAATGTGCAGGAGATTTCCGTGTGTATTCGGTGCGCCCTTGGCCGGTCCGGTTGTTCCCGACGTGTAGACCATGACGGCCACGTCGTTGTGATTCAGCTGGACAGGGGGCGGTGCGCTGCCGTCGAACTGTTCGATCAGTGCGCAGACATCGCCGTCGGAAGCAGCGTCAAGGCGTTCGGTGCTGGCGAAGACGCGGGGGTCGTTGCGGGTCTGGTAGTCCAGACTCGACGTGGTGAGAAGCCACTCAACGTCAGAGCCCTCGCAGAAGCTCCGCGTCTCCTCAAACAGCGTGTCTTCAACGATGACGCCCTTGGCGCCGGAATCGTCTACCAGCCTGCGGAACTCTCGCTGGCGGTACATGGGATTGATGAGCAGAGCGGAAGCGCCGAGTTTCCACAAGGCGAGCAGAGCAAGGGGGAACTGGGGAATGTTCTGCAGCTTCAAACCGACGCAGTCGCCTTTGCCGATTCCCCGCTGCGCTAAGGCCGCAGCAAGAGCATCGGACTTTCTGTCAACCTCCGCGGCGGAGAATACTCGATCGAAGTAGACGAGGGCTGTGTTGTCTGGGTCTCGGGCAACGCGTGCTTTCCACCCTTCCGGTAGATTTGCGTGTTCGACCTCGACGCTTTTCGGGATGTGTTCAGGGTAGAGATGTGTCCATCGCTTGGTGTGCCCCATGACATGCTCCTTCGAATGTCCCGACCGAGCGATCGCTCGGTGTATGAACCCTCACACGGCGAGCCGCGCAATGTCAAGAGTCATTCGCGTGTAAGAGTGTGGGGGATGCCGAATTGCAGAAAGAGGAAGCACGATGGAGGATTTCCAGCCGTCGATAGAAGACGGAAACTGGCGCGCTTTTTACGACACTGTGATGCCGCCGATTCTCCGCGCTGCCCTCAGCTGTTTCGCCGACAAGGGCTTCCACGGCACAAGCATCCGCCAGATAGCCGATCGCGCAGGTCTTTCGGTGCCTGGGCTCTACCACCATTGGAAATCGAAATACGACCTTCTGCTGGCTGTCATTCGCTACGCGATGACTGACCTCGCGGCCCGTTCTGACCTTGCAGAAGAGCAGGCTGGTGCAAGCAGTGCTGAGCAGCTCGACGCATACGTCGAATGCATGGTGCTGTTCCATGCAAAGAACCAGCAGCTCGCCTTTGTGGCAGCCTCAGAGCTTCGCTCGATTCACCCTGATGACAGGCCCGACTACGTTGCTTTGCGCGATGCGCAGCACGCCAGGCTCAGCAGAATAGTCCAACGCGGTGCCGCCGATGGCGAATTCAGCGTGCCCTATCCGCGCGAAGCCGTGACCGCTGTGATCAGCATGTGCACGGGAATCTCCCAGTGGTATCGCGCGGACGGGCCGCTGCGTCCGGAACAGCTGGCCGGACGTTTTCGGCACATAGCACGCGGTGCTGTCGGTGCTGTGCGCTCTGGCTCGGCTGAGCCCTGAGAGCTACTCTTCGCCAAAACCCGCCGCGTGCAGTGACGCGTAGAGGCCGCCGGCGGCAATGAGATCGTCATGCGCGCCCTGCTCGACAATGCTGCCCTTGTCCATGACGACGATGACATCCGCATTGCGGATGGTCGACAGCCGGTGGGCTATGACAATGCTCGTCCGCCCCGCCCGCAGCCTGTTCATTGCCTCCTGCACCAGCACTTCTGTGCGAGTATCGACGTTCGAGGTGGCCTCGTCGAGAATCAGGATCGTCGGCTCGGACACAAAAGCGCGGGCAATTGTGATGAGCTGACGCTGCCCCGCGGAGATGTTGTCTGCGGTTTCGGTGATCATGGAATCCAGACCGTCAGGCAGCTGCGACGTAAAGCGGTCCACGTAGGCGGCCTGGGCGGCCGCTTCGATTGCGCTGGAATCGGCACGATCATTGCCGTAGGCGATGTTGTCCCGTATGGAGCCCTCAAACAGCCACGTGTCCTGCAGAACCATGCCGATAGGGCGGCGCAGATCGGCTCGACTCATGTTGCGAACATCTCGTCCGTCGATCCGTATGCTGCCGGAATCCGCGTCGTAGAAGCGCATGAGCAGGTTGACGATCGTGGTTTTGCCAGCACCCGTGGGTCCCACAACGGCAATTGTCTGACCCGGCTGGGCAGTGAGCGTCAAATCGGAGATGAGCTCCTCATCGGGGCTGTAGGAGAAGCCGACCGCAGAGAACTCGATTTTCCCGTGCGAGGGGGCAAAGGGCTCGACGTCCGTCTGCGGTGTTTCCTCCGGAGCGTCGAGAAGTTCGTAGACGCGCTCGGCACTTGCAGCAGCCGACTGCAGGCGCGATGCCATGCCGCCCAGCTGGCCGAAGGTCTGAGAGAACTGGCGTGAGTACCACACAAAGGCCTGCACAATGCCCAGAGTGATGGCTCCGCCGGCCACGAGAGCCGCCCCCACAATCGCTATTGCGACGAACACGAGGTTCGACACGAATGTCATCGACGGCATGATCGAACCGGACAGAATCTGCGCCCGGAGGCTGGCGGCATAGACTTCGCGATTCGATTTTTCGAACTCTGTGCGTGCCGCCGGAAGCCCGCCGTGTACGCGCAGCAGCGCAATCCCGGTGATTGACTCTTCGACGTGCGCATTGAGTTCGCCGGTTGCGGCCCATTGCCTGCTGAACTGCCGTTGGCTGGGCACGCCGATGAGCGCGAAGATCACACCCGTAATCGGAATTGAGGCAACCGCAATGAGCGCCAGCTGCCACGACAGGGTGAACATCACCGCGAGTACTCCGAAGAAGCTGATGAGTCCCGTAATGATCTGCTGGAGGTTTTCATTGGCGACCTGGGTGACATTGTCGAGGTCGTTGTTCAGCCGGGACAGAACATCGCCCTTGCGCTGCCTATCGGCGTAGGACAGCGGCACCCGGTGCAGCTTTGCCTCGACACGAGCGCGCATATCGCTCATGACGATGTTGACAACCCGGATGCTCACGCGGCCGCCGATGAAGGTGAACAGCGAAGATAGGACGTACACCGCAACACCGACGAGAACGAGTTTGCCGATGAGCCCGAAGTCCATCCCAGCTCCGGGCACGACATCCATCGTGTCGATGATGGGTCCCAGCGATGACTGCTGATCGCGCGCCTGTGCAGCTTCTTCGGCATGCTGCCCAGCCGCGGTCGTCATCGACAGATAGCCTGCAAACACGGCGTCTGTCGCCAGTCCGAAAACATAGGGTGCCGCAATTGTGAGCACTGTGCCGACGAACAGGGTGATGACGGTGATGACCATCGGGGTGCGATGCGGTCTGAATTCGCCGACGAACCGTTTGACCGTGGCCCAGAAGTGAGCGGACTTTTCGTTTGGCGGGGTTTCTTCACTCATGGGCCGCTCCCGTCTGCGATGAGTAGATCTCCCGGTAGACGTCCGAGGATTCCAAAAGCTCGGTGTGCGTGCCGACTGCAACGGCTCGACCTTCATCGAGCACGACGATCTGATCGGCCCGGGCTGCACTTGAGCAGCGTTGGGTGACGACGATCTGGGTGCGCGGACCCATCTGGGCAATTCCGTCCCGCACTCGCGCTTCTGTCTGCGTGTCGAGGGCCGAAAAGGAATCGTCGAAGATCAGGATGGGACTTGGGCGAACCAGTGCCATGGCGATTGCCAGCCGCTGACGCTGACCGCCGGAGAGGTTAGTGCCGTTCTGGTTGACCCGGTACTGGGTCTGGCCTTCTAGCCCCTGCACGTACTCCCACGCCTGGGATGTGCGCAGGGCGCTCTGCACTTGAGCATCAGTGGCACCGGGGTTGCCCTTGCGCAGATTTCCCTCGATCGTGTCGCCGAAAACCTGCGGTTTCTGCGGCACATAGCCGAACTGTTCGCTGCGTGCTTCTGCCGTGAGCTCTTCGGCGGGCACCCCGCCGATGACGACAGAGCCGCTCGTGGGGTCAAGCAAGCCCACGATGAGCTGCATGAGAACGGTCTTGCCGGAGCCCGTGGCGCCGATGATCGCAGTCGTGGTGCCCGGTCGGCAGGTGAACGTGACCGAATCCAGAACGGGCGCCTCGGCCCCGGGGAAGCAGAAAGTGACATCGGAGACTTCCAGCAGACCGGGGTGGGAAACGGACTCGGCGGAACCTGAGCGCGTCTGTGCCGGCTCGGTTTCCAGCACTTCCCGGATGCGGCCGGCGGCGACTTCGGCACGGGGCATCATCATGGCCAGGAACGAGGCCATGAGAACGCCCATGAGGATCAGCATGAGGTACTGCGTGAACGCCATAATCGAACCGACATTGCTGGTGCCGGCTTCCACACCGAGCGCCCCGAACCACACAATGGCCATCTCGCCAAGGCCGACAACGAGCATGACCAGCGGAAACAGGGTCACGAAATACTTTCCGACAGTCATGTAGGCGTCCGTCATCTGATCATTGACCCGTTCGTAGCGCTTCTTCTCAGCGTCTTCTTTGACGAAGGCACGGATGACCCGCAGGCCTGAGAGCTGCTGTGACAGAACCGACCCCATAGCGTCAAGGCGCTCCTGCATGATGCGGAAGCTCGGCACCATCCCGCGAATTGCCCACACCATGATCGCCATGAGCAGGACGACAGTAGCCACAATCGTCCACGAAAGCGCAAGGTCCAGAGTCAGCGCCATGATGAGCCCGCCGACGGCCATAAACGGAGCCATGATCGCGATCGACATCGCCATTGTCAGGAACTGCTGGACCTGGCGGACGTCGTTGGTTGAGCGGGTCACCAAACTCGATGTGCCGAACTGGGCGATCTCCTGAAACCCGAACGACGACACCTTGGCAAAGAACGCCGTGCGCATGTGCTGCGCCGCTTTGAGGGAGGCGTACGCGCCGCAGGCAACCGCGAGGATATTGGTCACCAGCTGTCCGAAAGTCAGAGCCAGCATGGCTGCGCCCAAACGCCACACCACGGCAGCGTCTCCAACGGCAATCCCGTCGTCGATCACGCGCGCATTGAGGGTCGGCAGAGCCAGCGATCCTGCAATCTGCAGGGCTTCAAAGACCAACAGGCCGAGAAGCGCAGGCCACAGCGGAAGCGCGAACTTGCGAAAAAGATGCAGAAGCATGTGTCAGGGCCTGCTGTCTGTAGGTTCGAAAATGTCATCTGCCGGGTGAGCAGGTGCATCCTTCCACGAGTAGTTCGACATGATGGCGAACACCGCGGCCATGATCACAAGCGTCAGACCGAACATGTGGACCAAGACAATGCCGATCGGCAGACCGGTGAAGTACTGGACGTAGCCGATCAGACCCTGAACGACCGTGACGGCCAAGAGAAAGTCGATTGCGCGGGCTTGGGGGACAGCGCCTTCTTTTGCTGCGATGACGCGAGCCCACACCGCGGTCAGGACCATCAGCCAGACGGGAAACGCGTGGAAGCGGGCCATCCACACGGTCGGCAGGCCGTTGCGAGCCGATTCGCGGTCGCCCGCGTGCGGCCCAGCCCCGGTGGTGAGGACGCCGAACACGAGGACGACCGCGAGCAGTGCCGCGATGATCCACATGAGCGTCCGCAGCTTTGCCGGTCCGACCGCTCTGCGCGGTCCCGGTCCGGAATACACGCGGACAATCAGATACGCGGCAACCGCGACTGATGCGGCAGATGGAATGAAGTGGCTGGCGACAACCCACGGGTTGAGCTTTGTCAGCACCGACATGCCTCCGATGACAGCCTGGACGGGCACAACCATGAGAAGTGCAAAGGCCGACCACGCGAGTTCGGGCCGTTCGCGCCGCCACGGCCAGACCACGATGAGCGCGGCGAGGCAGATGAGACCGAGGACAACGCCCAGGACCCGGTTGCCGAACTCGATGAAGCCGTGAATGCCCATCTCCGGGGTGTTCGTCAGCGATCCGGGCTCGCACATGGGCCAGTCGGAACAGCCCAAACCGGATCCTGTCAGGCGCACGGCCGTTGAGGTGACGATAATGCTCACCTGGGCTAAGAGGACAACCCACGCAGCCACGCGAACTCGGCGGGGAAGCTTTTCACTTCTGTGCGGGGCTGCCGCGGGAGAAACAGAGGCGGAGGTCGACATGGCCCCTATTGTCTCATTTGTCGTCGTAGGAGAACCATCGGCGAGCCGCTGCCGCTGCGATGACCGCCCACACCGCCAAAACGAGCAGGCTCATCCAGTCGAAGCGACCGTCGATCACAGCGCTGCGCAGCGCCGATCCCAAAGCTCCAGAGGGCAGAAAGCCTACGACAGAACCCCACGTGCCGCCGTGGTCGATGAGCAGTCCACCGCCGCCGGCCATGGCAGCCCACAGGAGATTGGCGAAGGCGAGCACCGCCTCGGGCCTCATGGTTCCGGCCATGAGAAGAGCCAGGCCGACAAAAGCGGCGGTGCCTAAAGCTGCGCTTAAAACAACCGCTGAAATGCTGATATTCGCCTCTAGGCCCAGAAAGGCCGCGCAGGCGAAGGCGAGAGCGTACTGGACGACGGTCACGGCGAGCACGGCTGCAATTTTGCCTGCCACGAGGCCGCTGACGCCCAGGGGCGTTGTTGCGGTGTGGCGCAGAACCCCGTAGCGGCGCTCGAAAGCGGTCGCGATCGCCTGGCCGGTGAAAGCGTTGGAGGCAATGGACACCCCGAGTACGCCCGCCAGTGCAACGGCCGTGTGATTGCTTCCCGTATAGCCGAAGACCTCCAGGATTCCTGTCAGGGACAGGGTGAACAGGATCGCCAGCGGCAGCACCAGCGACAAAATCAGCTGCTCGCCGTTGCCGAGAATCGCCCTGGTCTCAAACGCTGCGCGTGCGGTAACGCGGCCAACGGCAGGTGCGGGCCGCTGCCGGAATGAGCCGGGCTCTTCGGCATTCGTGCGCGCTGTCATCGCAGGCTCCTTCCCGTCAGCTGGAGGAAGACATCGCCAAGGTCGCCAGAGCTCATCGTCAAGCCCGTCAGCTCTGCTCCGCTGGCTGCTATTTCCGCTGTGATCTGGCTGAGGTCCTCAGCCGTGTAGGCGCCGGTTGAGGTCATAGCCGTTGCCGAAGCGCAGCTGAGGTCCCAGCGAGAGCGCAGCTTGTCGCTGAGCTTGTGTGGGGGAGCCTCGGCAAAGGTCAGGCGCAGAACCGAGGTGCGGCCCGCGGTGAGCTCTGACGGCGTTCCCTGGGCAATGATCTGCCCGTGGTCGACAATGTGGACGTTGTCGGCAAGCTCTTGTGCATCTGCCATGTTGTGGGTTGTCAGCACGACGGCCGTTCCCCTGTCAGCGAGGCTGCTGACAATGTCTTTGACTGCCAGGGACGCCTGCGGGTCCAGCCCGGCGGTCGGTTCGTCGAGGAACACGAGGCTGGGCTTGCCGATAAGCGCTGCGGCCAAGCCCACGCGCTGCTTCTGACCGCCGGAGAGCCGGCGGATGGACCGTCCGGCAAAGGATCGGATGCCCAGCTGGTCCATGAGTTCGTCCGGGTCTGCCGGGTCTGCGTACATTCGCGCCAGGTGTTTGAGAATGGCCGGCGGCTTTGCGGCCATGGGCAGACCCCCGTCTTGCAGCATGACGCCGATGAGAGCCCTGGTCTGTGTTTCCAGGGGGCTGCGGCCGAAGATCTCGACCGAACCGGACTGTGGGCGCAACAGACCGGTGCACAGCGAGATGAGAGTGGATTTTCCCGCTCCGTTGGGGCCGAGAACCGCGGTGGTCATACCCGGTTCAACAGAAAGTGAGATTCCGTCGACGGCGGTTCTGCGGCCGTAGGCGAACCGGACGTCGCGGACTTGAAGTGCTGTCACAGGTGCCCACTGTAGCCGTCTGGCCCGCCGGACGTGCGGAGGACGCCCAGGCCCGGTGCTTGTGGAACAATTTAGGCCACATTAATGTTATTGAATGAAAATGAGGCAGAACGCCTCATAAGTCTATGCAGCAAGGCAGGTTATGTCTCAGCAGAGTTCGCAGGCTGTGCTGCGCACCCGGGCGCGGGTGCTGCAGGCGGTATTGGATCACGGTCCCATCACCGCTGCCAGCATCGCCCGCCAGCTCGACCTGACCGCCGCGGCCATAAGACGGCACCTGGACGCACTGACAGATGAGGGCGCGATCGAGGTGCGGGAACTGGCCGGTGCGAAGACCGGCCGGGGGCGCCCGGCACGCCACTACGTGGTCTCGACCGCTGGCCACAGCCGAATCAGCCACTCCTATGACGAACTGACCGTTGAGGCACTCGAGTTCCTCGAAGATAAACTCGGGGAGAGTGCAGTAGAGGAGTTCGCCAGGCAGCGGATCGGCGAACTCATGGATCGTGTCGAAGCGCGTGTCGGCCGCAGGTCCGCCACCGTGGCAGGACGCTCCCGCGATCTCGCCGCGGCACTCGATGCCGAGGGGTACGCCACATCGGCAACCCCCGTGGCGGTGGGAACACCGCTGGAGGCCATGCAGCTGTGCCAGGGGCACTGTCCAATACACAAAGCTGCCGCAAGGTATCCGCAGTTCTGCGAAGCAGAGCTCGATGCCTTCTCTGATTTTCTGGGCGTGGACATCAGGCGCCTGTCGACGCTCGCAGCCGGCGGTCATGTGTGCACAACGCACGTGCCGACTTCAGACGTCAACAGACCGCTGATCGATGCGCCGGAACAAAACCAAGGAGGAGCAAGGTGACTGACACCACTGAATCCAACTGGATTCTGGAAGCCAATCCCGAACTGAAAGACATCGGGAACGCCTATGAATACGGCTGGCATGATTCTGATGAAGCAGGCGCCAATGCTCAGCGCGGCCTGAATGAGGATGTCGTCCGCAACATCTCGAAGCTGAAGGACGAGCCCGAATGGATGCTGCAGCGCAGGCTGCGCGCACTCGAGCTCTTTGAGAAGAAGCCGCTGCCGCAGTGGGGCCCAGACCTGGGCGGCATTGACTTCGACAACATCAAGTACTTTGTGCGCTCGACCGAGCAGCAGGCGCAGACGTGGGATGACCTCCCGGAGGACATCAAGAACACCTACGACCGCCTGGGCATCCCGGAAGCTGAACAGCAGCGCCTGGTCGCCGGTGTCGCTGCGCAGTATGAATCCGAGGTCGTCTACCACAAGATCAACGAAGAGCTTGAGCGCCAGGGTGTCATATTCGTTGACACGGACACCGGCCTGCGCGACTACCCGGAGATCTTCGAAGAGTACTTCGGCACCGTCATCCCCTCCGGCGACAACAAGTTCTCCGCGCTCAACACCGCTGTGTGGTCCGGCGGTTCGTTCGTCTACGTCCCCAAGGGCGTTCACGTCGAAATTCCCCTCCAGGCCTACTTCCGCATCAACACCGAGAACATGGGCCAGTTCGAGCGCACACTCATCATTGCCGACGAAGGTTCGTCGGTGCACTACGTCGAGGGCTGCACCGCTCCGATCTACAAGTCCGACTCCCTGCACTCGGCAGTCGTTGAGATCATCGCCAAGAAGGGCGCAAAGGTTCGCTACACGACCGTGCAGAACTGGTCGAACAACGTGTACAACCTCGTGACCAAGCGCGCGATCGCCGAAGAGGGCGCCACCATGGAGTGGATCGACGGCAACATCGGCTCGAAGGTCACCATGAAGTACCCGGCCATCTGGATGACCGGCGAACACGCTCGCGGTGAAACCCTGTCTGTTGCCTTCGCAGGCTCTGGCCAGGACCAGGACACCGGTTCGAAGATGGTGCACGCAGCCCCGAACACGTCCTCGAACATCGTCGCGAAGTCCGTTGCCCGCGGCGGCGGTCGCTCCGCCTACCGCGGACTCGTGCACGTGTACCCGAACGCATCCGGTTCGGCTAACAACGTGCTGTGTGACGCTCTGCTGGTGGACAATCATTCGCGTTCGGACACGTACCCGTACATCGACATTCGCAATGACGATGTGACCCTCGGGCACGAGGCCACCGTGTCGAAGGTGTCGGCAGACCAGCTGTTCTACCTCATGAGCCGTGGCCTGGACGAAACTGAGGCCTACGCCATGATCGTCCGCGGCTTTGTCGAACCGATTGCACGCGAATTGCCGATGGAATACGCACTCGAACTCAACCGCCTTATCGAACTTCAGATGGAAGGCGCGGTCGGCTGACCAGTCCAGCCGCGATCACGCCGACTGTCAAAGGAGAATAATGACCCAGACCTCGAGCAGCACCGCGCCCAAGCAGGTGCCTGCCACCACTCGTTCGCAGCGCACGCGCAGCTTCGACATCGCTGACTTCCCGGCAGTGACCGGCCGGGAAGAAGAATGGCGCTTCAGCCCGGTCAAGAAGCTCGACGCGCTGCTTCAGAACCAGACCGGAAACGGAACGCTCGGCCGCGAAGAGACCCTGCCCGAAGGCGTCGCCGTAGAAACGATCACGCTGGAACGGGCTCGCGAGCTCGGCGCGGTAGCACCGGAAGACCTTCCGGCTGTCATCGCCGCCAATCAGGCGGCGACCGTCACCCACTATTCGGTGGAAGCCGGTGCCGAGATCAGCGAACCCGTCCGCATCGACCTCACGGGCGCAGGGGGCCTCGTTCACGGCCACACCCTCGTGACAGTCGGTGAGAACGCCCACGTTGACTTCATCGTCACCCACAGGGGAACCGTTGACTACAGCGAGCTGATCACGACGGTTGTGGGAGACGGCGCCAACGTCGACTTCATCGAACTGCAGCTGTGGGACGACACCGCCCTGCACGCTGCGCAGCACGATGCCGTCGTCGGCAAGGACGCGTACTTCAAGCACGTGCAGATTACGCTCGGCGGAAAGATCGTGCGGCTGAACACCAACGTCCGCTACTCCGCGCCCGGCGGAGAAGCCGAAATGTTCGGGCTGTACTTCGCCGATGCTGGACAGCACTTCGAACACCGCACCTACGTGGACCACAACACGCCGAAGGCCGTGTCGAACGTGCTGTACAAGGGCGCCCTCTACGGTAAGGACGCGCGCACCGTCTGGATCGGCGATGTCCTGATCCGCCCCGAGGCCCTCGGCATCGACACCTACGAAATGAACCGCAACCTGCTGTTGAGCAAGGGTGCCCGTGCTGACTCGGTTCCCAACCTGGAAATCGAAACGGGCGAAATCGAAGGCGCCGGCCACGCATCGTCGACCGGCCAGTTCGACGAAGAGCACCTGTTCTACCTCATGAGCCGCGGCATTCCCGAAGACGAAGCGCGCCGCCTGGTCGTTCGCGGTTTCTTCAACGAAATCATCCAGAAGATCGAAAACGAGGAAGTCGAAGACCTCCTCAGCCAGAAAATCGAAGAAGAACTCGCTCGGAGCATGGCCGAATGAGCAGCAAGCCAGCACTGAAATCGGACGAACTCGCCATCGGCACCGCCGTGCGGGTGGTCATCGACGACGTCGAAGTGTGTGTTGCGCGCACGGAAGACGGCGCGGTCCACGCCGTCAACGACGTCTGCACGCACGGCGAAGTTTCGCTGGCTGAAGGCGAAGTTTCGGGCTGTTCGATCGAATGCTGGCTGCACGGCTCGGCCTTCGACTTAAGAACGGGTGAGCCCGAATCACCCCCGGCCTTCGAGCCCGTAGCCGTCTACGCCGCCGAAGAGCGCGACGGCACGATCTTCGTAGACATCAACTCGACGCACTGAAAGCAGGAAACATGTCCACTCTCTCTATCCGCGACCTCCACGTCAGCGTAGAAACCGACGAAGGCCCGAAGGAGATCCTCAAGGGCCTGTCACTCGACATCAACTCGAAGAAGACCCACACCGTCATGGGCCCCAACGGCTCGGGCAAGTCGACGCTGGCCTACGCCCTGGCCGGCCACCCCGCCTACACCATCACCTCGGGCACGATTGAGCTCGACGGCGAAGACATCACCGAAATGGAAGCAGACGAACGCGCCAAGGCCGGTCTGTTCCTCGCTATGCAGTACCCGGTGGAAGTTCCCGGCGTGACCGTCACGAACTTCCTGCGCACCGCCAAAACCGCCATCGACGGCGAAGCTCCCAAGCTGCGCACCTGGTCGAAAGAACTGGGCGAAGCCATGGAGAAGCTGCGCGTTGACCCGGCATTTGCCACCCGCAACGTCAACGAAGGGTTCTCCGGCGGTGAGAAGAAGCGCCACGAAATCCTGCAGATGGAGCTGCTCAAGCCGCGCTTTGCGATCCTCGACGAAACCGACTCCGGTCTTGACGTCGACGCCCTGCGCATTGTGTCCGAGGGCGTCAACCGCGCTAAAGACAACACCGACGTGGGCATTCTGCTCATCACCCACTACACGCGCATCCTGCAGTACATCAAGCCGGACTTCGTGCACGTGATCGTCGACGGCAAGATCGTCGAAGAGGGCGGACCGGAACTGGCCGAGCGTCTGGAAAACGAAGGCTACGACCGCTTCTTCCAGACCGCCTGACACATCAGAGGAGGAAAGTGTGACCGAAGTCATCGATTCGCCGAGCAACGCCTCTGCAGAAGAAGTCACAGAAGCGCTCCTGGACGTCGTTGACCCAGAACTCGGCGTCAACGTCGTCGACCTCGGGCTCGTCTACGGGGTTGTTGTCGAAGAAGACGGCACTGCTGTCATCGACATCACCCTGACCTCGGCGGCGTGCCCGCTGAGCGACGTCATCGAAGACCAGATCGCCCAGGCGCTCGACGGCATCGTCCCGGCATTCCGCCTCAACTGGATCTGGATGCCGCCGTGGGGCCCGGAGAAGATCACAGAAGACGGCCGCATGCAGATGCGTGCACTGGGCTTCAACATCTGATCAGCTGATCCTTGGGGGCGGGTAGAATCTACCCGCCCCCAAAGTCTTCTCTAGGAGTTCTGTGACGATCATCGCAGCCGTTGACGGTTCGGCTCTCGGCAATCCCGGCCCCGCCGGCTGGGCCTGGTACATCAGCGACGACCAGTGGGCTTGTGGCGGGTGGCCCAAGGCGACGAACAACCGCGGAGAGCTGCAGGCCGTCATCGAGCTCCTCCGCGCAGTCGAGGATTCTGGCGCTGACGTGCACGTTCTGTGTGATTCGCAGTACGCCATCAATTCGATCACCAAGTGGATGACCGGCTGGAAGAAGCGCGGATGGAAGAAAGCCAACGGATCGCCCGTGCTCAACGACGACCTCATGAAGCAGCTCGATGAACTCATGTCTGCTGCCAAGTCTGCGGGCCGCTCCATCACATACGAGTGGGTGAAGGGGCACGCAAACCACAGGATGAACGAAAGGGCCGATGATCTCGCCCGAGCTGCGGCTGGCGCCTATCAGAAAGGCGCGAAGCTCGACAGTGGTCCCGGGTACAGCGGAGAAGCTGCGAACGAACCCGACACCGCAGGCAGTGGCACAGCCGAGTCCTCATCCTCCGGCACCTCGTCTTCCGAGGACCGCTCAACCGCGGCCTCGACCACAGATACGGTGCGCATCTGGGCAGATGTTCCGCGTGACCTCGCGGGGGCCATCGCCGAGCGCGCACGTGAAGACGGCGTCCGCCCGCAGCAGTACCTGCGCGCACTCATTGAGAAGGCGGTTGCGGAATGATTGCCGCATCCGGCCTCGAAATCACGGTGGGCGCCCGCGTGCTCATGTCCGATGTCACCTTCCGCGTCGAGAAGGGTGACCGGGTTGGTCTGGTGGGTCGCAACGGCGCGGGCAAGACCACCTTGACAAAGGCCCTCATGGACGAGGTGCCGCCGAGCGCCGGGCAGGTGTTCCGCTCCGGTTCGGTCGGCTATCTGCCGCAGGATCCGCGGACGGGCAATCTCCGCATGACGGGCAAAGAGAGGATCCTAGCCGGGCGGGAGCTCGACGTTTTGGCCAAGCGTCTGCGCCGCACGGAGGAGCAGATGTCTTCGCCTGATCCGGACACCGCGTCGAAGGCCATCGACAAGTACCCGCGCATTGAAGACGAATTCATAGCCGCCGGCGGCTATGCTGCTGAATCTGAAGCGCTTGCGATTGCAGCCAATCTGGGGCTGGATGCGGAGCTTCTCAAACAAGAGCTGCAGACTCTTTCCGGCGGTCAGCGGCGCAGGGTCGAACTGGCCCGAATTCTGTTTGAAGCACCGAAGACCATGATTCTCGATGAGCCGACCAACCACCTCGATGCCGAAAGCGTTCTGTGGTTGCGGGACTATCTGGCCAAGTATCCCGGTGGGCTCATCATCATCTCGCATGACCTCGACCTGATCGACGAAGTCGTCAACAAGGTGTTCTTCCTCGACGCCACGCGCCAGTGCATTGACATCTATTCGATGGGCTATCGGCAGTACCTCAAACAGCGTGAAGACGACGAACGTCGCAGGCGCCGTGAACGCGCCAACGCCGAAAAGAAGGCTGCAGCCTTGCACGCCCAGGCCGACAAGATGCGCGCGAAAGCCACGAAGACGGTTGCCGCGCAGAACATGGCCAAGAGGGCGGACCGGCTTCTGGCCAGCACACAGGGGGAGAGGCAGCGCGAAAAGGTCGCTGACCTCCGGTTCCCCGAACCTGCCAAGTGCGGTCGGGTACCGCTTGAGGCGCGCGGCCTGTCCAAAGCGTACGGTTCGACGGAGGTGTTCACCGGTGTCGACCTCGCTGTTGACCGGGGCACGCGCGTTGTGATTCTCGGGTTCAACGGGGCCGGAAAGACAACCCTGCTGAAGCTTCTGGCCGGTGTCGAAGAACCAGACAGCGGCGAAGTCGTTGCCGGGCACGGCCTCAAACTGGGCTATTTCGCGCAGGAACACGACACACTCGATCTTGAGCGGACGGTTCTGGAGAACATGCAGTCGGCCGCACCGGATGCTTTTGACGACACGAAGGTGCGCACTGTGCTCGGTTCATTCCTGTTCTCCGGCGAAGACGTCGACAAGCCCGCGGGCGTTCTCTCCGGCGGCGAGAAGACCCGCCTGGCGTTGGCCTGCCTCGTGGTGTCTTCAGCCAATGTGCTTCTTCTAGATGAGCCGACAAACAACCTCGACCCACAGTCGAGGGTGGAGATCCTGTCGGCCATTGAACGCTATGAGGGTGCGATCCTGCTGGTGACGCACGATGCCGGTGCTGTTGAGGCTCTTAACCCCGACCGGGTGCTGCTGCTGCCGGATGCTGACGAGGACCTGTGGAGCGAGGACTACCTGGACCTGGTTGAACTGGCCTGATGCGAGTGAGCTGGGGCTCTGGTCTCGCAGTCTCAGCCCCAGCCCTGGGAGTCCAGAAGCGCGTCTTCGTCTGCCTCTGCCGAACGGTCACGACGGCCTGATCTGACCCTGCGCCCATCGTCGCCGTAGCGGCTGCCGGAGGTGCGCACTCCGTGTGCGATCGCAGCCTTTTCCACGACGACGTAGTCGGCCTGCTGCTGGTCCTTGCCCGCCGCGATTGCCCTGCGTTCTCGCACGGCTGCGACGATGATCGCACCGAGTGCCATAGCGCCGAACAGAATCCATTGCAGGGTGTAGGACAGGTGAGAGCCGGGATCGACCGATGGCTTCGGCAGGCCCGTGAGGGCTTCGTCTGCCTGCGGGTCTTCGCTGCCGGCTTGGAGATACAGGCCGGTGTATCCGTCGTCGATTCCCATCACCTTCGGATCGAGCTGTTTGACCGTGCCGACAGTGTTGTCATCGGGCTTGCCGTCTTCCGCGGGGCGAATCCAGCCGTCGACTGTGACGGTGCCGTGCGGGGGAGCGGGCACGCTGCTCGGATCGGGGCTGCTTGAGCTCGGTGTCCACCCGCGCACGACTGCCACGGGACCGTTGTCGGTCTGCAGCGGTGTGACGACGAAATATCCGGGCTGCCCGCCCAGAGGCCTGTTGCGCGCAAGGACCGTATGGTCTGCGGCGTAGGTCCCGGTGACGGTCACGTGTTTCCAATCGGCCTCATCCGGCAGCTGGTCTGATGCGGACGGCACCGCCTTGTGCAGCTGCTGCGGGGCAGCGCTGTAGTTCGCTTCGATGCGCTCGATTTCGGCGTTGCGGGCTTCACGGCGGCTGTTCTGCCAGTTGGCCAAAAGCGCACACGCGATGGCGAAGATGATTGCAATGGCGATGTAGCGCAGCCATTTTGCGGAGAAGAGGAATCCGTAGCGCACTTATCCAGCTCCTGGGGGAATACGGTCTGCGGGCACAGTTTCACGCAGAAATGACCGGAGTGTGAGGAATTCTTCGAGGGTTTCTCGGTGCAGACTGCAGGCCAGCCACACTTTGCGGCGTTCATCGGAGTGGAGTTTCGGGTTGTTCCACAGAAGAGCCCACGACGCCAGTGCTGGGCAGCCCTTTGCCGAGCACTGCAGGTCAGTCATCGTCGTCCTCCACGATTTCGCCGTCGATGATGATCGGGTCGTCCGGTGCGGCCGGGCTGCTCTGTTTTGGCTGGCCCAGCGGGGCTGCGGTGGGCGCGGGCTGTTCGGCATCGATCGGGCTGTAACGGCGGACGACGGCATTGGCAATGAGAACGGCAATCCACGGAAGGACGACGGCGCCGGCGACAAGTGCCCAGCGAAACCAGCCGTGTGCGAATACAGCCCCGACAAAGCAGACCATGCGAATGGCCATGAGTATCAGGTACTTGCGGGTGCGCGCGTTGAGATCGGCTTCGTGAGATTCGCTGGCCGAGGTGATGTTGACCGCGGGCCTGCTGTTCACGTCTCCCCACCTTTCAAACGGACTACAAAAGCATATCGCTCCTTTGTTGTTCAACCACGCCCGACTGGGCTTTAGGCTAGGTTGGGAGAGATTGACTCCAGATTGAAAGGACCAGCGTGGCTGAACCCCGTGTTGTTCTTGTAACCGGCGGAAACCGCGGCATCGGTCGCACGATCGCCGAACGTTTCCTGGCCCAGGGCGATAAGGTCGCTGTCACCTCGCGCAACGGCGATGCTCCCGAAGGAGCATTCGCGGTCGCCGCGGATGTCACGGACCTCGCGTCGTTGGAAGCGGCTTATGAAGCGATCGAAAATGAGCTCGGCACCGTTGAAGTCGTAGTGGCGAATGCCGGCATCACGCGGGACAACCTGCTGATGCGGATGTCAGAAGATGAATTCGAACAGGTCATCGACACCAACCTCACGGGTGTGTTCCGCACCGTCAAACCGGGGATCACCAACATGGTCCGCTCGCGGTTCGGCCGCATCATCTTCATTTCCTCTGTTTCGGGCCTCTACGGCGTGCCCGGTCAGTTCAACTACTCGGCAGCCAAGGCTGGGCTCGTGGGCATGGCGCGTTCGCTCACTCGCGAGCTCGGTGCCCGCGGCATCACGGCAAATGTTGTTGCCCCGGGCTTCATCAAGACGGACATGACTGATGAACTGCCCGAAAAGCAGCAGAAGGAATACCTCGACACCATCCCCGCTAAGCGGTTCGCCCTCCCGGAAGAGGTCGCAGGGGTTGTCGCCTGGTTGGCCTCGGAGGACGCCGCCTATATCTCCGGTGCCGTCATTCCGGTTGACGGCGGCCTCGGCATGGGTCACTGACAGCAGAATCTTGTAGAAAGGAACATCATGGGAATTCTCGAAGGCAAGCGCATCCTCGTCACGGGTGTGCTCACTGAATCGTCCATCGCCTTTTCGGCAGCCCGCCTGGCTCAGGAACAGGGCGCCGAGGTCATCCTGTCGTCCTTCGGACGCCAGATGAAGATCACGTCGATCATCGCCGAGCGCCTGCCGAAGCCGGCTGAGGTCATCGAGCTCGACGCGACGAACGAAGACGACCTTGCCGCACTTCCCGAGCGTTTGGGCGGCAACATCGACGGCATTGTCCACGCGATCGCCTTCGCACCAAAGGACGCACTCGGCGGTGTGTTCCTCGACACGCCGTGGGAATCCGTATCCAATGCCCTTCACGTTTCGGCATATTCGCTCAAGGCCATCGCTGTCGCTGCTCAGCCGGTGCTCAACAAGGGAGCCTCAATCGTCGGCCTGACGTTCGATGCGACAGTCGCCTGGCCCGCATACGACTGGATGGGCGTATCGAAGGCCGCACTCGAGTCCACAAGCCGCTACCTGGCCCGCTACCTCGGTGAACACGACATCCGCGTCAACCTCATCTCGGCAGGTCCTCTCAAGACCACCGCAGCGAAGTCCATTCCGGGCTTTGACGCGTTCGAAGACGTATGGGGCGACCGCGCGCCGCTGGGTTGGGACCAAAGCGACACGGAACCCGCCGGTCGCGGAATCGTCGCCCTGCTGTCGGACTGGTTCCCCAAGACAACCGGTTCGATGATCCACGTTGACGGCGGCCTGCACTCAACCGGATCCTGAGGCAGCGGATAATGCCCACTCTGATCTTCGCCCGTCACGCCCACGCGTCGAACGAAGCCGGACCTGACTACGACCGTCCGCTCACGCCCGAAGGACGCGAAGAAGCGCGACGAGCTGGCGAACACCTCGCGGATCTTCCGATCGACTTCGCAATAGCTTCGAGTGCGCGGCGAACGACGGAAACCGCGCAGCTCATCATCGAGCAGCTGAACAGCAGCCCCCAGGTGCGTTTGGACGACGCGCTGTACCAGGCGCAGGTTCTTGACTGGCGTGAAGCTGTTGCGACCATTCCGCCGGACTCGCAGGCGGCGATCATCGTGGGCCACAATCCCACCGTCGCCCAAGCGGTGTCCGAATTCTCGGGCGTCCCGGTTGAGAAATTCCGCCCCAGTTCTATCGCGGTTTTCACGATCGACAGCTGGGAAGACGCGGCGGGAGTCCTCCCACAGCCGCAGATTCTCGACTTCACAGAACGGGTTTGAGACCGCTGCCGTGAACATCTGGGCCCAAAAACAGGCCTAAAAACCGATTCTGCGGCACCTTCAAATACACAGCAGAGGCGGTGGGTCCCCAAGTGGGGCCCACCGCCTCTTCTGTGCCCGGATGGTTCGCCGGAGCTTTCGCCTGCCCGCGGGGGATTGCCGGGTGGTTTTGGCCTACAGGCTCATACCCGTCAGTCCGGGATAGACCGCATCGAGCCGCCGGGTGCGCAGTTGAGCATCGGCCCGTTCGATAAGCGCGG
This sequence comes from Brevibacterium sp. HMSC063G07, assembly GCF_001810665.1. NCBI lineage: Bacteria > Bacillati > Actinomycetota > Actinomycetes > Micrococcales > Brevibacteriaceae > Brevibacterium > Brevibacterium sp. HMSC063G07. The sequence goes on from NZ_KV802321.1 coordinate 319,405, forward strand.
GCTTGGCGCAGAAGGCAATGCCGAAGCCCGCGGCTTCAATCATATCGATGTCATTGGCTCCATCGCCGATGGCCACGGTGCGCGCTGTGTCGAGCCCTTCGGCTTCGACGATCTCCAGCAGCCGGTTGGCCTTTGCCTGCCTGTCGACAATCGGACCGCTGACCTTCCCAGTGAGAACGCCCTCGGCGATCTCAAGCCCGTTGGCAGTGACATCGTCAATTCCGAGGGAACCGGCGATCTGCTGGACCACTGCGGTGAAGCCGCCTGAAACCAGCGCGATACGGCAGTCGGCCGCGTGCAGGTTCGCCACAAGGGTTTCAACACCGGGGGTCAACGTGACGGCGGCAGCAACTTCGTCCAGCGCCGAGGCCGGTACGCCCGCCAGCTGTTCGACACGGTGGATCAGCGATTCGGCGAAGTCGAGCTCACCTGCCATGGCGCGTTCGGTTACGGCGCGCACTTGTGCTTCGCGTCCAGCGTGTGCCGCGAGTTTTTCAATGACCTCTTCGTTGATGAAGGTCGAATCGACATCCATCACAACCAGCTCAGGTCCAAGCAGGCCCAGGGGCAGGGGGACGGTCCACAGGTCACCGTCGGGGTGCTGTTCACGCAGCTCGCGGGCGACAATGTGCTGCTCGTCTTCGTCAAAGAGGTCGGAGCGGACGAAAAGACCGTCGTCGTCGGTGATGATGCTCAGTCGATCCATGCCGCGATTGTATGTGAGCGAATGCGGCTCACCGGGCTCGGGTAACAGACCACACAACTGCGGCTGCCGCGGCGTGAAGGCGGGCGAGCAGAGCGCCGAACTCCGGCGGCTGCAGCGTTTGGGGAGCCAAAATCGGTGCCAGGAGCGAATGGATTTCACACGCTGTGACCAGACTTGCCGCCCACCTCGGCTCCGGCAGAAGAAACCCGATGTTCTCTGCCAGGCGGCCCAGCGCCATGTCCGCCTGCCAGTCACGCCACGGGGCCTGACGCAGATCTTCCGGCAGCTCGTCGCCCAGCCGCTCAACAAGAGCCAGCCCTTCCATCGTGCATTCGCGCAGAGCCCGCACCGCCTCGGAAGCAGACACAGTGCCCAGAGGTGTGGAAGGCACAGCGGCCGTGGGAATCACCCGAGCCGTGCCTTCGGCATTGAGCACGACGAGGGCGCGTGAAACGCCCTGCGCTTCAAGAACTGTGACATTTGACACGCGAGATAATAGGCCCCGGTGCTCACGGTCGGTGCGGGGCACCCGGTGTGGAAGCGTGGGGTGGACGAGGACGGTGTATGCCGAGTCGATGCCTGCGCGGCGCAGCTGTGCCGCCCACAGCAGAAGGCCCTCGGGCAGGTCGGCGGAGAAGACCGGATCATCTACAATCAGTGGGACCGCAGACCCAGCCGAGGTGTATGAGTCAACCACCGCATCCGGCGGCCTGGTCTGGGAAAGGAGGCACTGGAGCGAAGCGACGAAGAACACGGCCGACGTGTCAGGAGAGGGGGGAATCATCGGCCCGAGTATAGGTTAGAGTTCGTCGTATGAGCATTGTCCTGCAGCTAGACGACGTCGGTGTCCGCCGAGGAGCCAATCAGCTCCTCTCAGATTTTTCTCTCAAGATTGAAGAAGGCCAACATTGGGCTGTTCTCGGTCCAAACGGCGCTGGAAAGACGACGCTCCTTGAGCTTGCGGCCGGACGCATGCACCCGACAGAAGGCACGATCGACATCCTCGGAGAGCGCCTGGGGCGGGTTGACGTTTTCGAGCTGCGGCCGCGGATCGGCTATTCGTCCTCGCAGCTTGCCAAACGGATTCCCGGCAGCGAAAAAGTGCGCGATGTCGTTCTCACCGCCGCCTACGGAGTGCTCGGCCGCTGGGTGGAGGACTACGAGGACGTCGACCTCACCCGCGCTGATGACCTCTTGGCGGCCTTCGGAATCGAGGGCTTCGGCTCTCGTCGATTCGGCACGCTGTCCGACGGCGAAAAGAAGCGCGTGCAGATTGCCCGCTCGCTCATGACCGATCCCGAACTGCTCCTGCTGGACGAACCGGCAACGGGCCTTGACTTGGGCGGACGCGAAGAGCTCGTGCGGGCGCTGACCGAGATCGTCGGCTCAAAATACGCCCCGACCACCCTCATGGTGACCCACCACGTCGAAGAGATTCCGCAGTCGATGACGCACGCCCTGCTCATTCGCGGCGGCGGCGTAGTCGCAGCCGGTGAAATCAAGGAAGCCATCACAGAAGAAAACCTGTCGGAGACTTTCGATCTGCCCATCAAGCTCACCGTCACCGAAGGGCGCTTCCACGCGCAGGCGCGCTTGAACTGATGGGATCATTCAGCCTCGTCGAGGCTCTGCTCATCTTCGCCGCGGGCCTCGGCGCCGGCGCAATCAACGCGGCCGTCGGGTCTGGAACGCTCATCACGTTCCCGGCTCTGGTCGCTTTTGGGGTTCCGCCGCAGACTGCGACGATGAGCAATGCGCTGGGTCTCATCCCCGGCAATGTGGCAAGCTCCCTGGGCTACCGAAAGCAGATGGCCGGCTACGGCAAACAGGTTGCCGTGTGGCTGCCCGCGTCGATTCTCGGCTCTGTTGTAGGCGCGCTGCTTCTGGTGATTCTGCCCTCGACGACATTTGAGGCCGTAGTGCCGGTGCTCATTGTTCTAGCGGTCGTTCTCGTGATCGGGCAGCCGTTCCTCAAACGGGCCCTGACTGCTCGGGCAGTAAGGACGGGGCACACGGCACCGGCCAAGCCGGAAGACGCCTCAACTGCCATGAAGGCGGCAGCTCTGGCCGCAATCTTCTTCACCGCAATCTACGGCGGCTACTTCGCCGCCGCGCAGGGTGTTCTGCTCGTAGGCCTCCTGGGTGTTCTCACGGCCTATTCGCTGCAGCAGATCAACGGCTTCAAAAATGTTCTCGTTCTCGGCGTCAACACGGTTGCAGCCGTTGTCTACATGATCGTCGGGTTCGACAAGATCAACTGGACGGCCGTGCTGCTTGTCGCCATCGGATCGCTCATCGGCGGTTACGCAGGAGCCAAGTTCGCCCAGAAGCTGCCCGACCCGCTGCTGCGGGGCATTATCGTCATTCTCAGCATCATCGCCTTCTTCCGCATCATCCAGCTGTGAACACCCCGGCCAAGCGCGATATTGACGACGCGCAGATTCAGCAGATTCTCCGCACTCACGGCATCGACGAAGCTCGGGTCATCCGGTCTTCTCAGGCGTCCGGGACTCTGCTTGCGGACTACACGGATCTGACGGATGTTCAGCTGCGCAGCAAACGAGAACCCGCCGAGGGGCTGTTCATTGCAGAGTCATCCAAGATCGTGACACGGGCGCTTGCCGCCGGATACAGCGCGCGCTCGTTCCTGCTGCGGCCCAACTGGCTGGCTGATCTCGCACCACAGCTGGCCAGCTCAGACGCCCCCATCATCTTGGGAACACCGGCTGAACTTGAAAACATCGTCGGCTTTCACCTGCACAGGGGAGCCCTGGCGGCCATGGAGCGCAAACCGCAGCCAACACTGAAGACAATTCTCGAGTGGGCCAGGACGGTCGTAGTGCTGGAGGACATCGTCGATCATACGAATGTCGGTGCGATCTTCCGCTCTGCGGCAGCACTTGGCGCTGACGCCGTTCTCATCAGTCCACGATGCGCCGACCCGCTGTACCGGCGCTCCATCCGGGTGTCGATGGGCACAGTCTTCTCTGTGCCGTGGGTGCGGATCGAACCGTGGCCCGGCGGCATTGACCTGCTGCGTGAGCACGGCTTCACAACTGCGGCTCTGGCTCTGCGCGATGACGCGATGAGCGTTCGCGAGTTCGCCCGGGCAGGGCACCGCAAGACCGCGTTGGTTATGGGCACTGAAGGCGCCGGGCTCAGTCGCCGGACAATCGAATCCGCCGATGCCAGAGTCATCATCCCCATGTCCCACGGAATCGATTCACTCAATGTGGCTGCGGCAGCGGCTGTGGCAGTGTTTGCACTTCAGGAGGACGCCGATGGCTGAAATCACCCGCGATGCCGCCGCCCGATCGCTGATTGAAGGCGGGGTGACCGGCGAGGTTGCAACGCCGAGGGAGAACAACCTGTCGCACATCCACAGGTTCTTGGCCCAGGAGCGCAATTTCGACTTCGGCGTGCCCCTGACGCGCGATTGGGATTATGACTCCGTCTTCGACGTCATGGTTGCCCGCTGCGGCATTCGACCGCAGCGAGACTACACGGAAGGCGCTGACACGATCTCCACTGAGCTGTGCATGGACGGTCTGGACCGTCTGCGGGCGGCAGTATCTGACGCGGCTGGGCGCGGTGAGCGCATCCTCTTTGCCACCGGCCACCCTTCGGGGCTTCTGCCGGTGCACGAAGCCACTGCCGCCTGGGCTGAGCGGCTGGGTGCTGCACTCGTGCGGCTTGACCAGTTCATTCCGCTGCAGTCAGAAGGCGGGGACGTCCGCCAGATCGGCCGTGTGTGGCACTGGCACATTCACGGCGGCCTGCCGCACACGCACCTGGCCGAGCCCATGCACGCGCTGCTCGACGCGCTGGATGAAGCCGGCCAGCCCATGCCCGACCTCGTGGTTGCCGACCACGGATGGGCGGGGGCCGCGGCCAGCAGGGGACTGCGCACAGTGGGCTACGCCGACTGCAATGACCCGGCCCTCTTCGTCGCGCAAGCCCAGGGCCAGGTGGAGGTCTGCGTACCACTGGACGACAACATTCCGCCGTACAACTACGCCGGGCTCATCCGGTGGCTGACGCGCTGACTCCCTGAATCAGTTCGCTTTGCAGGTGCTGAGCCGGTATAGTCTCATAGGTTGACGCCTCAGCGTCGGCACATCCGAATTTGAGCAGCTGGCAGGCGACTCGGTCGCACCAGGGGCTCTGACGAATTCAAAGGAAAGACTTATGCAGAAGGACATTCACCCCGAATACCAGGCGGTTGTCTTCAACGACCTCGCTTCGGGCAAGAAGCTCTTGACCCGTTCGACGGTCAAGAGCGACAAGACCATCGAGTGGGAAGACGGCAACACCTACCCGCTCGTCGACGTTGAAATCTCGTCGGCATCGCACCCGTTCTACACCGGCAAGCAGCGCATCCTCGACTCCGCTGGCCGTGTTGAGAAGTTCAAGGACCGCTACAAGTCCTTCGGCAAGCGCAAGTAATCTGCGCCGAAGAAGCCGCCGGATCCCTGCGTGGGACCGGCGGCTTTATGCTTTCCGGGTGAGGTTCCAAAACGCTGGGGCTTCAGAATGTGACCTGCGAGGCGGAGCTCACCGGACGGGGCTGTTTCAGCTGACGGTGACGGACACGTCGGGGTGCGGCCAGACGCGGGCGGCCGGGTGGAACATCGAGTTGACGTTCATTGCGTTGGGCATGGAGCGGGCAATTCCGTGCGCCACCTTCACCTTTGCGCTGACAACCGCGTCGAGCGGCTTGTGTCCCAGGGCGAGACCGGCGGCAATCGAGGATGCGAAAGAGCACCCGGCGCCGTTGACGAGTTCGTCATTGACCTTGCGCGAGCGCAGTACGTGGGCCGTCGAACCGTCGTAGAAGACGTCGACGGCGTCCGGGCCGGGGAAGCGGGCACCGCCCTTGACGACGACGCTTGCCGCACCGAGGGCGTGCAGCTGTTTGGCCGCGGCGATCATGTCTTCAGCAGAGTCAAGGGAGTCCGCGCCGATCAGCTTTGCCGCTTCGTCCAGATTGGGTGTCATGACCGAAGCTGCAGGCACATAGGTCTCCAGCATCATCTGGGAGAGATCGATGACGCCTTTGCCGCTGCCCTTGTAGGTCAGCACGGGGTCGAATACGTAAGGGGCGTCGATATCGCGCAGGCGCTGGGCGAGCATGGGTGCGGTGTCAACGCTTCCGAGCATCCCGGATTTGACCGCGTGGAAGCGGTGGGCCCCGAGAGTGGAGTCGAACTGCCGTATCACGCTTTCGGGCGTGGTGAAGTCGATCGTGTGGTCAAAGCCCTCCGCCGGGTCAAAGGTGACGATGCAGGTGATGACGGATGCGCCGAAGACCCCGTATTCGTTGAACATTTTGAGGTCTGCGGCAAGGCCTGCGCCGCCGGAAACATCGGAGCCGGCAACTGTCAGCGCGCGTCGATGCGTCATGGTCTGTCTCCTTCTGGCGTTCAGCAGCCGCCGGGGTAGCCCAGCTGGCGCCAGGCTTCGTAGGCGGCAATGGATGCGGAGTTGGCAAGATTGAGGGAGCGGCGGCTGGGCAGCATGGGGATGCGCACGCGCTCTTCGATCCGCGGATCGTCGACAACGCTCTGCGGCAGTCCCGTGGATTCTCGGCCGAAGAGCAGAACGTCGTCTTCGCGGTACTCAAGGTGGCCGAAGTGCTTGTCGGTGTGCGTTGTGAACGCGATGATGCGACGGCCGACCAGCTGTGTGAAGACGTCGTCGATGTTCGGGTGGACCGTAACGTGCGCGAGGTCGTGGTAGTCCAGTCCCGCGCGGCGAAGCTTTGCGTCAGACAAATCGAAACCCAGCGGCTCCACCAGGTGAAGGTGAGCCCCCGTCACAGCGGCCAGGCGGATGGCGTTGCCCGTATTGCCGGGAATTTCGGGGGTGTGGAAGACAAGGCTGAGCTTCATAGGTCCACTAGTCTATTCGAAGATCCATTTGCACTATTAGAACACCCGTTCGATACTGGGTGTATGTCCGTTCATGCCGTGTCCGCAGCGCTTGCGCAGCTGCGCCGCCTGCCGGGTGTGAGCACTGCTCGCGACCTGGCGGAGGCAAAGCCCGCCTTCCCCGTGGTCTCCGGGCTGCGCTCAGTGTTTCCCACTGGTCTGCCGCGCGGTGAAATAACTGAGATCGTCGGGCCGCAGGCTCTGTCGCTCGCACTGGCGTCCGTGGCGCGCCTGAGCACAGAAGACTGCTGGACGGCCGCTGTTGGGGTGGGGGAGCCCGCGGTTCAGGCAATTGCCGACTACGGAGTTTCCCTCAGCCGCTTTGCCAGCATTGAAGTCGACACCCGCGATTGGCTGCGTGCCGTGTCGATTCTCGTGGAGTCCTTTTCCGCTGTCATTGTCCGCCCGGGCTTCTCGCTCACACCCGCCGAACAGGCGCGCCTGCGGGCAAAAGTGCGCGAAAGGAACATGAGTCTGCTCGTAGTGGGGCGCAGCAGACAGCCAAAGGGGACCGCCGGCAGCACAGTGTCTGTCACTTCGCCACGGTGGACGGGCCTGGCACAGGGCGCGGGAGCGCTCAGCGAATGCACTGTTACGGTCCACCGCGGCCGCGATCGTGTCCAGCTGCTCCTGCCCGGCCCATCTGGGTGCGCTGAGGAAAGGGGCTTTCGCCTTGTCTGATTCTCGCCGCGCCAGCACTGCGCGCACAGCTGCCCAGCGTCGGCCGGCTGAACCCGGAGGCACTCTGCGCACGCTCGTGCTCCACGTTCCCGATTTCACCGCCGTCGCTCATGCTGAAGCTGCCGACATTCCGCCGAGCACACCGGCTGTCGTTCTGCACGCCGGGCGTGTCATCAGCGCCGACGCGCAGGCCAGGGCGGCAGGCATTGCCGTGGGCCTGGGCCGCCGAGCCGTCGGTCACCGCTGCCCGCAGGCGGCTGTTCTCGACTACAGCGAAGACATCGAACAGCGGCTCTTTGCCCGCAGCGTGGGAATCCTCGAAGATCGCATGGCTCGCTTCACTCTGCTGCGGCCGGGCACCGTCGGCGTTCCCGTCAGCTCCTTTTCCCACACCCACACTGAAGACGCCGCGGCAGAAGAACTGCTGACGGTGCTGACCGATGCCACCGGGTGGGAAGTGCTGGCGGGCATTGCCGACTCGCCTTTTGCGGCGGTGCTCGCAGCGCATCGTTCACATCGCGTTGAGGCAGGCAGAACCGCAGAATTCCTCGCGCCGCTGCCGGTCAGCACTCTGGCAGAAGCCTACCCGGAGCGCTACGCGGACTTCGCCCAGCAGCTGAACCGCCTGGGGCTTAGAACCCTGGGTGATCTCGCGGCACTGTCAGCTGACAGCGTCTACACGCGCTTCGGCTCTGTCGGCCGGAGAGCCCGGCTGTTGGCGGCGGGGCTGACCGAATCTCTTCCGACCACCCATCTCCGGGCGGTCGATGTGACTGTCTCCTGTCCCATAGAACCGCCCACCGGCCGATCCGACGCACTGTCCTTCTATGCGCGCAGCGCAGCGGCAGAGCTGTTCCGTCGCGTCCGCTCCACCGGACTGGTGTGCACGCAGGTGACAGTCGTCCTGCACAGCCGCGGGACAGAACCCGAACAGCGCACGTGGCGACTGCCGGACATGGACGAATCGCACATTGCCGACCGCGTCCGCTGGCAGGCTGATGGCTGGATGGCCACACGCGGCAACACTCCAGTCTCAGCATCGCAGGCCCCAGACGCCGGCTCCCCGGAACCCGACAGCGACGGCGTCAGCCTCATCGAACTCACAGCGGCCGAACTCGTCCGCCCGCTGGAAAGCACCGCGGATCTTTTCAGTTCCCGGTCAGGAGACGTCAGCCGCACACTCGAACGCCTACAGGGGCTCTTCGGCCCCGACGCCGTGCGCGTACCGCACGTACAGGGCGGCCGCGAACCCAGCGAAACGAACCTGTGGACCCCGTGGCAGCAGTCGCCTCGGCCGCTCAGAGACAGTCAGGCGCCCTGGCCCGGCGCACTTCCGGCACCCCGACCTACCCTCGTTGAGACAGCCGATATCGACCTCTTTGACACACGCGGCAACACGGTCGTGGCCAGACCGTCAGGGCTGGACAGTCCACCGGACAGGATCGTGTGGCCAGGAGGGGAACACAGCCGTGTGATCGCCTACTCTTCCGCCTGGCCCGTCGAAGCCGAATGGTGGGACCCACCGGGACAGTACCGGGTTCGCCTGCAGGTGCTGACAGACGACAATCGTGCCTTTCTGCTGAAAAAAGAAGACGGGCAGTGGTCGATTGCCGGCAGGTACGAATGAGCGGCTTCAACCCCCGCACACCGTGGTCGGAACTCGAACGGCGCCTGTCAGCCACGCAGCCGGGCCCTGCAACTGGCAGCCCGGTAGGAGCGGGCTGGCCCGCCGCCGCAAAAGCAGGCCCCTCGTCACCATCGGCACCACCCGTGCCTGCCGTGCGCACGGCCCCAGGTGCCATCCGCTACGCCGAACTGCACGCTCACTCGGTCTACAGCTTCCTCGACGGGGCCTCACAGCCGAACGAACTGATAGAGGAGGCAGCCCTGACGGGACTGAGTGCGATGGCGCTGACAGACCACAACAGCCTCGGCGGGGCAGTGCAGTTTGCCCAGGCCGCCCGTGAACACAAGATCCCCACGGTGTTCGGCGCGGAGCTGTCACTCGGACTTCAGAAGAAGATCCCCGGCCAGGTTGACCCTGAAGCTCATCACCTGCTGGTGCTGGCCGCCGGGGTTGAAGGCTATCGGCAGCTGTCAGCGGCAATCACCCGAGCCAGTATGCGCGGCGAAAAGAACAGGCCGGTGTTCGAGCTCGAAGAACTCGCAGCACTCGAAGCCGACTGGAAGATCCTCACCGGCTGCCGCAAAGGGCACCTGGGCCGGGCACTCGGTGATCCCGATGGGGGCGCGGGCGCACTGCGGCGGCTTGTCGACCTGTTCGGCCGCGAACGGGTTGTCGTCGAACTCACCCGCTTCGGCCTTCCCGGCGACGATGCGCGCATAGCCCACCTCGAAGATCTCGCAGCCCGGTTCCGTCTGCCCGCCGCAGCCACAAACGCGGTGCACTACGCTGACCGCTCAGGATTCCACGATGCGCAGGTGCGGGCTTCCGTTCGCTCCCGCCTTCCGCTGTCCGAACTGGCCGGGTGGCTGCCGCCGACAGCTTCCGCCAGGATCCACACACCAGCCGAAATGCTGGCGCGATTCGGCCGCGGTCCGGTCCTTACCGCCGCTGCCATCGGAGACGAATGTGCATTCGAGCTGCGCGCAGCACGCGCCGGGCTGCCGAGTCCGCCCGTGCCGGACGGAAGAACAGACAGCGAGCACCTGCGCGATCTGGTGACCCAAGGCACCTGGAAACGATACGGCGGCCCGGAAGCGGCACCTCGGGCGTGGGAGCAGGTCCACAGCGAACTCGACGTCATCGACTCCATGGGGCTTGCCGGCTACTTCCTCATAGTCGAAGACATTGCGCGCTTCTGCCGCGACAACAACATCTTCTGCCAGGGGAGGGGGTCGGCAGCGAATTCGGCGGTGTGCTTTGTGCTCGGCGTGACAGCCGTCGACGCCGTCCAGTTCCAGCTGCTGTTTGACCGTTTCCTCAGCCCCGAGCGCGCAGGCTACCCGGATATCGACCTCGACATCGAATCCGACAGGCGCGAAGAAGTCATCCAGTACACCTACCGAACCTACGGGCGCGACCGCGCAGCGCAGGTGGCCAACTACATCACCTATCGGCCCCGATCGGCCATACGGGATGCCGCGCACGCACTGGGCTACAGCCCCGGCCAACAAGACGCGTTCACCAAGGGCATCAGCCGCTGGCGCTCTCTTCCTCCGGCCGATGAATCCCCGGCCCCGCCCCAGGTGCTTCAGCTGGCAGAAGGTCTGCTGGGCACACCGCGGCACCTGGGCATCCACTCCGGCGGCATGGTTCTTGCCGACCGTCCCCTGGGTGAAGTGGTTCCCATCGAACAGGCCTCCATGCCCGGCCGCACGGTGCTCCAGTGGGACAAGGATGACTGTGCGGCGATGGACCTGGTCAAATTCGATCTTCTGGGCCTCGGCATGCTCGGGGCGCTGCACGAAATGGTCGACCTCGTTGACCGCCACACCGGAACGCGCATCGACCGGGCGCAGATACCCCAGGAGGACGGGGTCTACGACATGCTGTGCCGCGCCGATGCACTGGGCGTGTTTCAGGTGGAATCGCGCGCTCAGCTGGCCACACTGCCCAGACTCAGACCGCGCAGCTTCTACGACCTCGCGGTGCAGGTTGCGCTCATCCGACCCGGACCCATTCAAGGTGGGTCCGTGCACCCGTATATTCGCCGTAAGCAGGGCTTGGAGGATGTCGACTACATTCACCCCAGCACACGACAGGCACTGGAGAAGACACTCGGGGTTCCGCTGTTTCAAGAGCAGCTCATGCAGCTGGCCATTGACGTCGCCGGGTTCTCCGGGACAGACGCCGATGAGCTGCGCCGCGCCATGGGAGCTTCCCGCAGCCAGCGGAAGATGCGCGAACTTCAACAGCGCTTCCACGCCGGATGCGCCCAGCGCGGAATTGACGAACAGACAGCGCAGGTCATCTTCGACAAGATCGCGGCATTTGCCAACTACGGCTTCCCGGAGTCTCACGCACTGTCCTTTGCGGGCTTGGTCTATGAATCCGCGTGGTTCAAATACCGCCACCACGCGGCCTTCACAGCGGGGCTTCTGCGCAGCCAGCCCATGGGCTTCTACTCTTCGCAGTCGCTCATCTCCGATGCCAGGCGCCACGGGATTGACATTCGCCCCGTGCACATCAACTCTTCTGGCGCGCGCACGGATCTCGAGGCGGATGCCGAGTCTTCCGGCGGGTTCGCCATCCGCTTGGGGCTGAGTGAAGTCAAGGGGGTTGCCGATGCCGCCTGTGCCATAGAACAGGAACGGCAGAGAGGGGAGTACACGTCAATCGTCGATGTTGCCGAACGCACCGGGGTGGGCGTGAGGGTGCTTGAAGCCCTTGCCACCGCCGGAGCCTTTGACTGCTTTGGCGTTGACCGCCGCCAGGCGCTGTGGACGGCCGGTGCTTTGGGCCGGGCGGGGCCGCAGACGCTCCCGGGAACCGCGCCTGCAGCACAGTCGCCCACGCTGCCGACTATGGACGACTTCGATGTCACGCTCGCACAGCTGTTCTCCACCGGAATCACTGTTGAGGGGTATCCAACGGAGCACCTGCGCGCTCAGCTTGCGGCACGCGGCTGCTGGTCGACGGCAGATGTGCGGCGCGCCGCTCAGGGACAGCGTGTGACTGTCGCCGGGATTGTGACGCACCGACAGCGGCCGAGCACGTCGCAGGGCATCACGTTCATCAACCTGGAAGACGAGTTCGGCATGCTCAACATCGTGTGCACCCGCGGGTTCATCCGCCGGTTCTCACCACATGCGCTCACGAGCAGTGCAATAGCGGTCACGGGCCTCATTCAGCGCGCAGGGACTGTCATCAGCCTCTACGCCCACAGCCTCGTGCCGCTGGAAGTCGAATTGCCCGTCCGCTCCCGCGACTTCCAGTAGCACTGTGACGGCGGGTGTCGCGACTGCCGACTTCAAGGCTGTCTGAACTGCCGTTCATATCTGCTTCATGACGCGAACCGACGAGTGTGTGACCGAATATGACAAGCCGTGACACAGACATGACGAGACCGCGGCAGCAGGGGCGCACACGAACCTAGCGTGAGCTTTGACAGCCCAGACACGACCAGACCGAACCCAACTGGGACACACGATTTCGCTGAGGAGAACCCCATGGCCGAACAGGCTTTTGAAACCCGCCAGATCCACGCCGGCCAGGTAGTGGACAGCCAGACCGGCGCACGCGCCCTGCCCATCTACCAGTCCACCTCGTTCGTCTTCGACTCGACGAAGACCGCGGCCGACCGCTTCGCCCTCGCGGAACTGGGCCCCATCTACAGCCGCCTGACCAACCCGACGGTTGAAGCAGTCGAAAACCGGATCGCCAGCCTCGAAGGCGGCGTCCACGCGGTTCTCGTTTCCTCGGGTCAGTCGGCAGAGTTTCTTTCGCTCATCAACATCGTCGAAGCCGGCGACCACATCGTGTCCAGCCCCAGCCTCTACGGCGGCACCTACAACCTGCTCAACGTGACTCTGCGCAAGCTCGGCATCGAAACGACCTTCGTTGACGACCCCAGCGACATCGAAGCGTGGAAGCGCGCCGTGAAGCCCAACACCAAGGCGTTCTTCGGCGAAACCATTTCGAACCCCCGTTCGGACGTGCTCGACATCCGCGCTGTTTCCGACGTCGCACACGAAGCCGGGGTGCCGCTCATCGTCGACAACACCCTGGCAACCCCGTACCTGCTGCGTCCCATCGAGCACGGTGCTGATGTCGTCGTGCACTCGGCCACCAAGTTCCTCGGCGGGCACGGCACTTCGATCGCCGGTGTCATCGTCGACTCCGGCAACTTCGACTACGGCAAGAACCCGGAGAAGTTCCCCGGCTTCAACGAACCGGATGACTCCTACAACGGCCTGGTCTTCGCCCGTGACCTCGGCGCTGACTCGCCGTTCGGCGCGAATGTGTCCTACGGACTGAAGATCCGCGTGCAGCTGTTGCGCGACCTCGGCAATTCGGCATCGCCGTTCAACGCGTTCCTCCTGCAGCAGGGAATCGAAACCCTGTCGCTGCGCATGGAGCGCCACGTTGAAAACGCCACCCGGGTCGCCGAATGGCTCGAAGCTCGCGACGACGTCGAATCGGTGGCCTACGCGGGACTGGAGTCCTCCCCGTGGTACGAAACGGGAAAGAAGTACCTGCCCAAGGGCGTCGGATCGGTTCTCGGCTTCAACATCGCAGACGGCTACGACGCAGCGGTGAAGTTCGTCGAAGCACTCGAACTGCACAGCCACGTGGCCAATATCGGCGATGTCCGTTCGCTCGTCATCCACCCGGCTTCGACAACTCACGCCCAACTGAGCGAAGAAGAGCAGCTTGCAGCCGGAGTCAATCCCGCGTTTGTCCGCCTGTCGGTGGGCATTGAGGGCATCGACGACATCCTCTCCGACCTCGAGAAGGGCTTCGCCGCGGCCCGCGGCTGATCCACTATGACAGTCACCAGTGTGAACAGAGTATTCGAGATCGACGACTTCACCCTTGAGTCGGGAACTCTCGAGCACGTCAGCGTCGCATATGAAACATTCGGCACGCTCAACGCCGAGAAGACGAATGCGGTGATTGTCGAACACGCCCTCACCGGTGACTCTCACGTGACGTCCGGCCGCATGGATGCCCATGCGGCCGGCGCCGCGCCCGGGTGGTGGGAAGAGCTTGTCGGTCCGGGTCGACCGATTGACACCAACCGCTTCTTCGTCATCTGCACCAATGCTCTGGGAGGCTGCACCGGCACTACCGGACCGCTGTCGACCGCACCGGACGGTCTGCCCTACGGTGGGCGCTTTCCACGGGTCACCATCCGCGATATGGCTCGTCTGGAGCTGCTCCTGCTGGACCATTTGGGCATTGAGAGCCTGTATGCGGCGATTGGCGGTTCGATGGGCGGGGCGAGGGCTTTGGAATTGGCTCTTGAAGCGCCTGAGCGTGTGCAGCGGCTGACGGTTCTGGCCGCCCCCGCGTATTCCGAGGCGGACCAGATTGCCTGGGCGCACGCGCAGGTTGCCGCCATCACGATGGACCCTGACTACGCGGGCGGTGACTATGCCGCACTGGGTGCTGTACCCGAAAAGGGCTTGGGTCTGGCCCGCCAGATTGCGCACTTGACGTATCGCAGCGATGCCGAGCTCAATTCGCGCTTCGGCCGCAGTCTGCAGCACAGGGCTGACGAACCCTATTACGCTGTGCAGTCCTATCTGGACTACCACGGGGACAAACTCGTGGGCCGCTTTGACGCGCAGGCGTATATTCTCCTGACTGAAGCCCTGCGCGATCACGACGTGCGTCGCGGACGCGCGGACACTCTTGACCAGGCGCTGTCGCGCTATACGGGATCGGCGCTGATTCTGTCGCTGTCGACAGACAGACTCTACCCGCCGCAGCAGGTGAAGCTCATTGCCGACAACCTGCCGGGCGAGGTCGAGTACGCCGAGATTCCCACGGAAGTCGGTCACGACGGCTTCCTCACGGAAGCCCGCGCAGTGGGCGCCTACGTGTCGCGCTTCCTCGACTGACGAGGTGCAGGCAGCGCAGCCGCGTTTTCGCAGGCGCCGCTGCGGTTCAGATCAGCTGTCCGCGGCTTTGGCTCTCAGCTGGGCTTCTCTCTGCTGCCTGCGGCGGTAGATGTCCTTTTCATCCCGCGGCATGTTCCCGCTGCGCTTGAGCTCGGCGTAGTAGTCGTGCGCTTCCTGCTGGCAGTGTTCTTCTGCGCCGTCGGCTATCGGGCAGCGGCGGTGTTCGGGGCCGTAGCCGAACGCCGCTGCTGCCTCGGCGGCGTTGGCGGCGAGTTTGCGCACCAGACGGTTGATGGTCGGCTCAACCTGCCGGGCGCGTGTCATGGACAGGCGCCCGTTGGCGATGTGCCATCCGGCGTGCGCATTGATGAGTTCGAGACCGTAGAGGTCACGCAGGCGCCGCAGGAACTTCGCTTCTGCTGGATTGTCTTCGGTGTCGACGGAGTGCATGAGGTCGTTGAGTGCACGCCACTTGTACAGCTCGATGTAGGCCCGCGCCGTTTCAATGAGGTCGTTCTGGTGATCGTTGAACAGCTCCGCGGCATCGGCTGAGCTCATCTTCTTCGCCGGTCGGAGATTGGCGGCGAGCTCAGTCAGCGTGACTTCTGCCCGCGAGGCCAGCAGGGCTTCCTGCAGGCGGCCGGAGCGGATGCGCTTTTCGTTCATTGCGGGAGTGAAGATGTCGCCAATGGTTGAGCTGACACTGGCAATGCCGGAGCGGAACAGTGTTCGCTCCGCGGCGTAGCTGCCGAGATAGCGGGCAATGCCGCCGACGTCGAGGTCGCGCATTTCGCTCGCGTAGTCGGTCAGCAGGCGTTTGCCCACCAGCTGCAGGAGGACAGTGTTGTCGCCTTCGAACGTGGCGTACACGTCGAGGTCGTGGCGCAGTCCCACCAGCCGGTTTTCGGCCATGAAGCCTGCACCGCCGCACGCTTCGCGCGCTTCCTGGATGATGTCAAGGGCTTCCCAGGTGGTTGTGGCCTTCAGTCCCGCGGCCAGGGTTTCGAGTTCTGCCCGGGCTTCTTCGGTGTCTTCTCGGCCGGAGAACACAGCGTCGAAACGGTCCAGAAGCCGGTCGTATGCAGCTTGATTGGCCCAGATCTTCGCAAGCATCGGCATGAGTCGGTGCTGGTGGCGACGGTAGGACAGCAGCGTAGATTCTTCTGCGGCACCCGGTGCTTGGAACTGGCGCCTGGCCAGTGCGTAGCGCACGGCGATGTCGGCGGCCAGTTTTGCCGCCGCGTTGGAAGCGCCCACAAGCGATACGCGGCCCTGCACAAGAGTGCCGAGCATAGTGAAGAAGCGCCTGCCGGGTGATTCGATGGGGGAGCTGTACTCGCCGTCTTCGGAGACGGCCCCGTAGCGGTCGAGCAGGTTGGTGCGGGGAACTCGTACGTTATCGAAGGCAAAGCGGCCGTTGTCGACACCGGCCAGGCCGCCCTTGTGCCCGTCGTCTTCGATTGTGACGCCGGGCAGGGGATTGCCGGATTCATCGCGGACGGGAACGAACAGTGCGTGCACGCCGTGATCAACACCGGCGGTGATGAGGCGGGCGAACACGACCGCTGCACGCGCGTGACAGGCCGCGTTGCCGATGTACTCCTTGTACGCCGCGCGGAACGGCGTGTTGATCACGAACTCGCGTGTCTGCGGATCGTACTCGGCAGTTGTGGCGACAGCGGCAACATCAGAGCCGTGGCCGATTTCCGTCATAGCGAAAGAGCCCAGAAGGCGCCCTTCGATCGCGTCGAGCAGCCACGCATCGTGCTGTTGCTCGTTGCCCAGGTGATGAATGGCGCCCGCGAACAGGCCGATCTGCACACCGGCTTTGATCTGCAGTGACGGGCTGACGGTGACAATCTCTTCGAACATCGTGATGTGCTGGTCGTGTCGGTTGTCCCCGCCAAGCCGCTTCGGCAGGGGAGAGCGCGCAATTCCCGTATCGATGAGCTTCTGCAGGCTCTCGCGGGTTGCCTCGCGCTTCTGTGACAGCGTCCAGCTGTCATCGAGCAGGAGGCCGTCGCCTCCGGCGAATTCACGACCGGCAGCGCGGGATTCTGCGCGGGTGCCGTCAAGCAGGGAGGACAGGACGTCGACGTCGAGCGTCAGATGGTCTTTGCGGCTCATGATTCTCCTGGGAGGGTGGCGGCTGATGCGTACAGCCAGTCGGTCAGGGTGGCGGCAAGATGTTCATGGGAGGGAATGTCGTCAGCGGGGCGATCATCAACCGGTGTTTGGGCCAGCCAGTGCTGTGCAGCAGAGTGGATGAATCCCAGTGCTCCGTATGACCACGCCAATCCGTCAGGTCCCTTCAAGCGCAGGCGCGCGGCGATGAGTTCGGCAATGCCCTTCATGAACGGGCTGTCTGGACTGACTGCGATTTCACAGAATCGGTAGACATTCGGCGATCCTGCGGCAAATTGTGCGAAGGCGAAGATCATGTCTCGCAGTTCATCTTTGGGTGCGCCCTGCCCGCCGGTGTCGAGGCTGCGCTCGATGCGCTTGAGCGCCCATTCGCCCATAGCCCGGCGCAGACCCGTGCGGTCACCGAAGTAGCGGTAGACGACGGTCTTGGAAGTGCCGATTTCGGCGGCGATTTCATCCATTGACAGATCGCCGTGCGCGTCGACGGCCTTGCGCACCGAGCGCAGCAGGTCAGCGCGCCTGCGAGCGCGGTGGGCGTCCCATCGTGCTGCGCGACCATCGCGTCTTTGCGGTTCCATACGGCCACAGTATCAAGTACTGTTCGTATCAGATAACTCTTCAGGAGGTTCCCGTGTCACAGACTCCAGCCGCCATTCTCGGCGGCAACCGCATACCTTTTGCCCGCGCCAACCGTGAATACGCCGAAGCTTCCGTGCAGGACATGCTCACCGCGGCTCTCGACGGGCTTACCGCACGATTCGGCCTTGCCGGCACCACGCTCGGCGCTGTCGCCGGCGGTGCTGTTCTCCGCCACTCCCGCGATCTCAACATCACGCGCGAAGCTGTTCTCGGTTCGGCTCTCGCACCGCAGACTCCGGCTTTCGACCTCGGGCAGGCGTGCGCAACAGGACTCGAATCCGTCGTCTCGATTGCGCAGAAGATCAAAGTCGGCCAGATCGAAGCCGGCATCGCGTCAGGAGTCGACTCCGCCTCGGACGCCCCCATTGCAGTCAGTGAAGGCCTTCGACGGGCGCTGCTGGAGGCTTCCCGCGCCCGCACTCTGCCAGCGCGCCTCAAAGCTCTGGCGGGCATTCGGCCAGCCGACCTCGCACCGTCACCTCCGAGCAACACCGAACCGCGCACCGGACTGTCGATGGGTGAACACCAGGCCCGCACCACCGCTGATTGGGCCATCAGCCGTGAGGATCAGGACGCGCTTGCCGCGGCCTCACACCGGAATCTTGCAGCCGCGTGGGACCGCGGATTCTTTGACGACCTGGTCACCCCGTACCTTGGCTTGACTGTCGACGGCAACCTTCGACCCGATTCAACCCCGGAAGCCCTTGCACGCCTCGGCACGGTTTTCGGTCACGGGCTAGATGCGCCTGCAACCATGACCGCGGGCAATTCGACACCGCTGACCGACGGCGCTTCTTCAGTCCTGCTGTCCAGCCCGGATTGGGCTCAGCAGCACGGTTTCGAGCCGCTTGCGTACCTGAAGGACGCCGAGGTTGCGGCTGTTGACTTCGTCACCGGCAATGAGGGCATGCTCATGGCTCCCGCCTACGCGGTGCCGCGCCTGCTGGCTCGCAATGGCCTCACCTTCGCCGACTTCGACTTCTTTGAAATCCACGAGGCGTTCGCATCGACCGTTCTGTGTCACCTCGCGGCGTGGGAATCGGAAGAGTTCTGCCGTGAGCGCCTGGGCTTGGACGCCCCTCTCGGTGCGATCGAACGCAGCAAGATCAACCCGAATGGATCATCGCTGGCCGCCGGTCACCCCTTCGCGGCAACGGGCGGGCGGATCGTCGCCTCGGCAGCCAAGCACCTTAAGGAAACCGGCGGCAAACGCGCTCTCATTTCCATCTGCGCGGCCGGTGGTCAGGGACTCACAGCAATTGTGGAGGCATGACATGGCTGATAAGTACATCAACATTGCAAACGGCCCGCTGGCAGGCATCATCAAGAAACTCGGACTGCCGGCACCGGTGAAGCTGCGGCGCTTTGCAAGCGGTTCGGCTTATCTGAAAGAGCCGATTCTGGTGGTCGGCACGGGCAGTGCAGCAGACCAGTTGGCTGACATGCTCAAGGAGAACAGCTTCAGCGTGCACCGCAGCTTTGACCCCGCCTACCGATACAGCGGAATCATTGCCGACTACACCCAGATCAAAGCGCCCGCGGACCTCGCAGAGATCTCCCTGGGGCTTGGTGCGGCGTTGAAGCGCATGAGCGCCTGTGCCCGGATCGTCACAATTGGCCACGCACCGGGCAGCAGTGTGTCTGCTGAACTCAATTCGGCACGCAAAGCAGTTGAAGGCATCACGCGCTCACTGGCACATGAAATGTTGCGCGGCTCAACGACAAACGGCATCCAGCTGGACGGCGTGGACCTCGACGCACCGAGCGTCCGGGGCGCCCTGTGGTTCCTCCTGTCCTCGAAGTCGGCCTATGTGTCCGGCCAGTTCCTACGCGTGAACTCGACAGCAGGCACACCGATTGGCGCTGAACAGTTCGCAGCGACTGGGGACGACGGCCCCCTAGCAGGGAAGACTGCTGTCGTTACGGGTGCCGCCCGCGGTATCGGCGCAGCGATTGCGAAGACCCTTGCCCGCGACGGAGCACACGTAGTCGGCGTTGACGTCCCGCCAGCTGGCGATGCTCTCGCGAAAACCATGAACTCGATCGGCGGACGCGCGTGCGCTCTCGACGTCACTGCAGAAGACGCAGGCGCCCGTCTTGCCGAGGATGTGGGCGCTGCCGTCGATATCCTCGTGCACAACGCCGGCATCACCCGCGACAAGCTGCTGGCCAATATGAATCAGCAGCAGTGGGAGGCGGTGCTTGCGGTGAACCTCGAATCACAGCTGCGCATCAACTCCCAGCTGGCCGATGCGTGGGGGAACGAACCGCACGTGGTGAGCCTCGCCTCGACATCGGGTATTGCGGGCAACCGCGGCCAGACGAACTACTCTGCCTCCAAGGCCGGTGTCATCGGAATGGCAGCTGCCTGTGCTGACGAGTTTGCTGCTCGCGGCGGCAGCATCAACGCGGTGGCACCCGGCTTCATTGAAACCGATATGACCGCGGCTATGCCGTTCCTGACCCGCCAGGTTGCCAGGCGCCTGTCCAGCCTCCAGCAGGGCGGTCTGCCGGTCGATGTCGCAGAGGCCATCGCGTTCCTTGCAAGCCCCGCGGCCGGCGGCATCAATGGGCAGACCCTGCGGGTGTGCGGGCAGAATATGGTGGGTGCGTGATGAGCACTTCCATCTATGTGAAAGCGGCTCTTACAGCACTGCGCCGCGGACCGAGGGCAGCATCCGCGCCCGCAAGATCCGTGACGCAAACGCACCGTATTGATCCGTCGGCGTGGGCGCGCTTCCAGCGCGTCACCTCGGGAAC
Source organism: Brevibacterium sp. HMSC063G07 (assembly GCF_001810665.1). NCBI lineage: Bacteria > Bacillati > Actinomycetota > Actinomycetes > Micrococcales > Brevibacteriaceae > Brevibacterium > Brevibacterium sp. HMSC063G07. The sequence goes on from NZ_KV802321.1 coordinate 339,796, forward strand.
TGTGGGCAACCGCGTCAGTCCCGCCTATCTGCACACGCTGGGCTTCCTGCCTTCGCTCGAGCTCATGGCCGACAAGGCGTTCCCGCTGCCGGTGCTCGGCATGGTCCACGTCTACAACCGCTTTGAACTGCTGACACCCGTATGGGTGGATGACGAACTCGAGGTAGAAACGTCTGTTTCAACTCCTCGCCTACACACCAAGGGTGCTGTGGTCGATATTCACGTGATCGGTCGCCGAGGTGGAGCCTTGGTTTTCGAAGAAACCTCGGTCTACCTGGCTAAGGGTGCGGAGCTTATCGGCGCGGCAGAAGGCGAAGCGGTTCCGCGGATCGAATGGCACGCGGAAGGACGGCCAACAGCACAGTGGAAGCTCGACCCTGCAGTCGGCGGCAGCTACGCCGCTGTGTCCGGCGACCGCAATCCGATTCATTTGAGCGCAGTCGCAGCAAAGGCCTTCGGGTTTCCGCGGCGCATTGCCCACGGAATGTACACGGCTTCGCGGGCGCTCAATTCGACAGATGTCGAGCGTGAGTCCTGTGTGTGGGAGATCCAGTTCGCCAAGCCGGTCCTGCTGCCGAGCACTGTGGAATTCAGCCTGGCACAAGCCGGTGACGGCGTTACGACGGCTGTCACCCGAAAGACCGACGGAGCGCCCCACGTCATTTCCCGGATCCGTCCGCTGGGCGTGTAGGAGCCTCGCAGAACGGGTGGTGCACAGATGATTTTGCAATCGCCTGACCAGCGTGTAAAGTGTCATCTGTTGCCCAGCGCGGGTGGCGGAATTGGTAGACGCGCTAGCTTGAGGTGCTAGTGGCCACTTATACGGTCGTGGGGGTTCAAGTCCCCCTCCGCGCACAGTGTGAAGTCCCGGGACATCGTTCACTCGATGTTCCGGGATTTTTTGTGTGTGGGGCGGCTGATGTGTCGGGTCATCGTTCCCCGCTGTAGGTCCTGCATCCCCAAGCTGCGGGATGTGCAGATTAGGGCACATATGGAGGCAAGTCCATCACGGATCGCCTCTATATGTGCCCTAATCTGCAGAACCCACTGAAACCTGCGGGCTGTCTCTTGCCAGCGCGGCTGCTGGATGGCTGACTATTCCGCGTCCCCACACCCGTTAACACCACATCCACGCTTGAGCCGCAGGGAGACTCCTTTGAGCAGCCGAAACTCCCGTTAGAAGCTGTTGCTAAGGCGCAGAACCCGGCTAAAGGGTGTCGGCAGTCTGAATGTAGACGTGAACGATGACCCGACACATCACCGGAACTATGTCATGAGACATCCGCAACCCAATTCCCAGCGGCAGGGGTGAACGATGTCCTGAAACCACGCGGTTCGCCGGGGCCACCAACCATCTGGCACATCTGTGCACAGACGCCAGATAGGAGTGAACGATGCCATAACGAAACAGCTCACAGCGCACAAAGACAAACGTGGCCCGGAACCGAAGTTCCGGGCCTTGCGCTCTATCTGGGATCAAACGCACCGCAGACAGGGCTATAGGTCAACATGCCGGCGCATTTGCGTTGTTTGGCAGTTCATCCTACTTCACAGCCCACCGGATATCGGTGGCATTTCTGTTCTCGTCCTTGGGGCGGTAGTAGCGAATTTCTGTGACGTCAGTCTTGTCGTTCGTTTCCAGGAGCGCCCAACCTCGGACACAGTCACCCCAACTAGCCGGAGTCTCCGGATCGAGCACGGGTGATACGTCCTTGTTCTCCGACCATTCACCCGGGTGCTGGTAACGACGATTCTCCTTGTCGACCGCAGACCAATAATCAGTCGTGACATGCCCTTCCGCGTCTTCAACCCCAGCGGGCACGTCCGGCCCAAGGCAGACTTCAATGTCAACAGCGCCGACTTTCTTGCCCAAAGTGTCGGTCGTCACGCGGTACCCGTGCGCGGTGATCGAACCACCCTCCTCATCGTCCACAGTGTCGCCAATAGAAACCTTGATCGGTCCTTTGGGAGCTTTCGCGGCCTCCGTTTCAGTCACAGTTCCTGCTTGGCCATCTGGTCCGGATCCGCAACCGGAAACCAGTAGAAAAGCAGCAACGGCTGCCAGCATGAATGTACGTCGCATATTTCATCCTTATCTTGCGGCGCTGTTCGCTTATGCGTCCAGAATATAGCAAGGGGCAACAGAAACAGTTTTCTTCAGATGAGATTACGGTAGGTGAGACAGTTCGGTGATGATCACAGATTGTTATGCTCAGTACAGATTCAAAGGCCCGCAAATTTGCCCGTGATTTGCAACCAATATCGGTGTTTGTGAAACCTCAGCACAGAAACGCCCAATACAGCGATACCTGTCAATAGCCGGTGGATTCATACCAGCCACATAAGTGGGTTGGACCAGACAGCTTCAGCACTTCCTTCCAACGCGCCACGCTGCTGACACCGCGTACCAAACCCTGTAGGAAGAACGCGCGCTGCTCTTGCTCCTCGCGGTACGCTTGGCCTTATATCAGCTGAAAGAGCGCTGGGATGAACGGAGAACGCATGGCAGAAGCGCATCTCGAATCAGAGCTGACAACGGCAGCGGTATTGGCGACATACGGCCGCATCCACAAACTGCCTGTCGACCACGGCGCCCGTATTCTCAGCCCAGAGATCCGCCGTGTGCTCCTCGAGCGCTTCGCCCAGCAGGGCACACCCTCAGAGAAGATCAGCGAGATTGAAGGGCTCATCGCCGCAGCCCAACAGCACATAGGCTCTGATGCGGCCAAACCGCTCAGTGCTGTTGCCTACGACAAATCGCGTCGCCAGTTTGTTTCGCGTCTTGTCCGCGCCGGCAGTGCAGGCGTTCGTCTGTGGCCGCCCACCAGCCAAACCGTGCGCGCTCAGCTCGGCGGCCAACAGTGGAACACTGCCATGCGCAGCCTCGGCATTCCCATTTCCACCCGGGGCAAAGCTCCTGGGCCCACCCGGTTCAGCCGAGAAGAGTACGTGCAGTCTGTGACGGACTTTATTGCAGATTCTCAGTCCGACCAGTCCTTCCGCGCGTACGGTGAGTGGGTGGCTCACCAGAACGCCCTGGGAGCACACCGGCCTTCTGGACCGGCGCTGCGCAAGTTCTTCGGCAGCTGGTCCGCCGCGAAAGAAGCACAGGCTACTGAAAGACAGGAGTGACCCTTGAACATCGACTTCTCTGCCGCTCAGTCCGAAGTTGTTCAGATCTGCTCAGAGCTTATCCGGATTGACACTCAGAACTGGGGTGAAGGCAAGGCCAACCCCGAAAGGCCTGCCGCTGACTACATCGCCCAGAAGTTCAGAGAAGTCGGGCTTGACTCTGAGATCTACGAATCGGCACCCGGGCGAGCCAACCTGGTTGCCCGCATCAAGGGCAAGAACCCGGACAGGCCTGCACTTGTCATGCACGGCCACACCGACGTCGTTCCAGCAGATGCATCCGAATGGAGCGTCGATCCTTTCGGCGGCGAGGTCAAAGACGGACTGCTGTGGGGCCGCGGTGCTGTGGACATGAAGAACGGCTGCGCCATGATCGTTGCCGTCGTGCGCCAGATGATGCGCGAGAACATTGTTCCTGACCGCGACATCCTCGTGGTGTTCTTTGCCGATGAGGAAGCAGGCGGAAAGTTCGGCTCCGGCTGGATGGTCGACAATCACCCCGACGTGTTCGCCGGGGCGAGCGAAGCTGTGTCGGAAGTCGGCGGCTACTCCGTCGATGTGCGCGGTGAGCGGGTCTACTTGGTCCAGACAGCGGAAAAGGGCCTGCAGTGGCTCAAGCTGGTAGCCAAGGGAACCGCAGGCCACGGCTCGCAGCGCAATGACGACAACCCCATCGTGAAGCTGGCCGAAGCTGTCTCTCGCATAGGCAGGTACGAATGGCCCGTAGAGATTCCTCAGGCAACCCGTGAACTGCTCAAGGGTGTGGCGGAACTCACCGGAATCGAATACACGGAGGAGAACTTCCCAGCTCTGCTCGCCGAACTCGGCTCAGTGGAGAAGTTCGTCGGACCGACATTTGCCACAAGCGCAAACCCGACTGCACTTGCCGGGGGCTACAAGCACAATGTCATTCCCGGTTCAGCAGAAGCCCTCGTCGACTGCCGACCGATTCCCGGACGCACAGAAGACGCTCTGCTGAAGCTGAAAGAACTCGCTGGTCCAGACGTCGACATCGTCCCGGTGGTTCAGCACGTTTCACTCGAAACGCCTTTCGAAGGCGACCTCGTCGAGCAGATGAAGAACAGCGTCCACGCCTACGACCCGGACGCCCACGTCCTGCCCTACGCGCTGTCAGCAGGCACCGACAACAAAGCTCTGAGCTTCTTGGGGATCACCGGCTACGGGTTCATCCCGCTTCGCCTGCCGAAGGATCTCGACTTTCCCGCAATGTTCCACGGCGTCGACGAACGCGTCCCGACCGACACCCTGGAATTCGGCACGCAGATCCTGGGAGATTTCCTCATCAACGCCTAACCGGCGCGACTGGCATCCGCTGCACAATCAGCTGCCGACGTCGATGTGTGACCGCACTGCCCGGCGGCCCCCAATAACGGGTTTCCCGGGCAGAGTGGCAATCACAACCCCGAGCACCACCAGCCCAATTGACACCAGCGAAGCAGGAGTGAATGCCTGTTCGCTTCCCGCCACCGCGTCAATGATGAGCGAACCGCCCATATTGCCCACCAGCGTTGACAGGCTCAGAATGAGCACGCCCAGCCGAGGAACAATGAGCGCGGACACCAAGATGAAGGCAACGCCGAACAGACCGCCGGAATACAGCAGCGGTTCAGACGGAAACCTCAGCGGGGGAGTGCCTGCGGCAAACACAACGGCGCAGGCAACAGCCAAGGCAGCAAGGCCGACCACGAAGTTCATCGTCGTCGCGGCAAGCGCAGAACCAGAGGCGGCTGACAGCCTCCCGTTGAAAGCGTGCTGCAGCCCTGTGAGCGCACCGGACGCAAAGGGAATCAGAGGAATCCACCACTGCAGGCCGGACGTGAATGCTCCGGCGCTCACAATCGCCACACCCACCAGAACGACGGCAACACCGACGAGCCGGCCGAGGGTAATCGGCTTCGGCCCGCCGGCGGGCAGCCGTGTGCTGTCTACGATCAGCGCACCGAGCAGCTGGCCAGATGTGAAGCTCATAGTGAAAACGGCTACGCCGAAAGCCGGAACCGTGATGCCTTGGGCTATGACGATCGTGGTGCCGCCGAGCCCGCCCAGACACATCCACCAGGGAAGGGCCTTTGAGCGCAGAAGCCCGACAGTGGTTGCAATGGCTCGCCGCCCGGCGGGGAGTATCGCAGTGACAATGGAGATGAGGACGAGCCCGCCGCCGAAAGACACGGCCGCACTGTAGATCCAGTGGCCGATTTCGACGGTCAGTTCACCGTTGTACTTCCCCTGCAGGGAAACCGCGAGTCCGGTCGCAATGGCCGGAAAAATGTAGAGGAGATTGGGGCCTGACCTCATGCGGTGCGCACGACCGTCATAACGCGGCGACGCAGCCAGACGGTCTTCTGGCCGCCCATTCCGACTACTGTCCGGGCCAGCTCCCAGCGGCCCGTATCAGCCGCTTCGGTCAGTGCCCGCAGCGATTCGCTGCGCGAAATCTTCGGGTGGAAAGTCACCTGGCGCACTTCGTATTCGATTTCTCGCTTCACCTGGGCTTCGCTCCTTCCCTGGGGTGGCCGTCACTGTATCATCGCGTTAGCCTGATTCTATGGTGAAGATCATCTTCGCGCGCCACGGACAATCGGAGGCGAACCTAGCAGGCATCCTCGCCGGTCGCCGAGGTGCCAATCCGCTGACGGCGACAGGCCGCCAGCAGGCGCGCGACGCGGCTGGTCTGCTGCCTTCCGGCGTCGCTCTGTGGCGTGTCTCTGACATAGCACGATGCGCCGAAACGGCTGATCTTCTGATGTCCGCCTACGCCGAAAAACACGGCTCGGCTGCTCCGACTGCCGCCGTGATGGAAGAGTTCTCTGAAGTCGACTACGGCGACTGGTCTGGCCGTCGACTTGAAGAGCTGCGCACTCTGCCCGCGTGGGACCGCGTGCAGAACAATCCGCAGGACATGGTTTTCCCAGGCGGTGAAGCACAGCACGACGCCTGGCTTCGAACACGCCGCGGAGTCAGGCTTGTCCTCAGTGAGCTCAGCGTTCTCGAAAGCGGCGCCACGGCAGTTGTAGTAACCCACGGTGACATCATCAAAATGGCTGTCGCCGATGCCCTGGGCATGCCGCTGCAGCACTTTCAGCGAACCGCCGCAGCCCCCGGATCCCTGACCACAGTCGACTACTCGGGTCCAGTTCCCGTGCTTACCGCCATGTCCGTGTCGTCCGAGGGGCAGACAGGACAGGCGCGAACACTTGGGGGAGGGGCCTGAACAAGCCCGGCGGCGCCTGGTAATCAGGCGGCGGTGAGGACTCCCGTGCCCAGCAGCACGTACAGAAGCAGGCCCAGGGCAATCCGGTACCACACGAAAACAGCGAACGACTTCGTCTGCACGAACTTCAGAAAGCCGACGATAACGACATAGCCCACTACGAACGACACGAAGGTGGCCAGAAGAGTCGGCCCCCAGCCGATCGTCATGGACGCCGTTCCTTCAATCTGATCCTTTGCCGCCTTGAACAGGCTGTAGGCGCCCGAGGCCATAACAGCGGGGATAGCCAGCAGGAATGAGTAGCGTGCCGCGGCGGGCCGGGTGAAGCCCATAAAACGACCGGCCATGATCGTTCCGCCCGAACGTGAAACACCGGGCACAAGGGCCAGCGCCTGCGCAAATCCGAATGCGAGTCCCTGGCCCCAGTGCATGGTTTCCAGAGTGTTCACCCGCTTGCCGACCGCGTCAGCCACGCCGATGAGAATCGCAAACACAATGAGCATCGTCGCAACGATCCACAGCGACCGGAATGTCGAGGTGATCTGTTCTTCGAACAGAAGTCCCAAAACTCCGATCGGAATAGAGCCGATGATGATCAGCCAGCCCAGGCGGACTTCGGGATCGCGCCGATCGTGTTTGCCGACAAGCGCTTTGCACCACTTGGTGATGATCGTGACGATGTCATTCCAGAAGTAGACGAGCACGGCAAGTTCTGTGCCGACCTGAATGATGGCGGTGAAGAACGCTCCCGGCTCACGGCCCGGCATGAGCAGCTCACCTACGATCCGCAAATGCGCAGACGAAGACACGGGCAGGAATTCAGTGAGTCCCTGCACAATTCCCAAAATGGTCGCCACTAGCCAGTCCATGCGATCCCTTCGAAACGACTTCCGGTCCTGCCGGTCTCAGCAGGCCCTACGGGACTCTAACGGACAAGGCTGACCAGTGTGCGGAAACTCGCCCGCAAATCGCTTAGAGCTTGCCCACAGTCGACGCCCGAGTCTCAGTCGTCGTCTTCGTCATCCTCATCGTCAGAGTCGGGGTCGTCGAAGTCATCGTCGTCATCAAAATCGTCGAAGTCGTCGTCGAAAGTGCCGTCTTCGCGGGCATCTTCTATGTCGTCGAAAAGCTCGAACGGGGTTACTTCGTCATAGGCGACGTACAGTGCGTCTTCGTAGACTTCATACGCGTCAGCAAGTGCCATGTAGGCGGCTTCGACGCGTTCGTCGGTGTCGGAGGTCCGTTTGACTGCGGCCGCGTAGTGTTCGCGGATGGCTGCGATGAAGGCTTCGAGGGCGACTTCCGGTTCTGAGCTCATAGTTCCATCGTAACCGTGTGTGAGCTGAGCGACTACCCTGTTGACTATGGCTCCCAGCGAATACTTCTTCCCCGCTCCCGACCGGTTCATCGTGGGCACCGTCGGCCTGCCGGGGGACCGCACTTTCTATCTGCAGGCAAAGGAGGCCGATCGGGTTGTCACCGTTGCGCTCGAAAAGGAACAGGTCGAGCTTCTCGGCGAGCGAATCAACGAACTGCTGGACATGGTCAGGTCTCGTTCGGCTGACGGCTACATGATCCCTGCCGGACCGGACCCGGGCGATGCTGACAACGCCAACCTCGAAATGCCGGTCGACCCGGAGTTCCGCGTGGGCACAATGAGTTTGGGGTGGGACACCCGCCGCCGTCACCTGGAAATCGAATGTTCCGCGATAAACCTTGGACCAGACGACGATGATGCTGAAGCGCCGGTCCTGCGCGTTGTTCTGTCCGCGGAATCTGCCCGTGAGTTCGCCCGTCGCGCCGACCAGGTTGTCAACGCTGGTCGCGCCGACTGCCCGTTCTGCTCCCTGCCCCTGGATCCGGGCGGTCATCTGTGCCCGCGTGCCAACGGGGTTCCCCGATGATCGAATCCGCTCTGGCGCAAGCCCAGGTGACGGTGCTCGGTCAGGTGCCCGGCGCCTCGAACGAAGTTTTTCTGTGCCTGCTGGAAGGGGATTTTGGCTCCGGGCCGACTATGCGGCGGGGCATCTACAAGCCGGTTCGGGGTGAACGGCCCCTGCGAGATTTTCCGGCCGGTTCGCTGGCGCGACGAGAAGTCGCGGCCTTCCGCTTGGCGCGTCTGCTGGGCATTGACGAGGTGCCGCCGACTGTCTTCCTTGATGACGGCCCGCTGGGCCCGGGGTCGCTGCAGGCATATGTGCTTTCCGACAGTGACTACGAGCTCCCCGTGACTGTTTGCCCGCCCTCTGAGGTCCCTGACGGCTGGCTGGTCGCTGCAGCCGGTGAAACCGAGACGGGCGAACAGGTGGTCATTGCGCACAGCCCGGATGATGGGCTGCTGCGCTTGGCCGTGTTCGACGCCGTGGCCAATAATGCTGACCGCAAAGGCAGCCACATTCTGCCCGGCACGTGGGATCCGCACGCGGCCTCTCGATTCTGCGGAATTGACAATGGGCTGTCATTCCACACGCAGCCAAAGCTGCGTACAGTCCTGTGGGGCTTTTCGGGGGTGACAGTGCCGGATTCGATGCGCTCAGCCCTGGACTCTATTGCCGGTTCGGTCCCAGATGTCCTCGCCGAATACCTGACCCCGGATGAGCGCGGGGCACTGGCGCTGCGGGCGGGAATGCTCGCTCAACATGGAACTGTGCCGTTTATGCCCCAGGACCAGCTTGCGATTCCCTGGCCCCCGATATAGACGACAGGCGGCTATGCTGGGTGGCGTGAAATCTTGGTCAGCTCCCGAAGTTCCGACTCTGTCCGACTTCCCAGTGCTCCCGCCCGCCCCAGCCGACAGCACCGTCTACAGCACATCGGCCCGCGGACCTGTCAGCGGTCTGCTCAACGACGGGCAGGCCCGGCTCTACGTGTGCGGCATCACGCCCTACGACGCAACGCACCTGGGACACGCATCCACATACGTCGCATTCGACGTTCTCCTTCGCACGTGGATTGATGCGGGGGCCGATGTTGTGTACGTCCAGAACACCACGGATATCGACGATCCCCTTCTGGAGCGCGCCGATGCGACGGGAGTTGACTGGCGCGAACTCGCCGACAGTCAGATCCGGCTGTTCTTCTCTGATATGGAAGCACTCAGAGTCATACCGCCTAAGCACTACATAGGGGCGGTAGAGTCGATTCCAGACGTCGTGACAGCAGTGGAAGACCTGCTTGATCAGGGAGCGGCCTACACGCTGGACAACGGCGACGTGTACTACCGCATCGGCACACAGGTCGAACCGCCGTTCGGCTCCGAATCTCACTACAGCCGCGAGCAGATGCTGGAGATCTTCCCCGAACGCGGGGGAGACCCCGACACGCCCGGCAAAGAAGATCCCCTCGACGCTCTTCTGTGGCGTTCTGCCCGCGAAGGCGAACCGCAGTGGCCCGGCGGGAAACTGGGGCCGGGACGTCCCGGCTGGCACATTGAGTGCGCCGTCATCGCCGGGAAGTACGCGGGCTATCCGCTGACCGTGCAGGGCGGGGGATCGGACCTGATCTTCCCGCACCATGAAATGGGTGCTGCTCATGCGATCGCACTGACCGGCACGCCGTTTGCCGACGCCTACATGCACACCGGCATGGTCGCCTATGAGGGCGAAAAGATGAGCAAATCCCTGGGAAACCTGGTGCTCGTGTCGAAGCTCACCGCAGCGGGAACTGACCCCATGGCCATCCGGCTGGCCATTCTCGGCAACCACTACCGGTCTGACTGGGAGTACAGCGGCAGCGTCCTGTCTGCCGCAGAGAACCGGCTCGGCACATGGCGCGCAGCCGCCGAGTGTGCAAACTCTTCCGATCCGGCAGACGTCGTCGCCGAAATCCGCAGTGAGCTTGCAGACGATCTCGACACGCCGAACGCCCTGTCGGTGATTGACGACTGGGCTGCAGCCCGACAGACCGGATCAGTCGCTGATGAGAACACGCAAGCCGTTGTCGCTGCAGTCGATGCTCTTCTGGGCATCAAACTGTGATTCCCGCTTAACGGTCCTCTTCGCGGCGGCGCAACAGCTTCTCGAATTCGCGCGCAATGTCCTCGCCGTCGTGCGCACCGGCGAGGTCGTACTCTTCTTCCATCATCTTGATGCGCTTGGCCAGTTCGGCGTCAGCTTCTGCAATCATGTCTACCCCGTCAGACCACGCCCTGGCGGCTTCTGTCAGATCATCGGGCTCAAAGGTGGTGCCGATGACGTCTTCGAGTGCAGACAGAAGCGCCAGACCTGCCTTGGGTGAGGGCGACAGCGCAGCGTAGTCAGGCACTGCGCACGTCAGGGTGATTGCCGGAATCCCCGCCTCGACCATAGAAACGGCAAGCGCGTCCTGCAGATTCGCAATTCCCTCGTATTCCTGCTGCTGCACCCCCGGGCAGTTCACGATGCCAGGGTCCTCTGAGGTCAGCCGCACGGGCAGGCTGCGCGTGTGGGGGACCGCGGCCGGCTCTGAGGCCAAGAAGATGACGACATCGCTGTCTGGATCCAGTGAATCCAGCAGGTCTTCGATGAACTCCTCCCACATGTCGAGGGGAGTCGGACCGGACACGAGCAGCATGTTCAACGACCTGTCCGACCGCTCAACTGAGCCTTCTATTCCGATGACGTGCGGGTACACAACAACGGGCTTGCCATCGGGGCGGACGATGAAAGGCGGATGCTTCTCGCGGTCGTAGCTTTCGGCCACGCTGAGATCGACCAGGCGGCCGTCGTCTATGTGATGTTTGAGGACGTCGATCACTACGGCGGCCGCATCGTCGGGGCTGTTGGGCCCCTGCAGGCCGATGACCACAGCCTGACCGCCCTGACTGGGAAGAAATGCCATGTCGTCAGCCTAGCCGCGTTCACCGGGGCGTTGCTCTTAGACCATACGCAGCTTTTAGGGTTGAGGCATGGAATTCTCTGGAGTCCTGTGGGATATGGACGGCACAATCGTCGACACCGAACCGTACTGGATTGAAGCCGAACACCGGCTGACCGCTCAGTACGGTCTGCCGTGGTCTGAAGAAGAGGGGCTGAAGCTCGTGGGCAATGCTCTGAGCGTGTCCGCCCAGGTGTTCATCGACCTCGGCGTACCGCTTGAGCCGCTGGAGATCATCAACCGTCTAACGCAGGACGTCATTGCCCAAGTGCAGCAGCGGGTGCCGTTCCGTCCCGGTGTGCGAGAGCTGTTCGGGCAGCTTCGCCGGGTCGGCATTCCGTCGGCAATGGTCACGATGTCGTTTCGGCCCTTGGCCGACGCCGTTGTCGCCAGCCTGCCCGAAGGCACCTTCGATGCGGTCATCACCGGAGACGAGGTGGAGCACGGCAAACCGCACCCGGAGCCCTACGAGGTGGGTGCGAAGGCTCTGGGCCTGCGTGCTCAGGAATGCATAGCGATCGAGGATTCCCTCAACGGAGCCCTCTCGGCATCAAGCGCAGGGGCCCGCACTCTCGTTGTGCCGTGCCACATTGATATTCCAGACGACCCCCGCTGGTCGATTGTTCACAGCCTGGAGGGCCTGTCCCTCGAAGACTTTGCGAAGGCGGCTACCTGCCGGCAATCGAAGTGATCTCCGGCGTTTCCGGCGCCCGGCCTCCCCAGGCTGGGCATATGTCCTTGAAATGACACCACCCGCACAGGGGTGATTTTTTCGGCCGCCAGGTGTCGGTCAGGGCCGCCTGCACGATGTCGTCCCAGATGTGCAGGATTTCGTCTTCCGTCCGCTCGATGTCTGTCATCTGCGGCCGCATGGCCTTAATGGTTCCGGAGCCTAAGTACATAAGCTGCAGTGTGTGGGCCAAAGTGCCGTCCGTGCGGTGTTTGAGGACGCCGTAGAAGCGCATCTGGAACTCCGCTTCCCGGGAGTATTGGGGTTTGGGCTCTTTGCCGGTCTTGTAGTCGACAAGCCGCACTTCGCCTCCCGGGGCCACATCGATCCTGTCGATGAATCCGCGCAGCAGCAGGCCATTGTCCAGTTTGGCCTGCACAAACTGCTCTCGTCCGGCCGGCTCCAGACGGTCGGGCAGTTCGAGTGTGAAATAGCGGTCCACCAGCTCGCCTGCCTGAGCGAAGAGCTTCAGTCGGGAGGGTTCGTCAGGGAAAAGCTCAGCGAGCTCCGCGGCGTTCTTGTCTGCAAGCTCCCCGAAGCTGGGCGCTATGAGGGAGCGCGCAGCGGCGGCGGTCCTCTCCTCGGCTGGCAGATCAAAGAGCCCCTCGAGAACAGAGTGGACGAGCGTTCCTTTGAACGCCGCTTCACTCGGCGGTTCTGGCAGCTTGTCGATTGTGCGGAAGCGGAACTTCAGCGGGCACGACACGAAGTCATTGGCGCGCGAAGGTGAAAGAGCATTGAGCGAGACCATGAACACAGCCTAGTAGGCACGCGGGCGCAGGTCGCAGTGTTTCTGCGTCTGCCGGTTATGATGTCGCATATGGCACAAGCGAATGCTAGCAAGGACGGCACCGCCGGCGGCCTCGTGATCGGTCGCGCCCTCGGTGCGCCCATTGTGCTGTCATGGACGTGGTTTATTGCCGCGATTCTCATCACGGCCCTGCTGGCGCCGTTCATTCGCACCCTGTCACCCAGCATGACCATAGCAACGTCGATGTTCGTCGCGTTCCTCTATGCGATTCTGCTTTTCGCGTCGGTCTTCCTGCACGAGTTCGCTCACGGTGTTGCCGGCACGCTCGGCGGGCAGAAGGTGTCTGTCATCGAGCTCAACGTGTGGGGCGGCTTCACAAAGTTCGAACCGAAGATCGATGACGACTTCAAGCGCACCTCGATGACGAGCTTCTACGTTTCGGTCGTCGGACCCGTTGTCAACATCATTTTGGCGGCAATCGGCTGGATCGGCATGAATCACTCCGACGGGGGCAGCGTGCTGTGGCTGCTGTGCGCCGCACTGACGTTTGCCAACGTGGCACTCGGCGTGATCAATCTGCTGCCCGGCATTCCGCTCGACGGCGGTTGGGCGCTGCAGGCCCTTATCTGGCGGTTCACCGGCAGCCAGTTCCGCGGCACCGTGATCGCAAGCATGATCGGCCGGATCGTTGCGGTCGGATTCGTCCTCGGCGCCATAGCCTATCCCTATATGACAGGGGCAAAGCCGGATTTCGTCACCATCATCTGGACGACTGCCATCGCGGTGATGCTGTGGGTCTCAGCCGCCGACGCCGCCGCACACGCCAAGCGCGCCCGCCGCATGGAAACCTACGACCTCGACCAGGTCATTCAGCCTGCTATCGCAGCCGCCTATGACGCGGATGTCCAAGAAACGCTGCGCGCTGCCGATGCCGCGGGCAAGGGCAGCGACCCTGCCCTCGTCGTCATCCTTGACCGTTCCGGACTGCCCAACGGCCTGCTCAAGCGACAGCTGGCCGAAAGATCGGCAACGACCGTCGGCGGGCCGGGAGCGGCCGTCGCCGGAGACTTCTCCAGCCCGCTGGGGGCTTGGATCGGCGTGCCCCGGGGAATTTCCGCCCCGCACCTGCTCGAATCGCTCACCCACAGGCCCAAAGCCCAGTTCTGCCTCATCATGGAAGGCTCTTCGCTCGCCGGCATCATCGACCTGCAGGAGTTCTTCCACGAACTTCTCGAAGACTGAGGCCTGACACGAGGGGCGTCTGAGGCAGAGACCACCCGGCTAGACTGGTCAATCATGAGCCACGAATCTGCACCCGCTCCGGCCGGAGCTGATGACCGTCGCGGTCTTCTCAAGGCAGGGGACAAGGTCCAGCTGACCGATTCCAAAGGCCGGATGAACACGATCGTCCTCAAACCCGGCGGGGAGTTTCACACGCATCGGGGCATCATCTCCCACGATGACATCATCGGAGGCCCCGACGGCACGACGGTGCGCAACTCCGTCGGCGTCGAGTACCAGGTGCTCAAGCCCCTGTACTCCGACTTTGTTCTGTCTATGCCGCGCGGTGCGGCCATCATCTATCCAAAAGACGCAGCCCTCATCACGGGCTTCGGCGATATCTTCCCCGGAGCGCGTGTCGTTGAGGCCGGTGTGGGCTCGGGAGCTCTCACCATCGCCCTCCTGCGAGCTGTCGGCGATTCCGGCAGCGTGCACTCCTTTGAGCTGCGCGAAGAGTTCGCCCAGATTGCCGAGGGCAATATCTCGGATTTCTTTGCAGGCCCACACCCCGCGTGGAATATCACCGTGGGGGATCTCGCCGAAGAGCTCCCCAAAGCCTATGGCCCAGGCGAAGTCGACCGCGTTGTGCTTGACATGCTTGCCCCCTGGGACTGCCTGGACGCTGTGACAGAAGCCCTCGTTCCCGGCGGTGTGCTCATCGTCTACGTTGCGACCGTCACTCAGATGTCGCGCACCGTGCAGGCACTGCAGGAATCAGGCGACTACACCAAACCGCACGCTTTGGAATCAACGGTCCGCGACTGGCACCTGGACGGTTTGGCTGTGCGACCCGAGCACCGCATGATAGGCCACACGGGGTTCCTCGTCTTTGCTCGCCGCGTGGCTCAGGGGACGACTCCGCTGCGCCGGACCAAACGAGGTCAGCAGGCGCCTCCGGATCAGCGCGACCTCGATGTCTGGTTCGGTCCCGAAGTCACAGACGAATCCGTTGGGGTCAAATACCCCACAGCGAAGAAGATCCGCCGTTCCGTCCGCGAGGCGGGTTCCCGTCTCGACATTCTCAGCAGCGAAGGAGAGCTCAATGGATGATTCGACAATGCGACAAGAACTGTCGAAAGTCCGCCAGGACGCGGCAGGCCTCCGACAGCAGCTGTTTTCAGCTTCCCAGCGCAACGAACAGCTCAGCACAGCTCTGAAATCCGCACGTGCGGAACTCGACCGTCTCAAGACCGAAGCTGAGAGGATTGCAGAACCGCCCAATTCCTACGCGGTTGTGCTCGGCACCGTGCGCGATGGCGATGTTGTCTTCGCCGACGTCCACTACGCGGGCAGGCCCATGCGCCTGTCTGTGAGCACCGAGGTTCCTCTGCGAGAGCTCACACCGGGCCGCCGCGTCCGACTGACCGAGGGCCTGGTGATCGTGGAGGCTCTCGGCTTCATTGACGAAGGTTCGGTTGTGACAGTGCGCGAACTCATTGACGACACGCGAGTGCTCGCCGCAACCTCAACCGACGAAGAGCGCGTCGTCACACTCGCCCAGCCACTGCGTGACACCCGGGTTCGGGTGGGCGATTCCCTCGTCTTCGATTCCCGCAGCGGCCTCGTTGTCGAAAGACTCGAAAGGGCCGAAACAGCTTCGCTCATGCTCGAAACAGTTCCGGACATCTCCTATTCCGACATCGGCGGTCTGTCCGCCCAGATCAGCGAAATCCGCGATGCCGTCGAACTTCCCTTCGAACATCCGCAGCTGTACACCGAACACGGCCTCAAACCACCCAAGGGAATCCTGCTGTACGGACCTCCCGGCAATGGAAAGACCCTCATCGCCAAAGCCGTTGCGAACTCACTGGCCCAACGCCGCGGCGGGGAGAACCCCCGCTCCTACTTCCTCAACATCAAGGGCCCAGAGCTTCTGGACAAATACGTCGGCGAAACCGAACGCCAGCTGCGGACCATCTTCGCCCGCGCCCGCGAAAAGGCCACAGCGGGTTCACCCGTGGTCGTCTTCTTCGACGAAATGGAAGCACTCTTCCGCACTCGCGGAACCGGCAAGTCCTCCGATGTCGAAACCACGATCGTTCCCCAGCTGCTGACCGAGATCGACGGAGTAGAACAGCTTGACAATGTCATCGTGATCGGCGCGTCCAACCGCGAAGACCTGATCGACCCCGCGATTCTGCGCCCTGGTCGTCTCGACGTGAAGATACGCATTGAGCGCCCCGACCGGGATGGCGCCAAGGACATCTTCAGCAAATACCTGACAGAACAGCTGCCGATTGCCGAGTCCGAGATCACGACGACCAAGGCAGCCGCCGTGGACAGCCTGATCGAACGCTGTGTTGAAGAAATGTACGCACATACCGACCGCAACCGCTTCGTCGAAGTCACCTACGCAAACGGCCGCCGCGAAATGCTCTACTTCGCCGAGTTCACCTCGGGAGCCATGATCTCCAATGTCGTCGACCGGGCGAAGAAGCACGCCATCAAGGCCTACCTCGACCTGGGTGAGCACGGCATCACGTGGGATCACCTCTACCGGGCGATTCGCGAAGAGTTCAGCGAACACGAAGACCTGCCGAACACCACAAACCCGGACGAATGGGCCCGCATCTCCGGATGCAAGGGCGAAAGGATCACCCACCTGGTCCTGGCAGCCGATGTCGCCGACCGCGAGAGCCGCACAGACACGGCTGCCGAGAGCGACACCTCGTCAATTCAGACCGCACGCGGAGACAGCAGCCTCATCTGAGGCGATGTCTGCCGGTTAGGATCAGCCTTTGGCTGATCGCCCGCCGACAGCGCGGGCGATCACACGCCAGCCCACGAGGGTCAGGAAATTCATCGCGGAGGCAACGATGATGAACGGTCCGGCGATTCCCGCCCCGAACGAAAAACGGGTGATCATGCCGACCAGAACAGTCGTCGACCAGATTGCGACGCCGGTGCGCATGGGCGCCAGGGGAGCAGTCCATGCGGCGCTGAGGATCCACGCGCACGCAAGGCCTACCAGGAACGGCCACGATGTCTGAACAACTCCGTCGAGCGTGAGAACCTGGGCGTGGGTGTAGAAGCCGACAGCCGCAAAGGCAACCACCAGGACGATGTCGGCTGCGAGGGCGGTCAAGATATGAGAAATACGAGAAGAACGCTTAGCCACAGACCAAAGTCTACGAAAGGCAGTGAGGCACAATGATCACCGTCCAGCGGATCATGGGCTCCGAAACCGAGTTCGGCATCGTCGCCGTAGGCGGTCGCCCGCAAGCCCCCATGCGCGACTCCGCGCGCGTCGTCGACGCCTACGCTGGGCCTCGCGGTCTGAAGTCCGCCCAGAGCTTCTGGGACTTCGGCTCAGAAACGCCGCTGGCAGATGCCCGGGGCTTCCTCATGAACCTGGCCGATGCACACGAATCCCAGCTGACTCACCTGCCGCAGGAACAGCCGGAAGCGCAGTACCTTGCCAATGTGGTGCTGGAAAACGGCGCGCGCCTCTACGTTGACCACGCTCACCCCGAATATTCATCGCCCGAGGTCACAAACCCCCGCGACATCGTCACGTGGGACCGCGCAGGAGACCGGGTGGCCGAAGCGGCGGTGCATCAGCTGCTCTCAACGGGCCAGCCGGTCGACCTGTACAAGAACAACACCGACTCCAAGGGAGCGTCTTACGGCACACACGAGAACTACCTCGTCGACCGCAGTGTCGAGTTCGAAAAGATCACCGAGGGCCTGCTGCCCTTCTTCGCCACCCGCCAGATTCTGTGCGGAGCCGGCAAAGTGGGCATCGGACGGGAGGGTGAAGCGCCCGGCTTCCAGATCTCCCAGCGGGCCGACTTCTTCGAAGAGTGCGTCGGCTTGGAGACGACCCTGCGCCGACCCATAGTCAACACCCGCGATGAACCGCACGCAGATGCCGTCAAGTACCGGCGCCTGCACGTGATCATCGGCGATGCGACGCTGGCCGAAGTCGCCACGTTCGTGCGCTTCGGCTCCACCAGCCTCGTGCTGGGTCTGATCGAGCAGGGACTGGCGCCCCAAATCGAACTGGCCGATCCCGTCACCGCCCTGCAGACGGTGTCCCACGACCTCAGTCTCAGCGCACCACTGGAGTTGACCGACGGATCGACCATGACGGCGCTGGAGATCCAGCGCGCGTTCTATGCGGCGGCCGCTAAGGCAGCAAATCCCGATGACGAGCAGACCGCTCAGGTGCTGGCCGAATGGGATCGTCTGCTCACCGGTCTTGCAGCCGATCCCATGACGCTTGCGGACTCGATTGACTGGGTGGCCAAACTGTCGCTCATGAACGGCTATCGGCAGCGCGAAGGACTCGAGTGGGACAACCCCAAGCTGGCCCTCATCGACGTCCAGTACACCGACGTCCGCCAGGAGAAGGGACTGTTCTATCGGCTGGAACGTGCCGGGCGCTTCCGCCGACTGACGACCGATGACGAGGTGCGGCGGGCCATGACGACACCACCGGATGACACGCGCGCCTACCTGCGCGGCACGGTTGTCGACAGACTGCGCGATGACCTGGTTGCAGCCAGCTGGGAGTCAATCGTCATGCGCCGCGGCGAATCCGCCGTCAGGATCCCCATGAGCGAACCGCTCAAGGGCACGCGCGCTCTGCTGGAAGACCGGCTGAGCACAGCTGTCGACACCGAATCGCTGTTGGCGGCACTCGGGGTCACTACAATCAAAGACAACAACACTGACGACTACGGGATGTGAGCACAATGGCTGGTCAGGATCAGATCCACAGGCACTCGGGCGGAGGAGAAGGCCCGGAAGAATCCGGCGACCTGGGTCTCGGCGGCGGCCAGGCCCAGATCAACACGCAGGGGCTTGACGACATCCTCGACGACATCGACTCCGTTCTGGAGACCAATGCCGAAGACTTCGTGAAGAACTTCGTGCAGAAAGGCGGACAGTGACAGGACTGTCAGCCGCCTACCTCAGCACCGCCTCGAACTCGTTCGTTGAGTTCGCACGCGAAGTCGCCCCGCACGTGCTTCCCTCTGCGCAGGCAGCGGCTGCCGAGAACATCGCCCCGCACGCTACGACTATCGTCGCGCTGACAACGGCCGACGGTGTTCTCATGGCCGGTGACCGCCGGGCGACAATCGGCTCGCTCATCGCCAGCCGGACGATGGAGAAAGTGCACAGGGCCGACGACGGTTCAGTTGTCGGCATCGCCGGCACGGCGGGCATCGCACTTGAGCTCGTCCGACTCTTCCAGCTTGAACTTGAGCACTACGAAAAGATCGAGGGCACGGTCCTCTCCCTGGACGGCAAAGCCAACCGGCTGGCCTCGATGCTGCGAGCCAACCTCGGTTCCGCGCTGCGCGGTCTGGCGGTGGTGCCGCTGTTTGCCGGGGTTGACCAAAAAGCGGACGGTGATACTCCCGGCCGGATCTTCTCGTTCGATGTCACCGGGGGCAGATACGAAGAGCAGGACTACCACTCGGTGGGCTCCGGTTCGACTTTCGCCCGCGGTTCGCTCAAAAAGAGGTGGAAGCCAGGCCTCAGTGAAGGTGCCGCAGTCGAGGTCGCGGTCGAGGCGCTCTTCGATGCCGCCGATGACGATTCCGGAACTGCCGGACCGGACCTCATCCGTCGAATCGGACCGACCATGATGGTGGTTGATTCCGAGGGAGTGCGTGAAGTCCAAGCCGACGTCATTCTGGCTGCCGCGGCCGATGTCGCCGCACGGCGAGGAGGCGGTTCCGCATGAGCATGCCCTTCTATGTTTCACCCGAACAGCTGATGAAAGACCGCGCGGAGTTCGCCCGGAAGGGCATTTCACGCGGGCGCTGCGTCCTGGTTGCCCGGTGCTCAGACGGGATCGCACTGATCGCAGAGAATCCGTCAACCACACTGCACAAGATCGCCGAAATCTACGACAGAATCGGCTTTGCCGCAGTCGGCAAGTACAACGAGTTCGAATCACTGCGCCAGGCCGGTGTTCGCTACGCGGACCTGCGCGGCTATTCCTACGACAGGGCAGACGTGACCGCCCGGGGTCTGACAAATGCCTACGCTCAGACGCTGGCATCTGTCTTCACAACGGAATCCAAACCCTTTGAAGTCGAAATCATCGTCGCCGAACTCGGTGTGGACCCCGAAGGCGACAGAATCTACCGGCTGTCCTATGACGGTTCGGTTGCAGACGAAGCCAGTGCCGTGGTCATCGGGGGAGACTCCGAAGCCCACGGTCGGGCGCTTACTGACATCGACACATCGGCTATGACGAGTGCAGAGGTTCTGCGGTGGGCAGCCAGCACCCTGGGTGCCGACGGCCCGATTCCCGCTCAGCACATCGAAGCGGCTCTGCTTGACCGCAGCGCCGAGGGACACAGGACCTTCCGCCGACAGAACACAGAAGCTGTCAAGCAGATCCTCGGGGGCGAAGCATGAAGCGCATCTACGGCATTGAGACCGAATACGGTCTGACCTATTCAGCCAACGGGGGCCGCCACCTGGGTCCGGAGGAAACGGCGCGCTACCTGTTCAAACCGGTTGTCAGCCGATTCCGTTCGTCGAACGCCTTCTTGGCCAACGGCGGTCGCCTCTATCTGGATGTCGGCTCCCACCCCGAGTACGCGACGGCGGAGTGCTCTTCTGTCGATGAGCTCATCGCCCAAGAAGAAGCCGGAACCCTGCTTCTGACCCAGAACCTGGAAATCGCTCAGCGTGAACTTGCCGCCGACGGTTTGACCGGCACGGCACACATGCTGAAGAACAACCGCGACTCGGCTGGAAATTCGTTCGGCAGCCACGAAAACTTCCTGGTGCGCCGCACCATGGACTTCACGCGTCTGACAACCTCGCTTCTGCCGTTCCTCGTCGTCCGCCAGCTCATCGCCGGGGCCGGCTGCGTTATTCCCGCCCGGGCCAGCACCGATATGCCCGCCGCTGATTCCCAGCGGGCCTCACTCAGCGGCCACGCCACCAAGGTCGAAACCATGCACGGCGATGTTGTCTACGGCCTGTCCGGCCGTTCCGATGTCATGTGGGAAGGCGTGTCCTCAGCGACAACCCGGTCCAGGCCGATCATCAACGCCCGCGACGAACCGCACGCTGATGCTGAAAAGTACCGCCGCCTGCACCTGATCGTCGGCGATTCTTCAATGTCGCAGACCACCACGGAGCTCAAAGTCGGCTCCGCCGGCCTGGTGCTCGACCTACTCGAATCCGGTGTGCCGCTTGCCGACCACACTCTGCGCAATCCCATTCGGGACATTCGCACCGTGGCCCGCGACCTCACCGGAACAGCCCAGCTGGAACTGCGTTCGGGCGAAACGACAACCCCGCTTGGGCTGCTGAGCTTCTACTGGGAGCACGCAGCGAAACTTGCAGACAGGGGCGACCACAGCCTCGGCTCCGACGACACAGCCCGGCGAGTGCTCGATCGCTGGAAGCGAGTGCTCGAAGCCGTTGAGAGCGGAGATTTCAGCTCGGTCGAAACGGAAGTCGACTGGGTCATCAAAAAGAAGCTCTTCGACCGCTACGTCGAACGTGAAGGCCTGAGCCTGAAAGATCCGAAGATCACCCGGCTCGACTACGCCTACCACGATGTCACCCCCGGCATCGGCCTGTTCCCAAAACTGGAACAAGCCGGCTTGGCCAGGCGCGCTGTGCCGCTTGAAGCTTCCCAGCGGGCAATGGCAACACCACCACAGAGCACCAGGGCCAGACTGCGCGGCGAATTCATCGCGCAGGCCCTGGAACATCGCCGTGACTTCACCGTCGACTGGGTGCACCTGCGAGTCAATGACCAAAGCCAGAAGGCCGTGGTTCTCCGAGACCCCTTCGCGACTGAAGACGACAGGGCCCGCACCTTGACAGAGGCCTTTGCCGAACCTGTCATCTGACCTCACCACCACTCAGGCAAGCCCCAGACTGGCCCCACTAGGATTGGCCAGAGCTATCGAAAGGGATGTATCTACGTGCGCAGACAGGTGATCGGCACAGCCGCCATCGCAGCTCTTCTGCTGACCGGCTGTTCGAATGGCGACGATCAGAAAGCCGACGACACAGCCACCCAGCAGGTGCAGGATGCCAAGACTACGAGCCTCGACAAGGTCGAGGTCAACGGTGAGGACGGCAAAAAGCCGAAGGTGGAGTTTGAAGCTCCTTTCGCCGTTGCAAAGGCTGAATCCAAGGTCTACAGCGAAGGCGACGGGGACGTCATCAAGGACGGTGATCAGGTCACCGCCCACATGACGACGATTGACGGCAGCGATCCGAAAAACCTCCAAAGCACCTACGACCAGGGCAAACCGTCTGGTTTCCCCATGGACAATGACCAGGTTGCCAAAGAACTCGTCGATGCCCTCGTCGGCCAGAAGGTCGGTGCCAGGGTGGGGCTGGCCACGCCGGGCGAAAACGGCCCGAGCGTCCTGTACGTCATCGACATCGTCGAAACCGGAAAGCTCAAGACCCGCGCTGAGGGCAAGGAGCTTCCTCAGAAGAAGGACCTCCCGCAGGTCAGCCGGGACGACAAGGGCAAACCGTCCATCAGCAAGCCCAAGGGCGACCCGCCGAAGAAGCTCATCGTCGAGCCGACGATTGAAGGCGACGGCCCAAAGGTCAGCAAAGACCAGGAAGTCACCGTGCAGTACTCCGGCTGGACGTGGGATGACCCTTCAAAGACCTTCGATTCATCCTGGGATCGCGGCCAGCCTGCGACCTTCCCCCTTGACGGTGTGATCAAGGGCTGGACAGAGGGACTTGCAGGCCAGAAGGTCGGTTCGCAGGTGCTGCTCATTGCACCGCCTGACATGGCCTACGGGGAAGCCGGCAGCCCACCGAACATCGGCCCGAACAAAACGCTCGTGTTCGTCGTCGACATCCTCGACGCAAACTGATTGGAGTACCTCGTGTCCCGCACAAAACCCGAAGTCGAGTTTCCCGGCGACACCGCCCCGGAAGAACTCGAGATCATCGACGACATTGAGGGCACCGGCCGTGCTGTTCAGGCCGGAGACACCGTCAGCGTCAACTACGTCGGCGTGGGCTTTTCCACCGGCGAACAGTTTGACGCCAGCTGGGACCGCGGCCAGCCGCTCAACTTCCGCGTGGGCGTCGGCATGGTCATCCCCGGCTGGGACCAGGGCCTGCTCGGCATGAAGGTCGGCGGACGCCGCACCCTGCGGATTCCCTCCCACCTGGCCTACGGCAGCCAGGGCGTCCCCGGTGTCATTGCGCCGGGCGAAGCACTCATCTTCGTCTGCGATCTTGAGAACATCGCCTGACAATGGCCGACCTCGACCGTCCGAAGACCGGCCGCGCGCGTCGACAGACTGAACGCCTGCTCAACCTGCTCATCGCGCTGCGGTCGGTTTCCGGTTGGATCGACCGCGACGTACTTCGCCAAACCATCGAGGACTATCGCGATAAGGACGACGCTGCCTTTGACCGGATGTTCAACCGGGACAAAAAGGCGCTTCGGGATCTGGGCATAGAGATCAGCACGACCGACTGGTCTGACCCCTTCACCGGTGAATCCGCCTACGGATATCGGATCAGCGACGAAGACTACCTTCTGCCTCCCATTGACCTGGGCCCGGAAGACATAGCGCTTTTAGCGGCCGCTGTTGACGTTGTGCGCAGCTCGGCCGTTTCCGGCGCGGCCCTCGCTGCCGTGAACAAGCTGCGAGGACAGGCCGCACAGCCGGCTGCCAGCCTCGACACCGACGCAGCCTTTGACCTGCGCTCTGTGGATGACCGCTACGCCGAAGTGATGGAATATGTGGCTGACCGCCGACCCATGCGCTTTCAGTATCGAAAACCCGGGTCTGTCCCGCAGCGCCGCGAAGTCGTCGGCTTCTGTCTACTGACCCGCGGCGAAAAGACCTATGTTGTCGGCTATGACCTCAACCGGCGGGCACAGCGGGCGTTCCGACTCTCCCGCATTGTCGGGCGCATCACACCCCTTGGCGATTCGCTTCGCAGTGCCGTGCCGGCGGATTTCACTGTAGACCCCCGCGCGGTGGGGGAGTCCGTACACCCAGCAGAGGTTTCGCAGAAGGCCGTGCTCCGCCTCGTACCCGGCAAGGGCAGGCCACTTCGCCACCGGGGCGCAGAAACTGCAGACGGAACCTACGAGGTGCCGTTTGCTGATCTGCAGAGCTTTGCCGAGGAACTGCTGGGCTATGGCGACAGCGTCAGCGTACTCGCACCGCCGGAGCTGCGAGAGGCTCACAGGAAGCTCGCTCAGCTGACCTTGGAGAGCCTCATCGCCCTCGTGGACGGAAACCGCGCTCATGTGTGAAGCACGGCAGCGGCTGTCGCGTCTGCTGGGGTTGGTCCCCTTCATCACTGCTCATCCCGGCGCCCGGCTGGAAGAGCTGGCTTCGCATTTCAACGTCTCCGTCGAAACGATCGAAGACGACCTTCAGCTGCTGTTCGTCAGCGGTCGCCCCGGCCACATGCCGGATGATCTCATCGACGCTCGCTGGGGGCCGGACGGCGTGTACGTAGACAACGCCGCGGAGGTTGCGGCTCCGGTCCGGCTCAGCGCTGCCGAAGCCGCAAGCCTCGTTGTCGCTCTTGACTACCTGCAGGCTGCAAACCCAGACGTCGACGGCATTGAGGACCTGCGGGCAAAGCTGCAGTCGGCCGACCGTTCGACAGAACCGGTTGTCGATGTTCCGACTGTCCCGGAAGATCTTCGCCGTGCCCTGCAGAGTGCTTCTGCTTCCGGCACGCCGATCGTGATTGACTACTACGTCGCCGCTCGTGACGAACTGACTCGCCGAGTCATTCGTCCGCACGAACTGCGCCTGGCCGGCCGCTGGTATCTCGATGCCTTCTGCGAAACCTCCGGGGGAGAGCGCACATTCAGCGTCGACAACATCGAATCAGCCGCACTGGCAGAAGGCGACAGGGAGATTGTGCCCACACCACAGGAAGCGGAAGAGCCGACCGACTACCGGTTCGGCTTTGCCTCCGCTGCCGCCTGGATCCTCGACGAGTTTGCCTTCCGCGATGTTCAGTTCGACGACTCCGAAGGCTGCGCCTACGGCACCATTACCGTCTTTTCGGAAGCGTGGCTGGATCGCCAGATGCTGCGCTGGGGTCGCTGGATCCGCTCCGCAGATCCAGTGCCTGCACTGAGCAGCTCGCTTGGCACTCTTGCGCGTGTTATCGAACATGCCGGACAGGACGAGTACACTGGTGGGGCACGCTGAGAACTAAGGAGCACATGTGAGACCCGGAATCTGGCAAATCGTCATCGTCGTTCTGGTGATCGTTCTGATCTTCGGCGCTTCGCGTCTGCCCGGTGTTGCCAAGAACGTCGGCAAGTCAATGAAGATCTTTCGCGATGAAATGAAGGACTTCGGCAAGGACGAACCCACGGTCTCGGCTCCCAAGGACCCCGGTTCCATCGAATCTAAGAGCGCACAACCCGGCACTTCTGACAGTGCCGAGGACCGCGCATCTGCTTACACCGAAGCGGACGACGACAAGCGAAAGTGAGCCCGCGCAAGCGCCTGCCGCTGAAGGGCAATCCGCAGAAGCGGATGAAGCTCCTCGACCACTTTCGGGAGCTTCGCAACCGGGCGATAGCGGCCGCCGTTGCTCTGCTGATCGCCTCTGTCATCGGCTGGTTCCTCTACGACAGTGTTCTCGGAGTTCTCCAGAAGCCCCTGGATGACATTGCAGCAGCAGAAGGCAAGACCGCGATGCTCAACTTCGCTGGTGTCGTGTCGCCTTTTGACATGAAGATCAAAATATCGATCTTCATCGGCATCATCCTCTCTTCACCCGTATGGCTCTACGAGATCTGGGCGTTCATCATGCCCGGTCTGCACCGCAAGGAGAAGCTCTACACCGTGGGTTTTCTCGGCACTGCACTCCCGCTGTTCTTGGCGGGAGGGGCGCTGGCGTTCTTCGCTCTGCCCAATGCTGTTCGCACTATGGGCGGCCTGGTGCCTCAGGGAACGTCGTACATTGTGCCGGCGCAGGACTACCTGTCGTTTGTCACCGTTGTCATCATCGCCTTCGGGGCTGCGTTCGTCCTGCCCGTCCTCATGGTGGGGCTCAATATGCTCGATCTTCTGTCAGCCCGCACGATTCGGAGGTCTTGGCGGTGGCTGGTGGTGCTGGTATTCGTGTTCGCCGCAATCGCAACGCCGACCCCGGATGCCGTGTCCATGTTCTACCTGGTCGTTCCGATGCTGTTCATGTTCTTCCTGGCGTGGCTGATCTGCGCGATCATTGACCGCGGTCGCAAACGGCGCCGGATTGCCGACGGCACGTGGGTCGAACCGATCGACTGAGTAGACTGAGGGGCATGGAATCCAACCTGTCTCCGGCTGACGCATATTCACAGTTTCTGCAGCGCCAGAGCGAAGCGGGTTCACCATTGGAGGCCTTCCGCCGTTCCCTGGACTACGAACTCGACGACTTCCAGCTGCGCGCCTGCCGCAGTCTGCAGGCCGATCACTCAGTCCTCGTCGCCGCCCCCACGGGTGCGGGCAAGACGGTTGTCGCACAGTTCTCCATTGCTCTGGCGGTTGCCCGCGGTGTGCGGGTCTTCTACACCGCGCCGATCAAAGCCCTGTCAAATCAGAAGTTCAATGAGCTCGTCGACGCCTACGGCGCTGATCGCGTGGGCCTGCTGACAGGGGATACGAGCATCAACCGAGACGCGCAGATCGTCGTCATGACAACCGAGGTCCTGCGCAACATGATCTATTCGGGAACGGACCTTTCCGAACTCGGCTTCGTCGTTCTCGACGAAGTCCACTACCTGGGCGACCGGTTCCGCGGACCCGTGTGGGAAGAGGTCATCATTCACCTGCCGGCCCACGTCCTGCTGGTGAGCCTGTCGGCGACGGTGTCCAATGCCGAAGAGTTCGGAGCGTGGCTGGCCGAGGTGCGCGGCACCACTGACATCATCGTCTCCGAACACCGTCCGGTACCGCTGCACAATCACGTAGCAGTCGGGACCGACCTCATGCCCTTGTTCGCACCTAATGGCCGGGACATCAACAAAGGACTGGAAGCGGCTGTCCGGCCGTACTCAGGTTTTGGCTCCCGGCGGGACCGCCGACGAGGCGGAGCCCGACACCGGTTTATGCGGCCGGCTCGGGCGGCTGTCATTGCTGAGCTCGACAAGCTTTCGCTTCTGCCTGCCATTTTCTTCATCTTCAGCCGCAAAGGCTGCGACGAAGCTCTCGACCACTGTTTGGCGGCCGGCCTTGATCTGACGACGAAGAGCGAAAAACGCCGAATCGCGGCCGCGCTGGAAGAGCTGGAAGAGTCGTTGACTGCCGAAGACCTAGGAGTGCTGGGATTCCGGTCATTCGCGGCAGGCCTCATGTCCGGTTTCGGAGTGCACCACGCCGGACTCATCCCGCAGTTCAAAGAGCTTGTCGAGAAGCTTTTCGTCGAGGGGCTCATGCGGGTTGTCTTCGCAACTGAAACCCTTGCGCTGGGCATCAACATGCCGGCGCGTTCAGTGGTGCTCGACAAACTCAAGAAGTTCAACGGCGAATCTCACGTGCAGATCACACCGGGGGAGTACACGCAGCTGACTGGACGGGCTGGCAGGCGCAGAATCGACATTGAAGGACACGCCGTGACGGTGTGGCACCCCACGATCGAAGTCGCCGATATCGCTTCCCTTGCCTCCAAGCGGACCTACGCGCTCAACAGCCGTTTTGTTCCCACCTACAACATGGCCGCGAACCTGCTGGCGCGTATGACCCACGATGACGCGCGGAAGGTGCTGGAAACATCGTTCGCCCAGTACCAAGCTGACTCTTCTGTTGTCGGCCTTGCCAAGCGAGTGCGCAAAACCGACGAGGCGCTTGCCGGCTACACAGAGGCTGCACAGTGCGACCGCGGTGATTTCTCGGAGTATTTCGGCTATCGACTTTCGATTGCGCAGTTGGAGAAGCAGGCCGGTAAGCAGCGGTCGAAGCTCAAACAGCGCGATGTCGTCGAATCACTGTCCCAACTGCAGTTCGGCAGCGTTATTCTGCTGCCGTCCCGGCTGAAGTTCGGCGCCTGCATTGTGCTCAGTCCCATGCACAACGACCACACGGGTCTGCGTCTGCCGACAGTCCTCACAAGCGCCGGCAAAGTATGGCACCTGCGTCCACATGAAGTCACTGAGCCGGCGGTGAGCCTCGGTAAGATCAAGAGCCCCCGGAAGTTCAACCACCGCAATCCCCGTGAGCGCAGCCGCCTGCTTGACATCCTCGACCAGGCGATTGCGCAGGGACGGGTCAAAGACCCCGCCGATGTCCAAGTGCGCAGAACCAAGGGACCCAAGGTCGGCTCTGAAGATGTTGAGGCGCTGCGACAGCAGATGCGCTCTCACCCCTGCCACGACTGTCCCGAACGCGAACAGCACGCCCGGTGGGCAGAAAGGGCACACCGGCTCGAACGCGACCGGGCCAAGCTCACCAGCCAGATCACATCGCGCACGTCCTCTATCGCCGAAGTTTTCGACCGAGTCTGCTCAGTTCTGCGCACACTCGAGTTCCTGCCTGATGACACCGCAATTCTGCGGCGCATATACGGCGATCGCGACCTGCTGATCGCCATGTCTGTTCGCGCTGGACTGTGGGAGGGGCTGACCGAGCCCGAAGCCGCGGCGATGGCCTCGTGCCTGGTATACGAAAGCCGACGCGAACTGCTGACACACACTCGCATGCCCACTCAGACTCTGCGGCAGTGTGTGGGCGCTCT
Organism: Brevibacterium sp. HMSC063G07; assembly: GCF_001810665.1. Taxonomy (NCBI): domain Bacteria; kingdom Bacillati; phylum Actinomycetota; class Actinomycetes; order Micrococcales; family Brevibacteriaceae; genus Brevibacterium; species Brevibacterium sp. HMSC063G07. The sequence continues at coordinate 368,446 of NZ_KV802321.1, forward strand.
GGAAGACCTGTGGCGAACACTTGCCAAAACCGAAAGCGACGCCCGCACGAGCATCACCCCCGAACCCGATTCCGGTATTGCAGTGCCGATCTACCGCTGGACCGACGGCAAGAACCTCGCCGCGGCTCTGGACGGAACGGACATCTCCGCCGGTGACTTCGTCCGGTGGGCCAAACAGACACTCGACGTTCTGGGCCAGATTGAGAACGTCGTCGGGCCGGAAGCAGCCACGACGATTGCCCGAGCGGCTGACGCGGTGCGCCGCGGTGTGGTCATGGACCAGTACTGATCGCAGCGCAGCGCTGATCTCAGCGGCGAATCCGCTTCACCACGGCCTCAATGTCAGAGCCGAACGTCGATTCGGCTGCTACATAGGTCCACGTGGATGACGGCCTCTTCATTCCAATGGCAGGCAGGTCGACCCCGTCGGCAGTGAACTCGACTTTGTCCAGGACCTCTTCGGCGCTGGCCGTCACATCCGACCAGAACTGAGCGAACTGCGCCATAGATTCTTTGTTGAACGCTTCGTGGGGGCGTTCTTTTGCCAGTGTGCGCAGGTGGATCCCCTCGCGCAGATCGTTGAGGAACGCGAGGTGAGTCACCCAGCGGTCGTCGATCTGGAACAGGAGAATATCGCGCAGAGCCTGGCGCACAGCGTCATCACCGGCGGTCTTCACGTCTTCGCGATCGCTGACCTTTTCCAAAAGTTCGTCGATCCCATAGTCCTCGGTCAGCACGGCCTCGCGGCGTGCAAGCACCTGCTTGCGCTGTTTCGACATGAGGTCGTTGAACCGCCGGGTATCACGATGAACACCGGTGTTTTCGCCTTCTGCCATCCGCTGGGCGTGTTCGACCAGCTGTGCTGCTTTGCGCGACTGGATGAAGCCGGTTTCGTCGCCGTCTTCGACAAAGCGCTGGATTTCCGGAACTCGTGTGAGCAGTTCGTCTTCCAGACTCGTGAAGAACACGGATGTCCCCGGGTCGCCCTGTCTTCCAGAACGGCCCCGCAGCTGATCGTCCAGGCGCGAGGAGTCGTAGCGACCGGCACCGATCACCAGAAGACCGCCGGATTCGCGGGCTTTGTCATCTGCCAAGCGGATGTCGGTGCCCCTGCCCGCCATTTGAGTCGAGACTGTCACAGCGCCGGATTCGCCGGCTTGGGCGATGATATCGGCTTCGCGCGAATCGTCTTTTGCGTTGAGCACCCTGACGTCGATTCCACGCTGTTTGAGCCTGTGTGCGAGGCTTTCGGACTCGGCCACCGACCGGGTGCCGATCAGGATGGGCCGACCCTGGCGGTGCTCTTCGAGAACCTGGTCGACAATCGCACGTTCCTTGGACTCCTGGTAGGTGTACAGACGGTCGGGCTCATCTACGCGAATAACGTCCTCGTTGGGCTCCACAGCGCAGATCTCAAGTTCATAGAACTCCTTGAGGTCATCGCCGACTGCCAACGCAGTGCCCGTCATACCGCATACGGTGGTGTACGTCTGAATGAGCTCTTCAACTGTCATCTGGTCGAGGATCTCGCCCGTTGAAGAAGCGGTCAGCCCCTCTTTGGCTTCAACTGCCGCCTGCAGTCCGTCCGGCCACCGCTGAAGGTCAGCGACGCGACCGCGCGAATCCGAGATCAGCTTGATGCTGCCGTCGACAACGAGGTAGTCGACATCACGGTGAACGACAGCCAGGGCGTACAGCGCGAGGTTGACCGCGGCGAGCGTCTCCGCATCGTCGCCGTACAGATCAACGTCGAGGGCCTCTTCGACTGCGTCGATGCCGCTCTCTGTTAAGGACACCGCTGTGCGGTCGTGTGCCAGTTCGTAGTGTCGGCCCGCTTCAAGGCTGCCAACCAGCCGCGTGATCTCGGCATCGGCCTGTTCGACGCTCGCGGTGCCGGCCAGGACCAGCGGAACCCGCGCTTCGTCAATGAGCACAGAATCGGCCTCGTCGACAATCACAACGTCACGCTGGGCGATTCGGAGCTCCTGGCCCTGGGTGAGAAAACGGTCGCGCAGAGTGTCGAAGCCGACTTCCTGCACGGACGCGTAGACGATTTCCCGTGTGTAGGAATCCCGACGGGAGACTTCCGAGTCGGCTTCGCCAACAGATGCCGCTGTCACACCCAGCAGGTCAAACAGAGGGCGCATCCATTCGACGTCGCGAGCAGCGAGGTAGTCGTTGACGCTGACTACGTGAACTGTCCGCCCCTGCAGGGCGTATCCGGCGGCGGCCATGGCACCGACGAGGGTTTTGCCCTCGCCCGTGAGCATCTGCACGACCATGCCGTCAAGAAGGCCGATGAGGCCTTTGAGCTGTGTCGAATACGGCCGTTCGCCAAGGGCTCTGTCGGCGGCTTCGCGCACGAGCGCGGCGTAGCGGGTGAGTGATTCGCGCCGGTCTTCGAGGGTGAACAGGTCCGCCGCGGTTGTCGCCAGTTCCTCGTCTGGCAGATCCGCATACTGCTGACCGTAGCGGTCAAGGTCGTCTTGGGCTTTTGCGAACCAGCCGACGCGCTTGTCTGCCTGCGCTCCGGGCCGTCCCAGCAGTCGGTCGAAGAAGCCCATGATCGTTCCTCTCAGCTTAAGATTTCCAGCGGCCAATCGGGGTTTATCGTAGCGCGGCGGCCTTTGGAGCGCAGAAACTCTTCGAGATCAGCAGCCTGTGCGCGCTTCCATTCGATCTGCGCCGCGTGCAGCTGCGCCCCCGAGCCCTTCGCAATAGCCTCGTGCTTGTCTGCCATCGCCCACAGTATGCAGCCGGCGGCCGCAGCGTCGGCGAGAGCATCGTGGTGGTTGTCCAGTTCGACACCCCACGCGGCGCACAGATCGGAAAGCGTCCGCTTGCCCCTGCGGAATCGGTCGATCTCTCTGTCGAGCACCAGGGTGTCGAAGATCGGCGGAAGAACATCTGCCACGGCCGTCGACAGTCCCAGACGGCGCCGTTCGGCTTCGAGCACCGTGAGATCGTAGACGATGTTGTGCCCCACAACGCAGCCGCCACGGCGGCGAATGCTGTCCAGACACGCAATCACCTCGGTCACGACCGCGGTTCGGTCCGCACCGTGCTTGTGCGCATAGTCGCTGGCTATCCCGTGAACGCTGCTGGCGGCCTCCGGAATCTCGATCCCCGGGTCTGCCAGCCACGTGCGAATCTCGAGCGGCTGGATACAGCCGTCAACCCGCCCAAGCCGCACGCACGCCGCCGTAACAACGTGCACTGTCTGCGGGTCCAGTCCGGTGGTTTCAAGGTCGAAGCCCCACAGTTCGGCTGTCGTCCACGACGGCCCCGCGAACTCGGGAAGCTGGTCTCTGCGTGACTGTCGCCCAGCGGCGGGGGAGGGCTCGTCCGGTGCCGGCGGTGCCTCGTCACCCAGGGCCCGCACAAGCCGGGCCGTCGCCCGCTCAGCACCCCACCGTGCACCGAATGCGATGAGTGCTTCGCTGTTCATCCGCTGGGGCACCCCGGCTGCATCCCCCGCGGCTGGGAGCACATCAATGTCTTGAAGAACCGTCATGACTTCTTCTGCCCGGCGCACGGCGTCTTCATGTTCGATGAGTGCTGCGGCGCGCTTCGGGCTCAGACCGTGGTCTTTCGCTCCGCTGTACGCCGCGCGGAACAGCTCGTCCAGCCCGCCGTATCCGGTGAGGAGCTTTGCGGCAGTCTTCTCGCCTATGCCGGGCACACCGGCAAGCCCGTCGGAGGGGTCGCCGCGCAGGGCCGCCATCTGACGGTAGGGTTCGCCGCCTTTGACCCCGTACTCCGCGGGAACATCCGCATAGGTCAGCGGCGCCCACTGCCCCTTGGGGCGTGGCCTGTGAAGCTGAATTCTGCGGTCGGCGCGCAGAACCGAGATGAGATCGCGGTCAGGCGAAACCACGACGAGCTCGTCATCCGGCCCCATTTGGGCGGCAAAAGACCCGATGATGTCGTCAGCTTCCGTGTCGGGTATCTCAAGGACAGGTACCCCAGCTAACCTGAGCGCTTCGCGAATAAGCGGTATCTGCGGTTTGAGGTCATCGGGGGTTTCTGAGCCCGTCTCTTCGTCCTGCACGCGCTGGGCTTTGTACTCCGGCAGTATGGCTGTGCGGAAGGACGGCCGCCAGTCGCCGTCCATGGCCGCGACAATCCTAGTGGTGGCGAGATCTTCAGCAAGGCCCGCAATCGTGTCCAGCAGCCCGCGCAGAGCTCCGACCGGAGTGCCGTCTGAAGCTGTGATGCTGGACGGAAGAGCGTAGAAAGACCGGTAGTACAGGGCCGGGGTATCGAGAACGACGAGTCTGCTCACCCGGCTCAGCCTACCCGAGGCCCCATCACGCGCCCTGCGTCCGTCTGGGAGAATCGCAGTGTGGTGAATTTCGTACTTTACAACGGTGATGTCTACAGCAGCGCTGATCCTTTCGCGACGGCCGTGTCTGTCAGCGGCGACGTCGTCGACTGGGTGGGCGGTGACGAAGCCGCACAGACCTTCGGCTCGGAGCTCATTGACCTTTGCGATGACTTCGCAGCACCGGCCATGATCACGACGGTCGACCTGCGAAGCGAAGAGTCAGCCCCGCACGATTTCCTGGCCGCCGGCATTGCAGCAGTTCACGCCATCGGCACGGACAAGCAGATTGCAGACTTCGCCCAGGAGGCGGGCCCGCTGCGCGTTATCGGCTACAGCCTCAGCGGCACGGGTCAACGGCAAGCACACGTCGGTCTGCCCGAGCAGCGCCCTGAAGCGCCCGTGTTCATCGTGCTGGATGACCTTGAGGCGCTGAACGCCTACACCGAGGCGCTGCAGGACGCCGACTTCAAACGCCACGCCGCCCGCAGCGGATGGCGCGTATTCGCCAATGTGCAGATCCCCGAAGACCTCACCGGCCCGCTCGGACAGTCGCCCTTTGCTCTGACAGTCGACCCGCGCGCTTTCGCCCAGCCGGTCGGATCCCTGCTGCGCGAAGGAGCGCAGGTGAGCTTCGCGTCGTCATCCGAACCCTGGGAGGCCATGCGACAGGCGATTTTCGCCCCGGGTTCGACTGTCAGCGGACGCGCGGCGTTCAACTGCCTGACGCGTTTCGCTGAACGCGCGGTCGGCAATTTCGGCGGGGGAGTGATCGCGCCGGGAAACCGGGCTGACATCGCCCGCTGGAGGGTCGACCATCTCGTCGTACAAGCCGCCGACGAACGTGTCGCCGCGTGGAGCACCGACCCTCGTTCGGGGACTCCCGGACTGCCGGATCTGACCCCCGGAACCCCACTGCCCGAACTCGTGTCCCTGTGGAGCGCGGGAGAACTTGTAGAACTGGATTCCTGATGCGCACACTCATTGCAATCCCCACGTACAACGAGCGCCAGTCGCTGCCGAACACGCTTGCGGCGATCTTCGAATATTCCCCCGAAGTCGAAGTGCTCGTCATTGACGACGGCTCCCCAGACGGAACTGCAGACTGGGCCGAAGCTCTTGGAGACGATCGCGTTCACGTTATGCGCCGGACCGAAAAGGCCGGGCTGGGGCCGGCCTATGTCGCCGGCTTCACGTGGGCGCTGAAACAGGACTACGACGTCATCTGCCAGATGGACGCTGACGGCTCCCACCGAGGGCGCGACCTTCCGCAGCTTCTGGGCGCCGTACGAGGCGGAGCTGATCTTGCGATCGGCTCGCGCTGGGTGCGCGGGGGAGAGGTGGTCAACTGGCCGCTGAACCGGAATGTGCTTTCACGCGGGGCCAACCTGTACGCCAATATCGCCATTGGCCTGCACGTAGCCGACGCGACTGCGGGCTTCCGAGCTTACTCACGTGAACTTCTCCAGCGAATTGATCTGGCCGGCGTGCAGTCCCACGGCTACGGCTTCCAGATCGATATGACCGTCCGAGCGCGCCGCGCTGGTGCGAATATTGTCGAAGTCCCCATTGTCTTCGTCGAAAGAGAGCTCGGCACGTCGAAAATGTCCGGAGGCATCATCGGCGAGGCCTTTGTCAATGTGGCCCGCTGGGGACTGCAGCGCCGTGCGGCTCAGGTTCGCCGCCTTGTGGGCCGCTGATCGAGAAAGGCGGCGGTGTTCACGCGCTTGAACAGCCGGTGGTCTCAGGCATCGCACCAGTCGGCTCACAGGCGACTTTAATCCGCGCGTTGCCATCAGTTCACTCAGCAGTGGTGGCATTGCGGCATGTCTCGTGCCGCCTCGTCGCACCGCCCCCGCGCTTTTCTGCCCGAAGTGCAGGCACTGCGGGCAATAGCAGTTCTCGGTGTCCTCGTATGGCATTTCTATCCCCGTGCCGCTCCCGGCGGTTTCGTCGGCGTCGATATCTTCTTCGTCATCTCGGGTTTTCTCATCACCTCCAAGCTCCTGCGTGATGCTGAAGAACAAGGCCGAGTTGATCTGGGGGAGTTCTGGGCCGGTCGCATTCGCCGCATTATGCCGGCCTCGGTCGTCACAGTGCTGGCAGTGATTGCGGCAACCTTCCTGTGGTTCCCCACTGCGGCCTGGCAAGAGGTCTCCAAGCAGTCGATGGCCAGCCTGCTCAGCGTTGAGAACTGGGTTCTGGCATTCGATTCCGTCGACTATCTGGCAGCAGACAACAAGCCGACTGCACTGCAGCACTTTTGGTCGCTGGGCGTAGAAGAGCAGTTCTACCTGGTATGGCCGCTGCTCGTGGTCCTCGCAATAGTTCTGCACGGACGGATCGGCACAACAGCCCGCTCTGCGTCAGCTGTGTTCTTTGCAATCATCGTCATCGCATCATTTGTGTGGGCCGAATACTCGGTACGCTCCGGCGATCCAGCCGCGTACTTCTCAACTTTCACCCGCGTGTGGGAACTTGGCGTCGGCGGTCTGCTTGCCGCTGCTATGCCGCATATCGAGCGTCTCCGTGCCCGCTGTGCCAAAAGCGGGCCAGCCGGGATCTCGCTTGATTCGCTTCTTGCGCTTGTCGGCCTGGGCGCAATGCTGTGGGCGATCATCCTCTACACGGAGAAGACCCCGTTCCCCGGTGCCACGGCTGCGCTGCCGGTCCTCGGAGCAGCTGCCGTCATCATTGCCGGACGCACAGCCGGGGCTCTGTCGCTGAACCACCTGTTCGACTGGGCACCCGTGCAGTGGGTCGGTAAGGTCTCCTATTCGCTGTATCTGTGGCACTGGCCGGTCTTCATTGTGTTTGTCCAACTGACGGGAAAGAATCCGCGCTGGTGGCAAGCGGCTTTGCTGACACTGCTGTCACTGGCACTGGCTCATCTGTCGTGGCGGTTTGTCGAAGAACCCGCACGCCACTGGAGCCTGCCCAAGAGGACCCCGAAGTATGCGTTTCGGCTTGGCGCAGCGGCCACGATCATTTCCCTTGGCCTCGCCTTCATCCCCACAGGAGCTGCTGATGTCGTAAACGAGAATCTTCGCAAGGAAGCCGACGCGCTGCTTGCAGCAGATGGTGCACAACTGGGAGCACGCAGCTGGGACCAAGCCCTGGAAGTCGATGCTCCCGGCTACAGGGATGCCGGAGATCCCGCCAGTGCCGACGCCAGTGCTGTAGCCGATAGTGAGCTGGCCGGAGACGTTCCGCGAGCTCTGCCGGGAGGGAGGGCAATCACTCCGCTGCCGACCGATGCGATCGACGACAAGTCAACTGACGGCTCATGCTTCTCAGAGGTTGAGGCCGACTACACGCCCCGCTGCGTTGAAGGCAATGAGAACGGCAAGAAGACAGTTGCTCTCGTAGGCGATTCCCACGCCCAGATGCTGTTGGAGCCGCTGCGCTCTCTGGCTGAAGACAAGGGGTGGAAGATCATCACCTACACAAAGGCCTCCTGCCCGATGTCGCTTGTGCCGAGGACTTTGGACAAGGCCGAAGAACAGTGCATAGAGCCCAACGAACAGACGCTCAAAAGCCTTGCTGAAGACAAGCCGGACGTCATCATCACGCAGAACTTCTCACTGAGCACATACCGTTCCGATGCGGTCAAGGGCTTTGAAGAATCACTCCGTGCGCTGAAGAAGACCGGAGCGCAGGTCGTTGTCGTACGCGACACGCCCATCCTCGCCGACAATAAGGCAGACCCGCCCACGTACTGCGTCTCTGAATACTTCAACAACCCTTCGCTGTGCAGCAAACCAAGAGGAAAGGCGCTGCTGGACGATCCTTCGGTGACGGCCGCACACAGTATTGGCGGTGTGCGCGTTGTCGATTTCACCGACCGGTTCTGCAGCAAAGACACGTGCCCGGCTGTAGCCGGCAATGTGCTTATCTACCGCGACAAGAACCACGTATCGAATACCTATTTCAGAACGCTGCAGCCGGTCTTCGACGAAAGGATCTCCCGGGCGGTCGACTGACAGGGCAGACTGAGCGGCAGTCAGCTGGCACCTCGCCAGAATGAGGTTGTGCGTCTTGGCAGGGGAGAGGACCAATAAAAGGGCCCAAAGCAGAGCATCTGCTTTGGGCCCTCAGAGGCTGTGCGGGCGGATCGGATCAGACCTCGGGGGCCTTTTCGCCGCGGCGGATGGCAAGGCGCTCATCCAAGATCACCTGGAGTTCTTCCATCGAGCGGCGTTCCATGAGCATGTCCCAGTGGGTGCGAGCAGGTTTGGCGTCGTCTTCTTCGACTTCGGAAACTCCGACCCGCATGCCGATGCCGTGAGTGCCGGAATCCCAAGTGTCTGGAACGTCTGCGTCCGTCGAGAAGGGAACTTTGAAGCGGTGTCCGTCTTCGCAAACGAATTCGACAAGCTGACGGGGTGCCGGCTCAACGCCGACTTCCGATTCCAAGGACCGGGAGCCAAGCTGGGTGCCCCGCAGGCTGCGTTCGCTCATGTGACTGAACCTCTCACTCGGTGGGCAGGATCTTTCGGGCAGACAACAAGTCTACCGCCGCGGTGTATTCCCGACGTACACGGCCTATTAAGGCTCCGGTGGGACAATGGCCAATATGAACGACGCTCCGCGCACGCACCGCGAACCGATCGAACCCGACGGCGTGTGGACAAAAGAAGAACAGTCCAGCTTCAAACGTGCCCACATGACCTATCTGAAGGCACGTTCACGCGCTGAGCGGACAGCGCAGTCGGTCACGACGTTCGCACACCGGGCCAAAGCGGCGGGGGAGAAGTTCAGGGACGCCGGCTCAGCAGCGACGCGCACGGCAAAAACCGCCGCCGGCACGGCAGCCGCCGACGGGGGACTGATCGACAGGATCAGCGACGGCATTGATGCGACGGTCGACCGGTTCGGAAAGGCGAGCGGCGCCTCGACTGACACCATCAAACGAGGAATCAGCGAAGCGCGCATCCGCGCAAAGTCAGCAGCGCGACGCCTGTCCGACACAGACACGGCATAAGCGGCGCTTCGCACCTGCGTGCGCAAAGACACACCTCCAACACACCGGCGCTCGTTATCTTTCTGTTACGAAGTGGTATAACATGGCTTTATCGTTCCGAAACTTTCATCTGCGATTGGAAGAACAGTGAGCAAACACCGCGCTGAAGGCACCAAGGCCTCCGGAAATATTTTCGACGTCTTTCGCCGCTCGCCCAACCGTGGGCGCTACAGCGGCGAATCGAAGTCGGCCGCCGGAATTCTTGCGTCGGCAGGACGGCGTCCGGTGCTGGCAGCGATCGCCGTGCCGACTGCGGCAGCTGCAAGCATCGTCGCAGCAGGCTTCGCTGTAACTCCCAGCGCTGAAGACGAACAAACCGAGTTCGCTCAGAAGGCTGCACCTGCCGCCGACAGCCCGGACACCTCGGAGGCCGACAAGGCAGCCAAGGAAGGCAAGAAAAAGCAGAAGGACATTTCTTCTTCCCTCACCGTCAAGGAAGAAAAGCCCGTCGAAACGCCCAGCTCAAACAGCGTCGGAAACTCTGAGGACAGCCGCAGCAAGAGCAGCTCGGGAAGCTCCGGAAGCTCCGGCGGCACCTCGAAGAAGGGCAGCAGCAGCGGCTCCTCGGGCGACAAGGGCGCAGCCGCTTCCGACAGCGGCAAACCGAAGAACTCAAAGGCATCCGGTCAGTCGGGCTCATGCCCGGCCTCGACCTACGGCGGCGGTGACGGCTTCCACGGTAGCAAGACGGCTAATGGTGAGCGCTTCAACAAGAACGCCCTCACAGCTGCACATAAGACGCTTCCGTTCAACAGCCGCGTGAAGGTCACCAACACGAAAAACGGCAAATCGGTTACGGTCCGCATCAACGACCGCGGTCCGTACCACGGAAACCGATGCCTCGACCTTTCAACTGCCGCAATGAATCAGATCGGCGGCGATGGAGTAGCTCAGGTCAAGTGGCAGGTGCTCTGACACCAGGCATTCAGAAAGCGGCGCAGACAGTGCGCCGCTTTCTGCTTTTCAGCTGCGCTGCGCACAGCTAACGCTTTGCACACAGCACAACGTGGCGCACCGCAGAGAAGAGCCGTGATGGCGAACTTCGTCGCGCGGGCTTCCTGAAGACTTCCCACTAAGAGCCGATAATATACATTATGTTAAGTAGAGATTGAGAGGCCGCTTCCCCAATGTCGACGACCGTCATCGCCGTTCTGCTCGCGGGCTCTCTTGCGGCAGGATGGATCGATGCGGTTGTCGGCGGCGGCGGACTCATTCTCCTGCCGCTCATCATGATCATGGCGCCGGGACTGACAAATGCCCAGGCGCTCGGGACCAACAAGTTCGCGGCGGTCTTCGGAACCACAAGTGCCGCTATTACGCTGGCCCGCCGCATACCGACAGCCATGGGCGCTCTGCGCTGGGCGCCTTTGGCACTCATCGGCGCTGCGATCGGCGCTCTCATCGCAGCCAGCGTCGACCAGCACATTATGCGGCCGATCATCATCGTGGTCTTAGTCGCCGTTGGCTTCTTTGTTCTGCTGCGCCCATCCTTCGGCCGCGACACTGAGCCGCGCATTATGTCGAAACGGTCTTGGACCGCAGGTGCCGCTGTCATTCTTGCAATCGGCATCTACGACGGCGCGTTCGGTCCCGGCACGGGGCTTTTCTTCATCATGTCGCTCACAGCCCTCATGCGCGGGGATTTTATGACAAGTGCGGCTTGGGCGAAGATCCTCAACGTCGCAACCAATATCGGCGCACTCATCGTGTTTGGTCTGCGCGGTGACGTCCTGTGGCTGTTGGGCCTTGGCCTGGCCGTTACGAACATCATCGGCGCACGCATTGGTGCGCGCATGGTGCTCGGCCGCGGCGCAGGATTCGTCCGGGTCGTGATTCTCTGTGTTGTCGTCATCATGGCGGGCAAACTCGCCTACGACCAGTTCTTCGCCTGAGTCTGTCCCCCCGGTCAGCCGGCCAGCCCGGGCATTCAGAAGCGTAAGCCCGGTCTGGGCAGCCTGTGAAGCGAGGTCGACCCCGGCAATAAACACAGTCACTGCTTCTGCGCCATGTACGTCAGACACATGTAGGGAAGATCGAACGGCTCACTCACCAGATGTTCTTCAGTCAAGTAGCCTCGCAGATTGTCCTCAACACGTGCGCGGACCGTGTCATTCGACCGCAGCCAGTACGTGCGCGTTGCCGTCAGGGCCACCGTGTCGTCAATCGTCATGGGCACGCTGAATTCGTCAATCCGGGCCTGAATGGGACCGAAGTCTGTACCAAGTTGAGGACGCCAACGCGGGCGGTAGACGTCACCGGCGTGCATAATCCTCGATAGGCGCATAACCCAGTCGTGGCGCACATCCAGCTGGTTGAGAACCACGGCTGCCACTCCCCCGGGTTTGAGGACCCGCGCGAACTCAGCTGAGGCCGCCTCGGCATCGAACCAGTGCCAGGCTTGGGCCGACACGACTAAATCAAACGATGCGTCAGCAAACGGAAGCTCCTCTGCCCGGCCCACCGTCGACGGCAGCTGGTTGATCTCAAGCAGTGCCGGATCGGGATCGACTGCATGGACGTCGAGACCAAGCTCAGCAAGTGCCCTGCCGTATTTGCCCGTCCCCGAGCCCACATCGAGCACCCGCAGTTTGTCCGGAGCGAGTACCTCTCCCCCGGCCTCAACGGCGGCAGCGGACATCGCGTGGTCTGCGACTGCGCAAACCGCCGCCCGCGGGTAGCCCGGGCGAATCCGTTCGTACTCATCGGCCGAAGCACCAAAGAGCGTGCCCCGATGTTTGATGTCGCGGCCGATATTCGGGCCTGCCATCAGACTTCGGTCAGAATGAATTCCGCCCCGGCTGCCTCGACTGCGTCTCTGATCGCCTGCACCATGCCGTCAGAAATGGGAATCCCGTTGACAGACCTCGCTTCGACCGAACGGTGTTCGGGATCACCGGCAACCTGCACGGGCTCGTCAGGATCGATCGGCTCCATACCGCGCAGAGTATTGCGCAGCACACGGGCATACTCCTCGGCGTCTGCGCCGTCGCCAAAGGCTCGCGGATCGATTGCCAAGAAGAAATAGCCAATCGACTGTCGTCCTGCGACATCGCCCGGCTGGTCGGAACCAGACAGAGCAGCTGAGAGCAGCTGCACCATCGTGGCAAGCGCGTAGCCTTTGTGCCCACCGGCGCTGTTGCCGCCGACCGGGAGCAGACCGATGTCTGAAGCCTCCGAGTCCAGAAGTGCGCTGTAGACCCGCATGCCATCAGTCACGACCTCACCTTGGCCGTCAGTGGCCCATTCCCCGGCCAGCGGCTCATCAGCGTAGGCGTAGACCTTGACCTTGTTTCCGGGCACAACGGTTGTGGCCATGTCGACGAAAATCGGCTCTTCGTCTTTTACGGGGTGGGCAAAGGCAATCGGGTTGGTTCCCATAAGCGCATGCTTAGCGCCGGTCGGCTTCTGCATGGCCGAGCGGGTGGAGCACGTGGCTATACCAACCATGCCTCGGCGGGCAGCTCGCAGAACGTACTGACCTGCGGCACCGAAATGGTTCGCATTGCGCACAGAGCCGATGCCCACTCCGAACTTTTCAGCTGCTTCAATCGCGGCATCCATGGCGCGCACACTCACCGGGTGGCCAAAACCGTGGTCGGCATCGAATACCGAAACGGCACCGAACTGATGGACCAGGCGCTGTTCGGCCTTTTCATTCAGCGTGCCATCGGAAATCTCCTGCCAGTACAGCGGAAGCATGGAAATGCCGTGTGAGTCCACTCCGGCCAGGTCAGTCGCGAACATGATCTCCGTGCAGACCTGCGCGGGCTCTTCTGCAAGTCCGAAGGCCTTGAGCCCGGTGAAGATCTGCTGTTTGACGGACTGCGGGGTGTAGCGGCGCATAGACAGCCTTCCGTTGCTGTGGTGGACTCATGTGGGTTATGTGCTTGCGCTTTGACACCAGCCTATCCGGTGGCTGCACTGCACCGGCAAGACCCTAAAATGAACCGAGAGTGTATTTTCCTGGGTTTCTCTTTGAGAGCCAGAAAGGCCATGATGGACGTTTCCCTTGAGCAGGCACAGGCTGACTACCGCGCGTTCGCCGCTCGCGGGCTCAATCTCGACATCACCCGCGGCAAGCCCGCGCCCGAACAGCTTGACCTGTCAGCTGAACTGCTGACGAACGTCACGGGCGACGACTTCACCTCGCCTTCGGGAATCGACACCCGCAACTACGGCGGTCTAGATGGTCTGAAAGAACTGCGTGAGATCTTCGGTGAGCTCTACAAGGTTCCCACCGAGCAGATCCTGGCACAGGGGTCGTCGTCTCTGACGCTTGAATACATGACCCTCGACTTCGCCAAGCGCTACGGCACCCCCGCAGGCGGTCCGTGGACGAACGCCAAGATCCTCTGCCCCGTTCCCGGCTATGACCGTCACTTCCAGCTGGCCGAAGCTCTCGGCTATGAGCTCATCGCCATCCGCACGGATGACGAAGGCCCAGTCATGGACGATGTCCGCCGCTATGTGGCTGACCCAGATGTCCGCGCAATGTGGCTCGTACCCATGTACTCAAACCCCACCGGCACTTCGATCAGCCAAGCGCGGGCCCGTGAGCTTGCCGAAGTGACTGCCGCAGCTGAGGACTTCACCCTTCTGTGGGACAACGCCTACGGCCTGCACCACCTGTCAGATGACAACCAGGCGCCCATGGTCAACATCCTGTCCCTGTGCGCCGAAGCCGGCCACCCAGACCGTCCCTGGATCTACGCCTCGACATCGAAGATGACCTTCGCCGGCGCCGGTGTGGCGTTCTTTGCCGGCTCCCCCGCTGTGATCGAGTGGTACCGCACGCACATGGGTGCCGCGATGATCGGGCCGGACAAAATCAACCAGCTGCGTCACCTGCGCTTCTTCCGCGACGCTGATGGTGTGCGGGAGCACATGCGCCGCCACGCTGCGATCATCCGTCCGAAATTCGACGCAGTTCTCACCGCGCTCGAAGACGGACTCAGCTCCGACATCGCCTCTTGGACCACGCCAAACGGCGGCTATTTCATCACCCTGCGTGTTCCCAACGGCACTGCTTCAAAGGTCGTGAAATACGCTGCCGAAGCCGGCGTAGCCTTGACCCCAGCCGGGTCGACTCACCCCCACGGGCTCGATCCCAACGACGCCTACATTCGGATTGCTCCGACCATGCCTAGCCTCGAAGAGGTCACGGCAGCGGCAGAAGGCCTGGTTGCCTGCGTGCGTCTGGCGGCGGCTGAACTCGGCTGATCTCTCCCCCACCCCAACAACAGACGAGGCGGGGCCCACCAAGGTGAGCTCCGCCTCGTTCTTTCTGTTCTTGGGTCAGCGGTAGTCATAGAAACCGCGGCCGGACTTCCGACCGAGCAGTCCCCCGTCGACCATGCGCGACAGAAGGACCGGCGGCTTGTCGGCGGCAGCCCCGGTTTCTTCGTAGATCGACTGGCCGACGAACAGGCAGGTATCGAGCCCGATGAGGTCAGCCAGCGTGAGCGGACCCATGGGGTGAGCGGCACCGTTCATCATGCCGTTGTCGATGTCTTCCTTCGTCGCGTGGCCCGCTTCGTACATACGGATGGCGGCGAAGAGGTACGGGATGAGCAGAGCGTTGACAATGAAGCCCGGGCGGTCATCCGAGCGGATCGGCTTCTTGTCCAGGACGTCGACCGCGAAGGCTTCAACCGTGTTGGCAACTTCTGGGTCAGTGAGCACGGAGCTGATGATTTCGACAAGCGGCTGCACCGGTGCGGGGTTGAAGAAGTGCAGGCCGAGAACCCGTTCGGGACGCGAAGTGACCTGGGCAAACCGGATGATCGGCATTGACGAGGTGTTGGACGCAAGGATCGCGTTCTTGTCCGTCACAATGTCGTCAAGCTCGGCAAAGATCGATTTCTTGATGTCTTCGTTTTCACTTGCCGCTTCGATCACCAGCTGGCGATCAGCCATAGCCTGCAGATCAGTCGTGAACGTCAGACGGCCAAGAGCAGCGTCGGCATCCTCCTGGCTGAGTTTGCCCCGTTCAACACCCTTGGCGAAGGACTTCTCGATGCGGCCGCGGCCTGCTGCGACAGCTTCGTCGCTGATGTCCCGGACGACAACGTCCAGACCCGAACGCGCGAGCACTTCGGCAATGCCCGAACCCATAAGGCCGGAGCCGATGACACCGGCTTTTGTGATTTCCATTGTTCTCCTTTCGAAGACGAAAGGCGGCGACCCCTTAGAGGCCGCCGCCGTTTTCACCTGCCGAACCAGGCGGAGCTGCGAATCTGCTTCATCGCCTCTTTCCGCCTTGGCCCGGGCAGTGTCTGAACGTACACAACGCCGTTCAGGTGGTCTGTTTCGTGCTGGAGCATTTGAGCGAACACCCCATCACCGTGCAGCTCGACCGGATTTCCGGCCGCGTCGAAACCCTTCACTGCCGCATATTCCCAGCGCGGGGTGGGAAACTGCAGTCCGGGGATCGACAGACAGCCTTCATCGATGTCGCGCTTCTGGCCGCCTGTTTCGATGACTTCGGGATTGAAGATCGCCCCGGTGCGCCCGTCGAGATCATAGCCGAAAGCGCGCAGGGCAACACCGATTTGGGGCGCTGCCACGGCGGCGCGGCCGTCGGGCAGCGAAGTGTCGATGAGGTCCTGCGCCAGCGCCCGAGTGGCCGGCCCGAATTCGGTGACGGGCCGGCACTCAGTGCGCAGAACGGGATCCCCGAAGAGCCGGATGGCTCGTTCAGCCATTGATGACCACCACGAGGTCGCCGCCTTCCAGCTGCGCGACCGGCTCGATGGCCACACGCGAAACCGTGCCGTCGATGGTTGCCGTGATGGAGGCTTCCATCTTCATCGCTTCGATCGTGGCGACCGTCTGGCCTGCCTTGACCTTGTCGCCTTCGGATACCTGGAGGGTGACGACACCGGCGAACGGGCTTGCAACGTGACCCGGATTGGACTCATCTGCTCGTTCGGCTACGGCGATGTCGACGTCAACGGAGCGGTCGCGCACCGACAGCGGGCGCAGCTGGCCGTTGAGCGTCGCCATGACATTGCGCATACCTCGTTCATCGGGCGAGGAGATCGCCTGGATGCCGACGAGCAGGGCCTTGCCCTTCTCGATGACGACGGAGTGCTCGCGGCCTTCGCGCACGCCGTACAGGAATTCGTTGGTCTCCAGCACCGATAGGTCGCCGTACTGGTCGATCATGCGGCCGTACTCCTTCGTCGGCTGGGGGAACAGCAGACGGTTGAGCGTGTCCTGGCGGGTCTTGCCGGGTTCGCGCAGAAGTTTGGCTTCGTGCGGTTCGAGTTTCTCAGCGGGCTTAGTGTGCTTACGGCCTTCGAGCGCCTTGGTGCGGAACGGCTCGGGCCAACCGGCCGGCGGGTCGCCGAGGTCACCGCTGAGGAAGCCGATGACGGAATCCGGAATGTCGAAGTTCTGGGGGTTCTCCGCAAACTCTTTGGGGTCTGCGTTGACTGCCACGAGGTGGAGTGCGAGGTCGCCGACCACCTTCGAGGACGGGGTGACTTTCACCAGGTGGCCGAGAATCCTGTCCGCGGCTTCGTACATGAGCTCGACTTCTTCGAAGCGCTCGCCCAGGCCGAGTGCAACGGCCTGCTGACGGAGGTTCGAGAGCTGACCGCCGGGGATTTCGTGGCGGTAGACGCGGCCTGTGGGGCCGGGCAGGCCGGATTCGAAAGGCTTGTAGACGTTGCGCACAGCCTCCCAGTACGGTTCGAGGTCCTGCACGTTGGCCAGGTTGAGGCCGGTATCACGCTCGGTGTGTTCCAACGCGGCGACGAGAGCTGACATCGGCGGCTGGCTCGTGGTTCCCGCCATCGATGCCGAAGCTGCGTCTACAGCGTCCACGCCTGCTTCGGATGCTGCCAGCAAGGTGGCCAGCTGGCCTCCGGCGGTGTCGTGGGTGTGCAGGTGCAGCGGAAGGTCAAACTCGCTTCGCAGAGCGGTGACGAGCTTCGCAGCGGCTGCCGGGCGGAGCAGACCCGCCATGTCTTTAATGGCCAGGACGTGTGCACCGGCCTCGACGATCTGCTCTGCGAGACGCAGGTAGTAGTCGAGGGTGTAGACCTCTTCCTTCGGGTTGAGAAGGTCTGAGGTGTAGCACAGGGCGACTTCTGCGACTGCTTTGCCAGTGCCGCGCACCGATTCGATTGCCGGGCGCATCTGCTCGACGTCGTTGAGCGCGTCGAAGATGCGGAATACGTCGATGCCCGAGCGGGCGGCTTCGTCGACGAAGGCGTCAGTGACCTCAGTCGGGTACGGGGTGTAGCCGACGGTGTTGCGGCCGCGCAGGAGCATCTGCAGGTTGACGTTCGGCATGGCAGAGCGCAGCTTCTCCAGACGCTCCCACGGGTCCTCCGCAAGGAAGCGCAGCGCGACGTCGTACGTGGCTCCGCCCCATGCTTCGACCGAGAGGAGTTCGGGAAGCATCTGGCCGATGTACGGTGCGACGGCTTCAAGGTCGCGAGTGCGCACGCGGGTCGCCAGAAGCGACTGGTGAGCATCGCGGAACGAGGTGTCAGTCACCTTGAGTTCTTCAGCGTCGCGCAGAGCCTTTGCCCAGCCCTCGGGGCCGAGTTCCAGGAGGCTGTTGCGCGAAGACTTCGGTGCTTCGGCTGCAAGTTCAAGCTGCGGAAGCTTTTCGGAGGGCTTGAGGTCAACCGGTGAAGGCCCGTAGGGCTGGTTGACTGTGATGTCGGCGAGGTATTCGAGAACCTTAGAGCCGCGGTCGGCGCCCACGCGGGCTTCCAGCAGGTGCGGGCGCTCTTCAATGAAGTTGGTCGACAGATCCCCGCGGATAAAAGCCGGATCGTCGAGCACCGCGCGCAAGAACCCGATGTTCGACGCGACACCGCGGATGCGGAACTCAGCAAGCGCGCGGCGCTGCCGGTTGACCGCGACATCGTAGGTGGCACCGCGTGCGGTGCACTTGACGAGCATAGAGTCGAAGTGAGCCGAAACCTCAGCGCCCGCGTAGACGGTTCCGCCGTCCAAGCGCACGCCTGCGCCGCCGGCAGAACGGTAGGCGGTGATGGTTCCGGTGTCGGGACGGAAGGAGTTCGCGGGGTCTTCCGTGGTGATGCGGCACTGAACGGCCGCCCCCTTGTAGCTGATCTTGTCCTGTGTGAGGCCCAGCTCTTCCAGGCTTGCCCCGGCGGCAATGCGCATCTGCGCCTGCACGAGGTCGACGTCGGTGATCTCTTCTGTGATCGTGTGTTCAACCTGGATGCGCGGGTTCATTTCGATGAAGGCGAACTTGCCCGCGCGCGGGCCGGCGGTTTCAAGCAGGAACTCAACGGTTCCGGCGTTCTGGTACCCGATCGAACGCGCGAACTGCAGAGCCGCTTCGTGCATGGCGCCTGCGATTTCAGGATCGAGGTTCGGCGCCGGAGCGATTTCGACGACTTTCTGGTGGCGACGCTGGATCGAGCAGTCGCGCTCGAAGAGGTGAACGGCGTTGGAGTCGTTGTCGGCCAGCACCTGAACTTCGATGTGGCGGGGGCGCTGAACAGCCTGCTCGATGTAGACGGTGGGGTTGCCGAAAGCGCCCTCACCTTCGCGCATGGCGATCTTCGCGGCTTCGACGAGCTCGGTGCGGTTGTCAACTCGGCGCATACCGCGACCGCCGCCGCCTGCAACGGCTTTGACGAACAGCGGGTACTCCATGTTTTCGGCCGCCGCGAGCAGTTCGTCCAGGTCGGTGGATGCCGGTGTGGCATCGAGGGTGGGCACTCCGGCGCTGCGCGCTGCGGCAATGGCCTCGACCTTGTTTCCGGCCATCTGCAGCACATCGGCGCGCGGACCGATGAAGGTGATTCCCTCACGGTCGCAGGCGCGGGCGAGTTCAGGGTTTTCCGACAGGAACCCATAACCGGGGTAAACAGCGTCTGCTCCGGATTCCTTGGCCACGCGAATGATTTCGTCGACGTTGAGGTACGCCCGAACCGGGTGCCCTTCGTCTCCGATCATGTATGCTTCGTCAGCCTTGAGGCGGTGCTCAGAGTTGCGGTCTTCGTAGGGGAAGACGGCAACGGTGGACGCGCCGAGTTCGTAGGCTGCGCGGAACGCGCGCACCGCGATTTCACCGCGGTTGGCTACCAGGACTTTCTTGAACATCAGGCAAGCTCTATTCCGGTTGTGCCCCGTAAGGGGCGGCCTCCATTTTGTGTCTGAACCACTGTACCGAATGCGGCAGTGATCTCCGCCATGCGGCTGGCTCGGGGCAGTGTCCGTGCCAGCCTCTACGCTTGTCCCCATGAGGATCCTTCACACTTCAGACTGGCACATCGGGCGGACGTTCCACGGCTTGAACACCGTTGCGCAGTTTCTTGAGTACGCCGACTTCCTCATTGAGACCATCGAACGCCATTCGGTTGATGTGCTTCTCGTCTCCGGCGATGTATTCGACCGTGCCGTCCCGCCGCTCGATGCTCTGGAAGCCTACGAATCCACCATGGCGCGCGTTCTCAACACCGGCGCCGTCGCCGTTCTCACCAGCGGCAACCACGATTCCCACCAGCGGCTGGGGCTTGGCCGCAGACTCATGGAATCCTCCGGACTCTTCATTCGCACGTCGCTGTCCGACATCGAACGCCCAGTGCTGCTGGGCGCAGACGACGACCGGACGGCCGTCTACGGCATCCCCTACCTCGAACCGGCTCTCGTCAGCGGTCAACTGGACACGGCGCGCACCCACAGCGCCGTTCTCAGGGCCGCCATGGAGCGCATACGCGCCCACCGCGCCGCACACTGTCCCAAGCACAGGGCAATCGTCATGGCCCACGGGTTCATAGCCGGTGCCGAACCCAGCGACTCCGAAAGGTCTATTGAGATCGGCGGTGTCGGCCGGGCAGAGGCCGACCTCTTCACGTGGGCGGACTACGCCGCACTCGGCCATCTGCACCGCCCGCAGACAATCACACCGAACCTGCGCTATTCGGGTTCGCCTCTCCCCTACTCCTTTTCAGAGGCCGGCACAGACAAGATCATGTGGCTCTACGACACGCACAGCGGCATCATTGACCCCATCCAAATTCCCGAATTCCTTCCGATCTCCTCGCTCACCGGAAAAGTCGCGGATCTGCTGGCACAGGCGCCGGACCAACAAGACCGCTGGATAGAGGTGCAGCTGACAGACACTACGGTCCCCCACGGCGCATTGGACTCACTGCGCCGAGCATTCCCCCAGCTGCTCAGCGTGCGGTGGACCAACCTCGTCCAGGCCTCGTCTCAGCCCAGCCGCCGCGCCGATGCGATCGACGACGCCGAACTGTTCGCGCAGTTCTGTCGGACAACAGTCGGCCGCTCCCCTTCGGACGCTGAGAGAACCCTATTCGCAAGCGCAATGCAGTGGGCACAGGAGCAGACGCAATGAAGTTTCACAAACTCTCCGTGGAAGGCTTCGGTGCCTTCAACCAGCGTCAGACAGTCGACTTCGACGCGGTTGCCAGTGACGGTCTGTTCCTCATTGCGGGGCCGACGGGGTCAGGAAAAACAACAATCCTGGATGCTGTCACCTTTGCGCTTTTCGGGCGCGTACCCGGTGCCCGCAATGATGCAGGCGAACTGCGTTCAACATACGCCGACCCCAATACCCCCACGACTGTCGTCCTCGAATTCACAGCCGACGGGCGCCGTTGGAAGATTGAACGCAGCCCCGGCTACGACCGTCCCAAACTTCGCGGCGAAGGCACAACCAAGCAGAGGCCCCAGGTGCACCTGTTTGAATGCCGAGCTCAGCAATGGAGGCCGGTTGCTTCTCGCAACCAGCAGGTAGGGGAAGTCCTCGCACCGATCATCGGCCTGTCCGCCGAACAGTTCACCAAGATCGTCCTTCTGCCCCAGGGAGAATTCACGGCATTTCTCAGAGCTGATCCAGCTGAGCGCGAACCGCTGCTGCGCAGGCTTTTCAGCACGGAGCGGTTCAGCTTTGTCGAAGAATGGTTCAGCAAACGCTCGCAGGAGGCCGGCCGTGAGCTCGACGACATCATGAAGCACCGCCGTGACCTCATGAAGACAGCGGCCGAACTGTGCCTTGATCCTCTGCCTGTTCCAGACGACCCTCGTCCCCGGCCTGTAGACGTCGGTGCGTTTCTGTCAGCTGCGCGAACAGCTGTCACTGAGCACTTGGAGACAGCTGAGATCGCCGGTCGCGCAGCTGATGCCCGCGCAGAACGGCAGCGCGAACGCGCTGAGGAACTGCTGCGGGCTGCCGACAAAGCCGAAAGGCTCGAAGAGCACCGGCGGCTGGAGGTCGAGCACGAAAGCAAGCGGGAGGCAGTCGAAACCGCTCGGCACCAGCTCGGAAGGAAGGCAGAAGCCGACCGCATCATGCCGAGCCTGAGCGAACAGCGGAAAGCCCATGCGGCTCTTGCCAACGCGCGCAGGCAGCATCAGCGCACGCAGGAAACCCTGACGGCAGCCCTCGGGCCGGTTGAAGATCTTGCCAGCTGCGACACGATCGCAAGGAGCGCCTATGCTGCGGCCAACAGCCTGCAGACCAGTCTGCGTCGCCGAGAAGACCTCGAAGCAGAAAGCCGCCGATGCCGCAAAGCCCTCGAGGCGGCGCACGCAGCACTGCAGAAAGCGCAGGCAGTTCACGCAACGGCTGTGGAAGCCGACATAGCGGCACAGAATGCTGTTGCGGAGGCACCCGACGTCGAGAAACTCGAAGCCGAGCACCAGGAAGCCGCAGCTTTGGCTGACAGAGCTCTGGAGGCTTACGGTCGGCGCTCCGAACTGCAGAAACTGGAGCGGGGCGCGCAGGCGATTGTGCGCGACCGCGAACAGACCGAACGCGATGCCGCTGAACACTATCGAAAAGTGCGCGACCTGCGCCTTGCAACGATAGCGTCCGAACTGGCCCAGGGTCTGCGAACCGGCCATGCGTGCCCAGTGTGCGGTGCGGAAGAACACCCAGCCCCGGCGCCGGCGGCGGCTGAGGAGGCCACGCGGGAAGCCGAAGAAGACGCTGAGCGGGAAGCAGAGTGCGCTCGAACCGCGGCAGCAGACGCTCGAACCAATGCTGCAGCGGTGCAGGCACAGCTGGCCGCTGCCGAAGAATCTGTCAAGAACACCAGGTTCACAGGCGCCGAAGAAGCACGAGCCGCTGTGAATCATGCAGAGGCAGCGCTGAGAGAAGCGCGCGAAGCGCAGCAGAAGGTGCTGCGCACTGCCGAACACACGCGTGACCGCCTGGCGGCCGCACAGGAACAGCTCGCCACCGCTCAGAAGCAGACCGACAGTGCCAGGGAACGCTTTGCGGCGGCCGAATCTCAGATGGCTGCGGTGACGCAGACTCAAGATTCAGTCTTCGCACCCGATATTCAAGCAGCCGGCATCGAACTTCCGCTGACCGCTGACGATGCAGCTGCTGCGGCTGCCGCTCTCAGTGACCGCATTGCGCTCATCAGCGACTTGCGCGCGGCTGAAGACAGCCAAAGGCGAGCCGAACGTGAACACGCTGAACGAACCGCACGTGTCGCCGCTGAGCTCAGCGCTTCTGAATTCGCCAGCGCGGAGACTGCTGAGCAAGCCGCCTCGGCAGACACCGACGATCTCGAGCGTGTTCTGAAGGCAAATGACTACAGGGTGGCCAAACTGCGGGAGAACCGGGAAAGCTCTTGGTTTGCCGAAGCCCACGACCTGCTGACGGCAGAGGAATATCAACGCCGCGCGACAGAGGCAACGACAGCCGCACACATCTGCGCCCAGCAGGCGCGCAATCTGCACGAGCGCACAGCGGTTGTAGCCGACCGCCTGAATTCACTGCAGAGCCTCATCGGCGGCTTCGCCGCCGAGTCCGAACATCAACACCGCGCCCTTGAAAGGCTGGCAATAGAGATTCAGCTTACGGAGCTTGTTCGCGGAACAGCGCATCACTCCAAGCTCCCGCTGTCTTCGTTCGCCCTCCTGGGGCTGTTCGAAGCCGTCACCCGCAGCGCGTCAGAACGACTCAGCAGCATGACCAGCGGACGCTACAGGCTGGCAGTCGACCCGCGCGGGCGGCGAAAAGAACGCAGAGTCGGCCTCAGCCTCGTCATCCATGACGCCTTTTCCGAAACCGCGCGCGATCCTCGTTCCCTATCCGGCGGAGAATCGTTTATGGCCGCTCTGGCTTTGGCCCTCGGCCTGGCCGACACTGTCGCCGAAACCGCGGGCGGCCTGCGACTGGACACCCTGTTCATTGACGAGGGGTTCGGCAGCCTCGACCCGGACTCACTCAATTCGGTGCTCACCGTACTCGACGAACTGCGCACCGGCGGGCGCTGTTTGGGTGTCATTTCGCACGTCGAATCGATGCAGCGAGCCATACCGGCGAAAATCGTCGTTGAGCCCGGTGCATCAGGTTCAACAATCAGCACTGCGGGGCTGAAACATTCCGCGGGCGCCTCCAGCATCTGAGCAGAAGAATCAGATACCGTTGAATTGTGCTTGTCCTCAGTATTTCCAGTCTCAAAGGCGGCGTCGGCAAGACGTCGGTCACACTCGGCTTGGCTTCTGCCGCCCAAAGCCGGGGAATACCGACCCTCGTGGTCGACATGGACCCTCAGGCTGACGCTTCCACGGGCCTCGATGTACCGATTTCCACGCCGCTGGACATCGCCGATGTTCTCGCAGCGCCGAAGTCAAAGCTCGCGCGTGAAGCCATGGTGTCCAGTGGATGGACTGAAAGGGGATCCAGCCGCCTCGATGTCATTCCCGGTTCGCCGCGCGCTGCTGAGTTCGATCGCCCCAGCCTCTCCGAGCGCTACCTCAAGCGTCTGCGCGACACGCTCAACCGCGTCTCGGACGTCTACAGGCTGGTCATCATCGACTGCCCTCCGTCGCTGAACGGACTCACCAGGACCGCATGGACCGCAAGCAACCGAGTGCTCGTCGTCACCGAGCCGGGCCTCTTCTCAGTCGCAGCGGCAGACCGTGCCCTGCGGGCATCTAATGAGCTGCGAAAGAGAACCGCCAAGGACCTCCAGCCTCTCGGCATAGTGCTCAACCGCGTGCGCCCATCATCGCGCGAACACAGTTTCCGCATCAACGAACTCAAGGACATGTTCGGGCCGCTTGTCGTCAATCCGCCGCTTCCTGAGCGAACCGTCCTCCAGCAGGCGCAGGGGTCAGCTCGCCCTATCCACCAGTGGCCAGGCGCGCCCGCCAGCGAACTTGCCCGCGCTTTCGACAAGATCCTCGACCGTGCACTGCGCAGCGAGAACATTCGAGGTCGGCGACCGGTCGAAGTCGCGCCGAGCACCAACGAGATTCCAACAACCAGCCAGGAGCCGCAGAAGCTGCGAGGACAAGCCGAGCGCAGTCGCGATGAAGCTCCGAGACCGAAGATCAACAGGTTCTCGGACACGCAGAGGACTGCGCCCGAGGCACAGCAGACAATGCGGATAGGCACGGTGCCCGCAGAAAATCCAGTAAGACCACAGACACGCTCTGCAGATAGGCACGGCCCGGCAAGACTGAGCGGCTTGGCAGATAAGTTCAGGTCAACCGATCAGGCCGGTCCAGTTGAAAAGCCGGGCTCCAGCACACCGACTGGGCCGCGCTCGGACGGCTCATACCCAAGCCGTCGCGATCTGCGGCGCCGCTGATACAGCATTCACAAAGACAGGCCCCGTCCGTCCAGCAGAAACGGCCAGGAGATGATCTCCTGGCCGTTTCTGCATATAAGGGCCTTCGGTCCCCCCCCTGGGGTGCGAGTCAGCTTGACTTGCGGGCCCTCCGAAGAGCAAGTTCGTCAATCGGCAACTGGGCCTGCTCTGGCCTTTCGCTGGGAAGCTCAGACAGCGTTCCTTCGACTTCGCGCCACACCTGACCGACTGCGATGCCGAACACGCCCTGTCCTCCCTGGACAAGGTCGACGACCTCGTCAGCGGAGGTGCATTCAAAAACAGAAGCGCCGTCGCTCATCAAGGT
Organism: Brevibacterium sp. HMSC063G07; assembly: GCF_001810665.1. NCBI lineage: Bacteria > Bacillati > Actinomycetota > Actinomycetes > Micrococcales > Brevibacteriaceae > Brevibacterium > Brevibacterium sp. HMSC063G07. The sequence continues at coordinate 393,693 of NZ_KV802321.1, forward strand.
GATGCGCGAAAGGTCGTCAATACCGTGTTCGCGCAGATGCCCCACCGCAGTGCGAATCTGGTTGAGGGCCACACCGGTGTCGAGCAGGCGCTTAATGACCTTCAACACCAAGATGTCGCGGAAAGAGTAGAGGCGCTGCGAACCAGACCCGGTGGCAGTGCGAATAGACGGGACGACAAGATCGGTTCGCGCCCAGTAGTCGAGCTGTCGGTACGTGATGTCGACGACACGGCATACTGTCGGGCCGCGGTAGCCTGCGTCTTCGTCGAGCTCCGGAAGGTCGTCGTCAAAAAGCAGCCCTTGAGCTGCGCGGGGAATCGGCTTGGCCGATTCTTCTGTTGAGTGGCTCACGCCATCTCCTCCTTAGACCCCTGGGGGAAGTAAGGGCGCGTTGTCGAAGTCCTCTGAGTTTACCGCATAGGACAGACACGCACCCGGGGCTGTCTACATGAAGAATGTATGTGCTGCGCGGACCGGATTCAAACATCTTGGCGATAACTCTTCTGCGTGTCGTCGTTATCCTAAGAATCGCAACCCTGCTCAGCTGTCTCGTTAAGCTTTCTTCTCAGCCAGCAGTCGGGTCTTGACCGTCGATGCGTATTTGTCCTCGTACTGCTGACCGGACAGGCGCAGGATTTCGTACATGACTTCGTCAGTTATTGATCGCAGCAAGAACCTGTCGTGTTCGAGGTCCTGGTACCGACTGAAGTCCATCGGCTCGCCGAAGACCACACCCACCCGGCGCAGCCTGGGAATGACGGAGCCGGTTTTCAGCACCTTGTCGGTGCCGATGACCGCAACTGGAATGACCGGGACACCCGCCTCGAGAACCAGGCGAGCAACTCCCGTGCGACCCCGGTAGAGCTTCCCATCAGGACTGCGTGTACCCTCCGGGTAGATTCCCAAGAGAGCCCCGCTCCTGAGGACTTTCAGACCAGCCTGCAGCGATGCTTCGGAAGCCGACCCTCCGCCTCGGTCCATAGGAAGCTGGTTCGTGGCCTTGAAGAACCACTTGGTGAAAAAGCCCGTAATGCCCCGACCCATGAAGTAGTCCTTCTTAGCAAGGTAGACCACCGGGCGAGGCGCAGCGAGAGGCGTAAAGATTGAATCGACAAACGAAAGGTGGTTGCCTGCAATGATGGCCCCGCCTTCAGCCGGAATGTTCTCAAGACCGCGGACCCAGGGACGAAAAAGAGCCTTGAGAAACGGACCGACGAAGATCCGCTTGAGCAGCCAGTAGAACACTCAGAGCCTTTCGGGACGCACTGCGCTTGTTTGCGCTTTCGAGTATAGGTCCTCTTGACCCTGCCGCTGTGGCATGCTGGAAACATGACCTCTCATCTGGCCGAAGAGATGACGCGGCCCCTCCGCCTGCCCGGCTCTGGCGATGTCGGGATTCTCGCCGTCCACGGCTTCACGGGCTCCCCCGCCTCGATGCGCCCGCTTGCACAGGCCCTCCACACCGCTACCGGTGCGCCGGTCCGAGTGCCTCTGCTGCCGGGCCACGGCACCGACCTTGACGACATGGCCTCAAGCACGTGGGAACAATGGTGCTCAGCCGTTGACCGGACCGCTGACGAACTTCGCTCAGAGTGCAGCCAGATCGTCCTCATCGGGCTGTCGATGGGCGGAGCGCTCTGCCTGCACACAGCTGCCAACCGATCAGACACCGCACACATCGGGCTTATCAACCCGGCCGTTTACGTCGACAGCCCATTCGCACCGTTCGCCGGTTCGCTCGCTGGGCTGATAGAGCGGGTCCCCGGGATTGAGAACGCAATCAACAAGCCCGGGCAGGACGAACTGGCGTATCCGCAGGTTCCGCTGCGCAGTGTGGGCGAACTCTTCCGCGGCGTCCGCAATGTGCGTTCTCTGCTGTGGCGCGTGCATGCGCCGATCACCTATTTCCTCTCCGGATCAGACGATGTGGTCAGCCCGCGCTCATGGAACTCTGTGCGCCGGGGCGTCCGCGGGCCGATGACAACAGTGCCGCTGCCCATGAGCAATCACGTTGCGACCCTTGACTACGATTCCGGCAAAATCGAGCGGACGCTGACGGCTGCCGTTCGCGGTCTGCAGGGGGCTGCCGATGGCGCGTGACGAACCCAAACCGGAATGGGATCGCCTCAGCCCTGATGAGAAGGTCACGGATGAGCAATGGGACTCGGTCATGTCCGGCTACAGCGATCTCGACGCCGTCAATTCCGAAGTCTCAGCTGACGAAGCCGCAGACTACCTCGCCGAGCAGGACGGGTGGACTGCCCCGCCTGCGCCCAAGATCGGCATCCGCAGAGCACGACCCGGCTTTGTTGTGTCAGCCGCCGCGCTGCTTCTCGGCATTATCGGACTGGTCATGACCGCTATGTTCTTTCGCTCAGCGCCGGGACTGCTGACGGCGTTCTTCATCGCCAGTGCCGCCGGCGGCGGGGTGGCGCTCCTGCTGTTTCTTCCCGCATCGCGCACCGAGCAATTGGATGACGGCGCACAGGTGTGACTCTCCGTGTCAGTGCCTGGTGGGACGATGACTGAATGAAGGAATTTCCCGGCTTCGATCTCCCTGAGCCCGTGCGCTCCGGCCAGCTGAACATCGCCGATATCGGCACGGACCTCAGCGATGTCACGTTCACGGTTCTCGATTTCGAAACCACCGGATCAGACCGTTCCGGCGGCAACGTCACGGAGATCGGCGCTGTGCGTATGCGCGGCGGCGCAGTCGACGGAGAATTCCAGACGCTCGTGAATCCGGCAGGGCAAGTCGTTTCGCCCTTTGTGCAGCGCTTGACCGGGATCACCAATTCCATGGTGGCCGCGGCACCGGAAATGCGCACAGTCCTCCCCGCGTTCTTGGAATTCGCCCGGGGCACAGTGCTAGTTGCACACAATGCGCCTTTCGATATCGGCATTCTCCGGCGAGCGTGTGAAGAACACGCCTATCCGTGGCCCCAGTTTCGCGTTGTCGACACGCTGACTTTGGCCCGACGGATCCTGCCGAAGGGGGAAGTCCGCAACCACAAACTCGCAACGCTCGCTCAGCATTTCGGCACTAGGACCGATCCGGAGCATAGGGCGCTCGCAGATGCACGGGCAACGGGAGAGCTCCTCAATCACCTGTTCGACCGGCTGGGCGGATACGGCGTCAACACGCTCGAAGAGCTGCTGTCGCTCAAACCACAAGGCCTGGGACGCAGACGCACAAAGCTGCACTTGGCAGACAATGTCCCCACAGGCCCCGGTGTCTACATGTTCCTCGACGGGGCACGCCGCGTCCTCTACATCGGCAAGTCCCGCGATATGCACACTCGCGTCCGGTCGTACTTCACTGCGGGTGAAACTCGCGGCCGGATGACTGAAATGGTGACTGCCGCCCAGGAGGTCACCACTGTTCCCTGTGCGACAGAAGCAGAAGCTGCGGTGCGTGAAGTGCGGCTCATTGGGGAACTCGCCCCGCCCTACAACAGGCGATCAAAGAGGCCGGAGCGCCAAACCTGGCTGAAGTTCACCGACGAAGCGTTTCCTCGCCTATCAGCCGTAAGGACGCAGCCGCCCCACGGTCTCCTGGCAGCGGGGCCGTTTTCCTCGCACCGCAGTGCACTCCAGGCCAAAAATGTGCTTGAACAGCTGTACCCGCTCAAAACGTGCACGCAGAACCCGCGGTCGGCAAAGTTCAGGCCCTGTGCCGCCAGCCAGGTCGACGCATGCGGTGGCCCCTGTTGCGGCATAGCAAACGCCCGGGAGTATCAACACAGCATCCGCGGACTCAAGCAGTTCGCAGCCGGAGACACAGCCGATTTCAGTCACCGCCTGAACGAAAGGCTGAAGCAGCTTTCCCAGCAGCAGCGCTTTGAATCAGCCAGCGACGCGCTGGAAGCCGCCGTGCAGATGCTGCGCGTCCAAGCACGTGCGGAAGCAGCGCGTCTGATCAACCAGATACAGCAGATAGCAGCCGCACGCCCGCAGCCGAACGGAAGCTGGGAGATCGTCCTCATCCGCTGGGGGCGGCTGGCCGCATCCGAAACCGCCGCGAAGGCCTCAGCTGTGCTCAGCACCGCTCGGGAAATGGAGGCAACAGCTGCCCACGTTGAACCCGAATACCCAACGCTTCTCGAAGAGCACACAATCTTGTCGGCGTGGCTCTACGGCGAAGGCACTGTGCTCATCAGCTCGACGGCACCGCTGGCGCTGCCGCGCACGGGCTTCGGCTTTGCCTCTGCGCGGCTCGGCTCACGCAGACGCGGTGATTGACTCTTCTACTCACGCAGACGCGGTGACTGACTCTTCTACCAGCTGGTCGAGCTTTGCAGAGGCTTTGCCAGCGTCAAGCGCTTCCTGAGCCCGCTGGAACTGACTGGCCAAGCGGTCGGCAAGCGGCCCCTCGGCATCCGCAGAGGCGGCCACAAGAGCAGCGGCAGCGTTGAGGAGTACGGCATCGCGCACCGGACCGGTTTCACCGTCGAGTGTGCGGCGAATAACGGAAGCGTTGTAAGCGGGGTCCCCACCTCGCAGGTCGTCCTTCGTCACCCGAGCTATGCCAAGCGACGTCGCATCGAAGACCGAATGCTCAATCTGTCCGTCGCGGACTTCCCACACGTCATTGACCGCGGTGTTCGACAGTTCGTCCAAACCGTCCTGCGAACGGAAGACAAGTGCCGAATCTCCGCGTTCAGCGAGCACCCCGGCTATAAGAGGCGCCATAGCGGGATCCGACACGCCGATGGCAGTTGACCGGGTCCCTGCTGGATTTGCAAGAGGCCCGAGGATGTTGAAGGCGCTGGGCACCGCGATCTTCTTGCGCACGGGCGCAATGAAGCGCATAGACGGGTGGTAGACGTTGGCAAACAGAAACGCCATCCCGACTTTGTCGGCCAGTGCCGCCGTCTGCTCTGGCGTCAGGTCGAGCGCCAGACCGAGGTGTTCAAAGACGTCAGCCGACCCTGATGCCGACGAGGTGGCCCGGTTTCCGTGTTTAGCAACCGGAACCCCGGCTCCGGCGATGACGAACGAGGCGGTTGATGAGATGTTGACTGTCTTGGCGCGGTCGCCGCCAGTGCCGACGATGTCGACATAGCCGGTGAGGCCGTCAATGGAAACGGCGTGTTCCATCATCGCCGACACAAGGCCCGTAATCTCTTCGACGGTTTCGCCCTTGCCGTGGTGAGCAACAAGGAACGCGGCCATGGTGACATCCGGAACATCGCCGGACATGATCTGATCCATCGCCCATGCCGCAGTCGCACCGTCCATGTGGCGGTGGTCCATGAGACCGACGATGAGGTCCGACCAGTCGCGTACATCCTTCATGACGCTGCTTTCGTAAGCGGTGAAGGGAACGGTCATAGCTGAGCCTTTCTGATGGACGAGTGTGCGACACGGCAAGCCCGGCCAGTTTATCTGGGCGGCGCGGCCAGACAGCGCTCGGCCCAGACTTCGGGGCAGCGCCTACGACCCATGCCGGAGTGAACTGTGCAGATGAAGTTGCGGGCTTTGCCCTGGGGCGAAGAATCGCCTTGCGAGAAGACCCGCAGGGCAAAAGCGCAGAATGAGAAGGAAGATGACTCCGACAAGCAGAACAGTAGCCCACATCACAGTAGTTCGACACGCAGGGCCGGCACGTCGGCATCACCGGGAAAAAATAAAAGAACCGCGCCAACTAGCCGAAACGCGGGCATTGAAGTCTCAATCAATGAGTGAATCCTGAGTGAAAGATGAAATTCACCTGCGGACTGAGTAATAATCGGGGTGTGTCAACTGCAGCTTCATCTCAAACAGCGCCGGTTCATCCCGTGATCAGCAGGCCGAACACGACGACCATCGGCTTCGTCGTGTGGCTTGCGAGCGAGCTGATGTTCTTCGCCGCGCTCTTCGCCATGTACTTCACGATCCGCTCCGTCGCCCCGGACATGTGGGCAGCGGAAACACCCAAGCTCGAAGTCCCGTTCGCGCTTGTGAACACCTCGATTCTGGTTCTGTCCTCCGTGACCTGCCAGGTCGGCGTTCATCACGCTGAGCGCTTCAAGCCCAGCCGCCCCGCGGGCAAGAGCCTGTTCGCCATCGGACAGTGGGGCATGATCGAGTGGTACTTCCTCTCGTTCCTCCTCGGCTCGGTCTTCGTCGGCGGCCAGGTCATGGAGTACGCCACGCTCGTCTCCGAAGGCGTCGCAATCAACTCGAACGCCTACGGCTCCGTCTTCTACCTGACGACCGGATTCCACGGCCTGCACGTCATCGGCGGTCTCATCGCGTTCCTGTTCGTGATCGGACGTGCCTACGGTGCCAAGCGCTTCGGACATCGCGAATCGACGTTTGCAGTATGTGTCTCCTACTACTGGCATTTCGTCGACATCGTTTGGGTTGCTCTGTTCGCAATCATCTACCTGCTCCAGTAAGCGGGCGCCCCGCACACCCCGCAGCGATAATTTAGTAAAGGACAAGACTCGTGAAGTTTCTTGCAGAACGCCGCCGGCACCCCATGGCGCTCGTTGTTCTCCTGCTGGTCGGACTCCTGTTCACCGGAGGGGCATACGCGCTGTTCACCGGCGGAAGCGATGCCAACGCAGACGAATACTCCGCTGATCAGATCGACGACGGTCAGAAGCTGTTCGTCACGAACTGCGCAACCTGCCACGGCATGAATGGCGAAGGCACCGAAAACGGACCCAGCCTCATCGGCGTGGGCGCATCCGCGGTCGACTTTCAGGTTGGCACAGGCCGCATGCCGCTCCAGATGCACGGCCCCCAGGCCCCCGTCAAGGCACCGCAGTTCAATCAGGACGAGATCGACAACATGGCTGCCTACGTCGCCTCGCTCGGTCCCGGCCCGGCAATTCCCGATGCTGAATACCTCGATGCCTCCAAGGGCGACGCTGCAGCCGGCGGCGGTCTCTTCCGCACCAATTGCGCTATGTGCCACAACGTCGTCGGCGCGGGCGGCGCTCTGACCCGAGGCAAGTACGCTCCGAACCTCAGCGAGGTTTCCGAGCGCCACCTCTACGAGGCAATGCAGACCGGCCCGCAGAACATGCCGATCTTCAACGACGCAAACCTCACCCCCGAAGACAAGCGCGACATCATCGCATACATCGAAGACACCAAGAAGCCCTCTCCCGGAGGCTTCAAGCTCGGAGCTCTCGGTCCGGTTGCTGAAGGTCTCTTCATCTGGTTCTTCGGACTGTCCGCAGTCATAGGCATCACCGTGTGGCTCACCGCCCGGTCGAAGTAAGCCAAGCCCTTATCCGTTTCGAGTACTAGACGAGGATGCACATGACCTCGAGTCACAACACCGGCACCACCGGCCAGCTTGAGCCGGTGAACGGGTTTGAAAACCCCGGCCTGCCGCAGCACAACCCCAGGATCACCGATGCCGAACCGCTGGCTGAGAAGGCAGCGGAGCGCCAGGTCGCTCTGTGGTTCCTGCTGTCGATGATCGGAACCATCTGGTTCATCGTCTCCTTCTTCCTCTTCGGCCCCAAGGGAGAAGAACCCACACACGCAGGCCTGCGTCTCCAAACGCTCATGCTTGGACTTGGCGCAGCGGCTGCACTGTTCGGCCTCGGCATCGGCATTGTCCACTGGGCACGCACGCTTCTGCCCGACGCCGAAATCGTTGAGGAGCGCCACTCGATCGCCGGTTCCGAAGAGGACCAGGCCATCGCTCTGGAGATCCTCAATCAGGCGAAGGAAGAGTCCGGCATTGCACGCCGACCGCTTCTGCGCAACATGCTCATCGCAGCTGTTGCGATCGCTCCCCTCCCCGCGGTTCTCGTCCTTCGCGACCTTGGGCCGCTGCCCGGCGACAAGCTCTTCACCACGCTGTGGAAGAAGGGTGTCCGCCTGGTCCTCGACCCCGGCGGCGTTCCCGGAGAGGGCGAAGAGCGCGCAATCAAGCTCGCTGACGTAACCATCGGCTCTGCATACCACGTTGTGCCAGAAGGCATGCACAAGTCGGAAGAGCCGCTGAACGAAAAGGCCAAGGCCGCGGTTCTGCTTATGCGCATCAGCCCTGATGAGCTCAACACCGAACCCGGTAAGGAAGACTGGGGCGTTGACGGAGTAGTTGCATACTCCAAGATCTGCACCCACGTCGGCTGCCCGGTTGCTCTGTACGAGCACCAGACGCACCACCTGCTGTGCCCCTGCCACCAGTCGACGTTCGACGTGACTCAGCACTGCAAGGTCATCTTCGGCCCTGCTAAGCGTCCGCTTCCGCAGTTGCCGATCGAAGTCGACAGCGAAGGCTACCTTGTCGCCCAGAGCGACTTCCGCGAGCCCGTTGGTCCGACCTTCTGGGAGATCAACACGAGGGAGACTGACGCCTGATGAGCAACACACTCACTGACAACAAAGCACTGATTGCCGGTGGCCGCTGGGTGGAGTCCCGCACCGGCGCTTCCAAGGCCGTCAAAGAATTCGGCCGGAAGATCTTCCCGAGCCACTGGTCGTTCATGCTCGGCGAGGTCGCACTCTACAGCTTCATCATCCTGATCCTCACAGGAACATTCTTGACGCTGTGGTTCCGCCCGGCTATGGGACACGTGATCTACGAAGGTCCGTTCGTCCCTCTTAAGGGCGTGCAGATCTCGGAGGCCTACGCTTCGACCCTCTACATTTCCTTCGAGGTCCGCGGCGGACTCTTCATTCGCCAGATGCACCACTGGGCCGCTCTGCTGTTCATGGCCGCTCTCTCGATCCACGCTATGCGCGTGTTCTTCACCGGCGCCTACCGCAAGCCCCGTGAAATCAACTGGATCATCGGTGTCGGCCTGATTGCAATGGGCATGGCTGCCGGCTTCACTGGCTACTCGCTGCCGGACGACCTCCTGTCCGGTAACGGTCTGCGAATCATCGACGGTCTGCTGAAGTCCATCCCGCTGGTTGGAACGTACATTTCGTTCTTCCTGTTCGGGGGCGAATTCCCGGGCGAAGACATCGTCTCGCGTCTGTACTCGATGCACATCATGGTTGTGCCCGCACTGCTGATCGCACTCATCGGCGCTCACCTGATGTTCGTCGTCATCCACAAGCACACCCAGTGGCCCGGAGCCGGCCACACCAACCGCAACGTTGTGGGCGAGCCCGTTCTGCCCACCTTCGCTGCGAAGGGCGGCGGCTTCTTCTTCATGATCTTCGGCCTGCTGGCCCTGATCTCCGGTGTGTTCACGATCAACGCGATCTGGAACTACGGACCGTACGACCCCTCCCCCGTTTCGGCTGGTACACAGCCCGACTGGTACATCGGTTGGCTCGACGGATTCCTCCGAATCATGCCAGGTTGGATGGAGTTCTACGTCTTCGGCTACCCTATCTCCGTCAACATCAACACCGCGCTTCTTGCCACCGGGGTTCTGTTCGTTGGAATGATTATCTGGCCGTTCTTCGAACAATGGCTGACCAAGGACACCCGCGAACACCACGTGCTCGAACGCCCGCGCAACAACCCCACGCGCACCGCGTTCGGTGTCGCAGCAGCCATCTGGTACCTGAATCTCTGGGCTGCCGCTTCGGGTGACCTCATCGCAGTGTTCTTCCACATGTCACTCAACGACATGATCTACATCTTCCGAGCACTGTTCTTCCTCGGTCCGATTGTCGGCTACATCGTGACTAAGCGAATCTGCCTGGCCCTGCAGCGCAAGGACCGCGAGATCGCTCTCCACGGTTTCGAGTCCGGTGAAATCATTCGCCTGCCGCACGGTGAGTTCCAGGAACGCCACAAGCCGCTGTCTGAAGACAAGCTGTGGAAGCTGACCGCCTTCGAAGCTCCGGGTTATGTACCCGCACAGCCGAACGAGGACGGTGTTATCACCAAGGCCGAGAAGCGCCGCGCACGTGTTGCACGGTTCTTCTACGAAGACCGAGTCGCCCCTGTTACGAAGGCTGAGCTTGACGCCGCGCACGACGACCACGAAGAGGTCAAGGCAGACGACAACAAGAAGCTGAACTGACACTAGGCGCTTGAAGCCCCGCAGCCACGTTGGCTGCGGGGCTTCTGCTTTGCCGGTGTCGATCCGTGTGCACGCGGCTCCTGCCAGACAGGTTAACCTCCGGTAGTACACCCAGTTTCCATGCTTTCAGAAGCTCATCCCGTGTCGACATAGCTAGTGAAAGCTACTCTCCCCCGCCACCTTTTAGGTATCACTGCTTTCCGTCAGGAAGGGCAGTGCTGGGAACCGGCTGGTTCCGGCGTGATGTCTGGCCCCAGTTGCTCTTGATCCGGGGGTGTTGTCACTGGGACCAGTCTGGTTCGTTCGGATGCAGCTAAGCATGATCAGCTGCTGGTCGTGGTGGACCAGCCTGCAACCATTGGCGCGTTAGTCATTGTGGTAGGCCAACAAATGGGGATTGCCGTTGCCTACCTGCCGGGGCTGACCAAGCGCCGTGTCGCTGATCTTCATCCAGGCCAGGCGAAGACGGATGCCCGGGATGCTTACATCATCGCTGATGCAGCCCGCACCATGCCCCACACACTGCGTGGGATCACTGTCGCGGACGAACACATCGCCGAATTGTCAATGCTGTGTGGCTTCGATGACGATCTGGCAGCCCAGCTGACCGGGGTACGCTATCGGCTGCCAGTCCTGCTCACACAGATACATCCTGCCCTCCAGCGGGTACTGGGACCGCGCCTGCCACCCTCTTAGCGAAGTCCTGACCTCTACTATGCCAGGCATCGGGGTCAGGACAGCCGCGCGTATCGTCACAGAAGTCGTCGGCAAAGCCTCATATCCGCAAAGCCCGCTCCACGCAACAAGCCCCAGCAGCTTGACGAAAACCATAGGAGCACCCTCCCATTGCCCCTCCCGGTAGGGCCAGTTGCTTAACCTGACGCGAAGCAGCACATGTGACCACAAGACCCGGCGAGGGGGCCAGCTGCGAGGACCCTCGCCGGCGAAGGTGAAACGAGTTCCCGGACTTCAAGCTTGAACGTTCCGTTTGTGTGCTCCCCCGCCGCCGATTGCTACCCACTCGCCAGAGCTGCATCATTGGCCTTACTCGGTCCGGGACACGCCTCGTGGGCGAACATGCACACCCACCACCTGGACAATGACGCTGCTCAGCCGATTCAAGCGACCTATAGGTGCTGTGCTGCCACCTTTTGGGTTGCATATTGGCTTCAGTCGTCTCGAAGTGCCCGCGGATCAGAATTGAGACTGTCTGCGGTGTTGACGGCGTACCTATTGCAGCTGAACACAGCAAAGCGCCCCCGTGCGTATTGCACGGGGGCGCTTCAGTCAGAGTTAATCAGTGCGCGTGATCGCCGCGGTCGTACTCGTAGACAAGTCCGATCAGAGCCACCAGGCAAAGAACACCGCCGAACGGAATAATCCACCAGCCGACAGCGACTCCAAGGAAGCAGAGACCGATGCCTGCAGCAAGTGCCAGCGGCCACCAGCTCCAGGGGCTGTAGAAGCCGTATTCGTAGGCTTCGTCGCTGATCTCAGCGGAATCAATATCCTGGGGGTGCTTTCCCATCTGCTTATCCTGCAGGTACACATAGCCGCCGATCATGAGCGACATGAGACCAACAAGTGCAATGGCGGGAAAACCGACCAGTTCCTGAAAGTCCGTCAGGTAGCCGTAGACAAACGCAATGGGAATGAAGAAGAAGATTCCCGCTCCGATAATCAGACCCGAGGTTCTCACTTGGTGCTCCTTTCGGGCAGCGAGTAGGCGTCAGCCGGGTGACCTGCCAGTTCAAGCAGTTCCGGGTGGTTCGCATCAAAAGCAGGACGCTCCGAGCGGATACGCGGCAGCGATGTGAAGTTGTGACGCGGGGGCGGGCACGAGGTGGCCCACTCGAGCGAACCGCCGTAGCCCCACGGGTCGTTCACCGTCACCTTCGGTGCCTTACGAGCAGTGATCCACACGTTCCAGAACCACGGGATCATCGACAGCGCAAGAATAATCGTGCCAACGGTCGAGAGCTGGTTCTGCCACGTGATGTTGTCCTGCGGCAGGTAGTCGGCGTAACGACGCGGCATGCCTTCAACACCAAGCCAGTGCTGAATGAGGAAGGTGCCGTGGAAGCCGATGAACAGAATCCAGAAGTGGATCTTGCCGAGGGTTTCGTTGAGCATCTTGCCGGTGAACTTCGGCCACCAGAAGTAGAATCCGGCGAACATCGCGAAGACGACGGTACCGAAGATCACGTAGTGGAAGTGAGCCACAACGAAGTAGGTGTCAGACACCTGCTGGTCCATGATCGGGCTTGCCAGAACGACGCCGGTGAGACCACCGAAGACGAAGCTGACGAGGAAGCCGATCGACCACAGCATCGGAGTTTCGAAGGTGAGCGAACCGCGGAACATCGTGAAGATCCAGTTGAAGATCTTCACACCGGTCGGGACAGCGATAAGCATCGTCATGAACGCGAAGAACGGGAGCATCACAGCACCGGTCACGTACATGTGGTGTGCCCAAACGGTCACCGACAGAGCGGCAATTGCGATTGTTGCGTAGACCAGCATCTTGTAGCCGAAGATCGGCTTGCGGCTGAAGGTCGGGAAGATCTCAGACACGATGCCGAAGAACGGCAGTGCAATCACGTAGACCTCGGGGTGGCCGAAGAACCAGAACAGGTGCTGGTACAGAATCGGTCCGCCGTTCTCGGGGCTGAAGACGTGTGCGCCGAGCACGCGGTCTGCGGCAACTGCGAACAGAGCAGCAGCCAGCGGCGGGAACGCCATCAGAACGAGGATACCGGTGATCAGAACGTTCCAGGAGAACACCGACAGGCGGAACATCGTCATGCCCGGTGCGCGCATCGTGATCACGGTCGTGATGAAGTTCACGGCGCCGAGGATCGTGCCGAAGCCCTGGAAAGCAATGCCGAGAGTCCACAGGTGACCGCCCAAGCCGGGCGTATAGGTCGTGTTGCTCAGCGGCGCGTACGCCGTCCAGCCGAACGATGCGGCACCCTGCGGGGTGAGGAACCCGGAGCAGGCGATAAGCGAACCGAAGAGGAATACCCAGAACGCGAAGGCGTTGAGTCGTGGGAACGCAACGTCGGGAGCACCGATCTGCAGCGGCATGATGACGTTCGAGAAGCCTGCAAACAGAGGCGTAGCAAACATCAGCAGCATGAGCGTGCCGTGCATGGTGAACAGCTGGTTGTACTGTTCCTTCGTTTCGATGATCTGCATGCCGGGGGCGAAGAGCTCAAGACGGATGAGCACAGCCATAACACCGGCGACGCAGAAGAAGAGGAACGACGCAATCAGGTACATGTACCCGATCGTCTTGTGGTCGGTGGAGGTCAGCCAGTTGACTATGACCTTGCCCTTACTCACCGGAACCTTCGGTGCAGCACCGAGGTCGACGGGGCGATCAGCTACCGCCGTCATTTGTCAGCACCTTCTTTCTGGTATGGGTTGGAGTACCAGTGCGTACGGTCGTATTCTTCGCCGAGCACACCGGTGTTGCCCTGTTCACGAAGCTCCTTGGTGTAGGCAAGGTATTCGTCCTTGGACACAACCTTGACGTTGAAGAGCATCTCGGAGTGGAATTCGCCGCAGAGCTCTGCACACTTGCCGAGGTATTCGCCTTCTTTCAGAGCCTTGAGGTGGAGGGTCTCCACACGGCCCGGGGTCATGTCGCGCTTCTCAAGGAACGCGGGAACCCAGAAAGAGTGAATGACATCGCGCGAGCGGAGCTGGATTTCGAGATCCGTGTCCGCAGGCAGGTACAGCGTCGGCGCTTCTTCGCCGGGCTTCTCCGTACCGTCCAGGTTTGCCTGAACACCTGCGTAGTGGACGTCCTGGGATGTGTAGTTGAAGTCCCAGGCCCACTGCTTGCCGACAACTTCGATCTTTTCTTCGCCCGGCGTCTTGTCGTTCGTGGTCTGGTCGAACAGCGCCATGTTGTGGAAGAAGAAGCCCACAACGAGCATGATCGGGATGACCGTGTACATGATTTCGACGGGCATGTTGTACTGCAGCTGCACCGGCAGTCCGCGGTCGTTCTTACGACGGCGGTACGCGATGATGCAGAAGAGCATCAGGCCCCAAGTGATGGCGCCTACGGCAAGAGCAGCAATCCAGCCTCCGGTCCACAGAGCGGTGTACGCGTCTGTGTGTGACGTGGCGCCTTTAGAAGCGGCGGGCAGAAAGCCCAGCTCCGGAGCGCCGTTGGAGCAGCCGGCCAGAAGTGCGGAAGAGGCAAGCGCCCCTGCGACGCCCACTTTCTTCGCCCAGGCCTTCGGAGACCTGCGTGCTGACTGGTTCGGAGAATCCACGTGCAGCCTTTCGGATACCTAACGGATGCTTCCCAGCGGTTTGACTGCCTATTCACATCCGCAGCCCGCCACCGGGAGACACCCAACTCTGACTTTGTCTCATCTACCCTACCGCTAACGGGGGTGGAATTTCATACTCGCCTGCTCGTTGCATGAGAAAATCCTGTGTGCCGATCCTTCAAAGCCGCATTTCTAGGGCTTGCGCATACTCTGACTCGGAAATTTCCGACACGCCGAGCGTCTCCAAGTGCGGCGTCGACCATTGCGTATCGATAAGCCATTGCCCGTCCGCGCACCTGCGGTCCAGGTGCTCCACGAGGCCGACAAGCGCGGCTTTCGACGCGTCGGTCTGCCTGTGAAACATCGATTCTCCAGCAAAAACACTGCCCAGATCCAGACCGAAGAGACCCCCGATGAGCCGGCCGTCACCGTTCCAGACATCGACGGACTTCATCCAACCTGCGACTGCCAGCTCCGTATAGACGGCTTTGATTTCATCGGTGATCCACGCCCCCGGGCGCGTAGGGTCGGCACAGGCTTCCAGGACTTCACAGAAGGCGGTGTTCCACGTGATTCGCATACGGCGCATTGACTTGCGCAGGCTTTTGGAAATCTTGAGGTTTCCGGGCAGAAGAACGCCGCGCCGTTTGGGAGACCACCAGCCGAAGCCGGTCGTGCCCTCCAGTCCAAGCTCCATGGGAAAGAGCCCGGCTCGGTAGGCAGAAATGATCTGGCCGACCTCCAGCTGCGGCGAGACAGCTGCGAGGTCGGCCGGTTCCATTCCCATTGGCTGCGAAGCTTCAGTGGAAGGAGTCACCGCAGGCGCACGAGCCTGCGGCGTTGGGGTTGTCGATCGTGAAGCCCTGCTTTTCGATGGTGTCTGAAAAGTCGATGGTGGACCCGTCGAGGTAGGGAACGCTCATACGGTCGACGATGACTTCGACCCCGTCGAAACTGCGCACGGCGTCGCCGTCGAGGACGCGTTCGTCAAAGTACAGCTGATAAATCAGGCCGGAGCATCCCCCGGGCTGAACAGCAACACGCAGGCGAAGATCGTCGCGACCTTCCTGTTCGAGGAGGCTGCGCACCTTGTCTGCCGCCGCAGTGGAAAGGTCAACTCCGTGCGACGCCTGTTCTGCAACAGTCATATTCACTCCAATTAGTCGGTAGAGCCTACGGTACGTGTGAAAACGGCTGAGGCAAGCATAGTATTCCCCCGAGCCGCTGGGGCGGGAGAGTCAGACCTGTTCCCCCAGACGCCTGAGCAGAAGAGCTTCGGCCACAATGGCCCGTTTGAAATCGGGCAGATAGAGACTCTCGTTGGCGCTGTGGGCTCGCGTGTCGGGATCCTCAATCCCGGTGACGAGGATCGAGGCTTTGGGAAACACATCGAGGAGGTCAGCAATGAACGGAATCGACCCGCCCAAGCCCATCTTCACGGCATCTGTCCCAAACCCGTCGGTCAGCGCTTCCAGTGCCTTTCCGAGAATCGGATCCGATTCGTCTGCCCGCCACGGGCTGCCGTATTCAGAGGCGCCGAATTCGATCTGCGCGCCGAAGGGCGCATGAGCTTCAAGATGTTCGCGAAGCCTGTTCAAAGCGTCTTCGGGGTCCTGGCCCGGCGCCAGCCGCATGGAGACCTTTGCTCCTGCACGGGCGTGCAGAGTGTTCGAAGAGTCTGCAACACTCGGCATGTCAATGCCGATGATCGTCAGGGCCGGCTGCGCCCACAGACGCGAAGCAAGTGGGCCCTTGCCGATGAACCGTGTGTCGGGCAGAACCCCACAGTCACGACGCAGGTCGTCCTCGTTGTAGTCAACTGCGACTTCTTCGGAAGCGACCAGCCCCTCAACGGCAGGCGAACCGTCTTCGCGGTGCAGGCTGGAGAGCAGGCGAATGAGAGCGACCGGGGCATCCGGCGCCACTCCCCCGTACATGCCCGAGTGCACGGAGTGCTTCATTGTTCTGACCGTGAATTCCAGCGACGCCATGCCGCGCAGGCTCGTGGTCAGCGCAGGTGTGCCTTCCGCCCAGTTGCCGGAATCGGCAACGATGATGACATCGGCAGCCAGACGGTCCCGGTAGCGCTCAATGAAGTCTCGGAAGCTTGGTGATCCCGCTTCCTCTTCTCCTTCAACAAACAGCGTCACACCGATGTTGAGTTCATCGGCCAGCAGCCTCAGCGCAGTCAGGTGAACGAGGATTCCCGCCTTGTCATCTGCTGAGCCCCGCCCGTAGGCGCGGTCGCCCTTCACGGTCAGCTCGAACGGGCTCGTGTCCCAGTCGTCCCTGTCGCCTGCGGGCTGAACGTCGTGGTGGGCATAGAGCAGAACCGTGGGCTGTCCTTCCGGTGCCGCGCGGCGGGCTACTACGGCAGGGTAGCCCTCGCTGCCATCAGAGTTGGCACCGTGCAGGATTTCCACCGTGTCGAAGCCGACTTCCTCAGCAAGCTCAGCCGTGAGTGCAGCAGAATCGGCGACGTGCCGCGGATCGGCGTTCGGCCACGCAACAGACGGCACTGCAACCAGCCGGGTGAGGTCTTCGAGAACATCCGAGTAGATGGCGTCCAGACGCTCGTGCAGAGCTTCGGGTCCAGCGGATTCGCGCTGTGAAGATTCAGAAATGGTCATGCTCCGATACTATTAGCGCCGTACAGCCCTCGAAAGCACCGCACGGAGCACACGTGCGGCAAGCACTGTCAGGAGACGAACCAGGTCATGTCGGACAAGCCAGAAGCCCACGAGCAGCACAGGGACCCCGAGGCGAAGAAGAACCGCCCCACCCCGTCCCGGCGCCAGCAGGAGCAGGCCCGCCGACGACCCCTCGTACCGGGAGACCGCAAAGCGGCGAAAGCCGAGGCACGCGCCGAAATGCGCCGTGAGCGCAACTACATCCGCGAACGGATGATGGAGGGCGATGAACGCTACCTGCCAGCACGTGATTCAGGCCCGCAGCGCCGCTATATCCGGGATTATGTGGATGCTCGCTACTCGTTCGGAGAGCTGCTCATTCCGATTGCACTAGTCATCCTGCTGGTGAGCCTGTTCATTCAGAACGTGCAGGTGCAGGCTTATTCGACCTACATCATCTACGTCCTTCTGGGCCTTGTAGTGCTGGACGGTTTCATCATGCACTTCACATTGAAGAAGAAGATGTCGGCTAAGTTCGGAGCCGAAAACCTGCAGCGCGGCAACACTTTCTATGCGGTGATGCGAAGCATTCAGCTGCGCATGCTCCGCACTCCTCGCGCGCTCGTCGGCCGACGCGAGTACCCCAACTGACCGTCTTCGGGCCCTGACTGTGCTGGGCAGGGCACTCAGGCAACCGTCTTCAGCGGCCGAGGATCATCTGAGCTAGACGCGGCCCTTCGTAAATGAGCCCCGTGTACACCTGAACCAGGTCGGCGCCTGCCGCAATTCTGGCGAGATAGTCAGCCCGAGACTGCACTCCCCCGACGGAGATGACAGTCATGCCCTCGGGCACCCGCGAACGAACCAAGCGCAGAACCTCAAACGATCGCACAGCAGCGGGAGCGCCCGAGATCCCGCCGGCTTCCGATTCGGCGAATTCCAGGTCAGATCCGGTCAGAACCGTGCGGTCCAGAACCGTGTTGGTGCAGATGATCCCATCGAGACCGATACCTGAGGCGAGATCGCACACTGCCAGGACATCGTCATCGGCTAGGTCAGGTGCGATCTTGACGAGGACCGGAACGTGTCCGAGCTTCGACCGCACGTCAGAAGAATCAACAGCCGCTGTTTCGTTAAGCACCGCGGTGAGGATCGGACGCAGCGCCTCAACCGTCTGCAGGTCCCGCAGGCCCGGTGTATTGGGCGACGAGACATTGACCACGAGGTAGTCGGCATACTTCGCAAGCCGCGATGCAGACACCCGATAGTCTTCAGCGGCCTGCTCCAGGGGAACAGTTTTCGTCTTGCCGATGTTGACCCCGATGATGGGACGGCGATTTTCGGGAAGCTCCGCAATCTGTCGGCGAGCACGCTGCAGATTGCGCTGCGCCTGTTCTGATCCGTCGTTGTTGAAGCCCATGCGGTTGAGCACGCCCTCAGACTCCGCCAGACGGAACAGGCGCTTCTTCGGATTTCCCGGCTGGCTTTCCGCGGTGACGGTGCCCACCTCTATGTGGCCGAAGCCCAGACGAGACATCGCCCGAACTCCGACGCCGTTCTTGTCGAACCCGGCTGCCAACCCCAAACGGTTGGGGAAGCTCAGCCCCATCACGGTGGTCGGCTGGGGCCTCGCACCGAACAGGGAGCCGATGAGGTCTCCGCCCCCGGGGAGAGAATCAAGTAGGTTTAGAAGTGAGAAGCTCGCGCTGTGCGCCAGCTCCGCATCAGAGCGGACAAGAACTGAGCGGTAGAGGGCTTTGTACATAGAGCCATCTTTACCGCCTGGCACGCGTGGGAACAAGTGACAGCAGAAGAAAGGTTTCGCATGACCCAGTCGATTCCATCCGCAGTCGGACGCGCCGCGGCCGCCCACAAGGCCAAAGCCGATGTGCTGGTTGTCGGACTGACTGCCGAAGGCACGATCCTGGCAGAAGACCTCAAGCCCGCACTCGCCAAGGACCTCGAAAAGGCCGCAGTCAGCGTCGACGCCTCCGGTCGCCTCGACTCGACGGAGCGCGTACCCGCACCTGCCGGCTTCACTGCAGACTCTGTCGTGTTCGCTGGGCTCGGCTCTTTCTCCCCCGCCGACCTGACCGATTCGGCCAAGGCCGACGCTGCTCTCGATTCTCTGCGTCGTGCTGCCGGTTCGGCTCTGCGCAGCATCACGAAGGCGCGCTCTGTCGCCGTCGCCCTGCCGAGCCCGGATGCCGCAGCCGCCGAGACGGTTGCCACGGGCGCCGTACTCGGCGCCTACCGCTACAGCGCCTACCGCTCCGAAGACAAGGCCAAGACTCTCGTTGCCGGCATCGAGGTGCTCACGGCGAAGTCCAATCTGAAGGCTGTTGAACGGGGAACAGTCATTGCCCGCGGCACCTGCGGTGCCCGTGATTTTGTCAATCAGCCTCCCCTGGACCTCTACCCCGAAACATTCGCCGCGGAGGTCGTGAAACAGGCAAAGGCCGAAAAGATCAAGGCAACCGTGTGGGACCCCGCAAAGCTTGAGGCCGAGGGCTTCGGCGGGCTCATCGGTGTCGGCCGCGGATCCAAGCGCGGCCCCCGCCTTGTCAAGCTCGAGTACCTACCGCGCCGTGCGTCGAAGCACCTCGCGCTCGTCGGGAAGGGAATCACCTTCGATTCCGGCGGCATTTCACTCAAGCCGGCCGCGAGTATGGAAGACATGAAGTCAGACATGGGCGGAGCCGCCGCGGCAGCGCAGGCGATCATCACGATTGCGCGTCTGCAGCTGCCGGTCAAAGTCACCGCGTGGCTTGCAATGGCCGAGAACATGCCGGGCTCGCAAGCACAGCGCCCCAGCGACGTCATCACCATCTACGGCGGCAAGACCGTTGAAGTGACCAACACCGACGCGGAAGGCCGCCTGGTCCTGGCTGACGCTCTCGTAGCCGCAGGCAATGAAAACCCCGACCTCATCATCGACATCGCAACCCTCACCGGCGCACAGATCGTCGCTCTGGGCAACCGCACCTCCGGCGTCATGGGCCGGGCACAGGCCCGCAACGCCGTTGTCCTGGCATCTGAGAAGACCGGCGAAGCCATGTGGCCCATGCCGTTCCCGGAAGAGCTCCTGAGCTATTTCGATTCCGAGACCGCCGACATCAAAAACGCCGGCAAGCGCCCCGGCGGGATGCTCAGCGCCGGGGTGTTCCTTCAGGAGTTCATCGCGGAAGAACAAGACTGGGCGCACATCGACATCGCAGGCCCGTCGTTCAACTCGGAATCCCCGTGGGGCTACACCCCGGCCGAAGGCACCGGCGTACCCGTGCGCACCCTGGTCCAGGTAGCTGAAAACCTCACCTGAACACAGCGGTCCCCGGTTTGACGGTGATCACACTGTCTGAGCGCTGCGGGACTTTATGGGAATTAAGTGAAAAGATAGGACCAGCCGCCACAGCGGTCCTCAACCGACCATTTTGCTAGGAGCACATTTCGTGAGCGATTCGCAAAACAACTACGACCTCATCGTTCTCGGCGGTGGCACAGCCGGCTACGCCGCGGCTCTCCGCGCGACGCAGCTTGACATGAAGGTCGCTCTCATTGAGCGCGACAAGGTCGGAGGCACCTGCCTTCACCGCGGCTGCGTCCCCACCAAGGCCCTCCTCCACGTTGCCGAAGTCGCAGACGCCACGCGCGAAGCAAGCGTGTTCGGCATCGATGCCACTCTCAACAACATCAACGTCGACGACGTTCTGAAGTTCAAGAGCGGCATCACCGACAAAAACCACAAGGGCCTTCAGGGCCTGATCAAAATGGCCGGAATCGACACCGTCATCGGCGAAGGCAAGCTGACCGGCAAGGACACGGTCACCGTCTCAACCGACGACGGCGACGTCGAACTCAAGGGCAAGAACATCGTTCTGGCCACCGGTTCGACATCGCGCACGCTTGGCATCGAAATCGGCGGAAATGTCCTCACCAGCACCGAAGCTCTCAACCTTGACCGCGTTCCCAAGTCCGCAATCGTGCTCGGCGGCGGCGTGATCGGCGTTGAGTTCGCAAGCATCTGGAACTCTTTCGGGTCCGACGTCACGATCGTCGAAGGACTTCCGAACCTCGTCGCCAACGAAGACGCCTCCGTGTCGAAGGGTCTTGAACGCGCATTCAAGAAGCGCAAGATCAAGCAGAAGCTCGGTGTCTTCTTCAAGGAGGTCGAACAGACCGCCGACGGTGTC
Organism: Brevibacterium sp. HMSC063G07; assembly: GCF_001810665.1. Lineage (NCBI taxonomy): Bacteria > Bacillati > Actinomycetota > Actinomycetes > Micrococcales > Brevibacteriaceae > Brevibacterium > Brevibacterium sp. HMSC063G07. The sequence goes on from NZ_KV802321.1 coordinate 414,740, forward strand.
AAGGTCTCTCTCGAAGACGGCACTGAGCTGGAAGCCGAAGTGCTTCTGGTGGCTGTTGGCCGCGGCCCCGTGACCGAAGGCTTCGGCTTTGAAGATCAGGGTGTCAAGCTCGACAGGGGCTTCGTCATCACCGACGACCGCCTGCACACCGGTGTCGGCAACATCTACGCCGCCGGCGACATCGTTCCCGGCCTGCAGCTTGCCCACCGCTCCTTTGCACACGGCATCTTCATCGCCGAAGAGATCGCCGGCAAGAGCCCAGCACCGCTGGATGAAACCGGCGTTCCGCGCATCACCTACTGCGACCCCGAAATCTTCTCTGTCGGGCTGACCGAAAAGAAGGCCGCTGAAAAGTACGGAGAAGACCAGATCGAAAAGGTCGAGTTCCCGCTTGCGGGCAACGCGAAGTCGGCCATCCTCAACACGCAGGGATTCATCAAGATCATCCGCGAAAAGGACGGCCCCATCGTCGGCGTTCACGGACTTGGCGCTCGCCTGTCCGAGCAGGCCGGCGAAGCCCAGCTCATTGTGAACTGGGAGGCCTTCCCCGAAGAGGTCGCATCACTCATCCACGGACACCCAACCCAGAACGAAGCCATCGGCGAAGCAGCGCTGGCACTCGCCGGCAAACCGCTGCACTTCCGCTGATCGAGCCATAGGGAGACTGACACAATGGCCAACACCGTAAAGATGCCCGCTCTCGGCGAATCGGTGACGGAAGGCACCGTCACCCGCTGGCTGAAGGAAGTCGGCGACACCGTCGAGGTCGACGAACCGCTTCTCGAGGTGTCGACTGACAAGGTTGACACTGAAATCCCCAGCCCGTACTCCGGCGTTCTGCAGGAGATCCTGGCCGAGGAAGACGACGATGTCGAGGTCGGCGGCGACCTCGCTGTCATCGGCGACGGAGAAGGTTCTGGCAGCAGCGACGCAGAAGATTCTGCTGACGCTGCGGATGCCGAACAAGACTCTGCCGACACCGAAGAATCCGAAGAGCCGGAAGCAGACGAAGAGCCCGAAGGCGACGCTGCCGAAGAAGATGAGGAAGCTCCTGCCGCGAAGTCGGATGACGCTCCCTCCGGAAGCTCCGGCGACTCACAGGAAGTCACCATGCCGGCTCTCGGCGAATCGGTGACGGAAGGCACCGTCACCCGCTGGCTGAAGGAAGTCGGCGACACCGTCGAGGTCGACGAACCGCTTCTCGAGGTGTCGACTGACAAGGTTGACACTGAAATCCCCAGCCCGATTGCGGGAACTGTGCTGGAGCTTCTTGCAGAAGAGGATGAAGACGTTGAAGTTGGCGCGCCCCTGGCACGCATCGGCGACGGCGACGCCCCGGCTCCTGCTGAGAAGAAGGACGACTCTGAGGACGCCGACCAGGCTGCCGAAGCTGAAGCCGATGTTGAAGAAGAAGCCATCGAAGAATCCGAAAAGGACCTTTCGAAGGAAGAGCCCAAGAAGGATTCCGCCGCTGCAGAATCATCTTCTTCCGACGAAGAGGCTCAGGCTGCCGCAGCCAAGCAGGCCGCTGGAGAGTCCAGCAGCGCACCAAGCCGCTCGGGTGAGTCCGCTTCTTCGGCCGCACAGACTGTGACGTCGGGCCAGGCGCCCTACGTCACCCCGCTTGTGCGCAAGCTCGCACGCGAAAACGCCGTTGACCTGTCCGCCGTGCGCGGTTCGGGAGTCGGCGGCCGCATCCGCAAGCAGGACGTCCTCGCTGCGCAGAGCACCAGCAGTGCGCCTGCTCCCGCTTCGAGCGCTCCTGCCAACCGCGAGCCGTTTGTCATCGAGGTTTCCGAAGAAGCCAAGAAGCTGCGCGGAACCACGCAGAAGGCATCGCGCATTCGCCGTACGATTGCACAGCGCATGCGCGAATCGCTGCAGAACTCCGCTCAGCTCACGCAGGTGACGGAAGTCGATATGACTGCCGTGGCTGCCCTCCGCAAGGCCAAGAAGGACGAATTCCAGCAGAAGCACGGCGTTAAGCTCACCTTCCTGCCGTTCTTCGCCAAGGCTGTCGCAGAGGCCCTGCAGGCATACCCGCGCGTCAATGCCACGTTCGATGTCGAAGCAGGAGAAATCTCGTACCCCGACTCAGAGAACCTCGGCATCGCGGTCGACACTGAACGAGGCCTGCTGGTTCCTGTCGTCAAGAACGCCGGTGACCTGTCGATTGCCGGTCTGGCTAAGGCTATCGACGATGTCGCATCGAAGACTCGGGACGGTAAGATCAGCCCCGAGCTGCTGTCCGGCGGCACGTTTACGATCACGAACATCGGTTCGTTCGGTGCGCTGTTCGACACGCCGATCATCAACCACCCCGAGGTCGGCATTCTCGGCACCGGTGCCATCAAGCGCCGTCCGGAAGTCATCACGACCGAAGACGGTGCCGAGGCAGTTGCAATCCGCGACATGGTGTACCTGCCGCTGACCTACAACCACGAACTGGTTGACGGCGCAGATGCCGGTCGTTTCCTCAAGGCGATTAAGAACCGCCTTGAGCAGGGTTCGTTTGAGGCTGATCTCGACCTCTGATCGACTCTGATCAAACAGCGCCCGCGGATTCGTCCGCGGGCGCTGTTTGCTTTGGCCGTCGGCGACAAAGGGTGGAGGCTGCAGATCAGTCGTGCCCGTCCGACGCTTCTTCTGTGCGGCTGACTTTCCACTTACCATCGTGCTTTTCCAGGCTCACGCGGATGCGGGCTTCGGGGACCGCGGAGCCGTCGGCTTCTGCAGTGACGACTGCGCGAACTGTTGCAGCTTCGGTGCTGCCGTGCTCAACTTCACACTCGGTGACGTTCATTGTCACCTCCATGGGCTGTGTTGGCTGCTGTGCGGATGCCGCATCTGCTTTCGCAGCCTTCGAGCCGGGAACTGTCAGGCCTGTCAGGTCGGATGGTTTTCCTGCAGCAAACGCAGCCGCTCGTGCCTGGGTCAACGCTTCGAAGCCTTCGCAAGGACCGTCTGCCTGAGCTTCGGGGGTCTTATTCGCGTTCTCTTCGTGTGCGGCTGGCTCTTCTGGTGCGTTTTCCGCAGCATTGGGACTGCGGGGTTCGTCACCTTCTGCTTTGTGCTCACCCACGGCTGTCGGCTGCGTCGTCTCAGGCTGGGAGCCGCCGACGATGAACACGATGCCGGTGCCAAGCGCCACGACTGCAGCCGCGCCGACAGCGGCAACCCGCAGTTGTCGGCTGGTCATCGTGGCAAACACAGCCATGGGTCGGTCCCTGTGTCTGCTGCCGCTCTTGCGCTTTCCCCTGTCGACTTCTCGGCCACGGCGCTCAGCACCAGCACCTCTGCTTCTTTCGCGCGTGTTCGCCTTGCTCCCACGGAGAGTCGCTATTGCACTGTCTCCGAGGGCTTGTCCAGACTTCGCCGCTTTTCCTGCTCCGGGCGGATTGTGCTGATTGTGCGCAGCTGCTGTGATGGGCCGCAGGCCAGCAGTTGGCGCGTCGTTGAGGGGAACACCCGGTTCGCCCGGATAGAAAGGCAGCCTGTCAGAGGCAGTGTGCTCATTGACCGCCGCCAGCATGTCGGCACGGGAGGGGTTTCTGGAATCGCTGTCCAACAACAGCAGATCAATGAGTTCAACAAGGTCGGCGGGAAGACCGCTTTCGCGATTCTTCAACGGCACCGCGGTCTCTTCGAATTCCGCACCCTGCGCAGCTGCGTAGAGCAGTTCGCCCAGTTCTCGCGCTTCTGATTCACCTTCGGCAATGTCGATGCCCGGCAGCACGGCTACCGTACCGTCGTCGTCAAGTGCCAGGTTCGACCTCGAGATGGGCACATTGCCCAACTGTCCGCCGGCGGCCTCGATCGCACCCCGCAGCAGACAGACCAGCTCCTCAGCCTTCAGGGGTGCCAGGCCGAGCACTGCGTCTTCGAGCATCCCGCCGCGGTATCTGGGGATCAGCAGGCCGTCAACGCTGTGCATATCCGGGCCAAGGACCGACACCGGCAGTCCGCCACCGTTGGATGTCTTTGCTGACGGAACAAACCATTTGACTTCCCGCGCATTGAACACGCGCCACAGTCCGGGACGAACTTCAGCATCGTAGATCCACTCGCAGTCCTGCATATCAGCCTCCTTAGCCAAGAATTCGACCATGTGGGCAGGCTTAGCGAAACCCCCAAATCACAATCTGTGGATAACTCTTGAAGCGCTTTTGCCGCTTCGCCCTCACTGGGCTTATGGTCATAGGATGGCTTGGAAAATCGAACATCTGGGTTTCGCACCCAACTTCGTCGACTACACCGAAGCGTTGGAAATCCAACGCCGGACTCACGCTGATGTTGTCGACGGCAAGAAGAGCTCGACTTTCCTCGTGCTGGAACACTCCCCCGTCTACACCGCGGGCAAGCGCACACAAGACCACGAACGTCCCCGCGATGGCACTGAAGTCATCGACATCGACCGAGGTGGAAAGATCACCTGGCACGGTCCCGGTCAGCTTGTCGTCTACCCCATCTACCGACTCAATGACCAGAAGGAAGTACGGCTGTTCGTCGATCAGATCGAAAGAGCCGGCATCGAACTGCTCGCAGAATACGGAATCAACGCACGGCAGGTAGAGGGGCGTTCCGGTGTGTGGATCACCGACGGTTCGGGACCGGACAGGAAGATCCTCGCCATCGGCATCCGCATCCACAACGGCGTGGCGATGCACGGGCTGGCGCTGAACTGCTCAAACGAACTTGCGGGCTTCGAAAACATCGTCCCCTGCGGCATTCCGGATGCTGCAGCCACTAGCATTTCCATCGAAACCGGCAGCCAGACGACTCCTGAGCAAGCGGCCCCGCGCCTGCTGGAGCTGCTGGATAAGCACATCACTGCCTGATCCCCACGAAAGGCCAGGACATGACAATCGCCCCGGAAGGACGCAAGCTGCTGCGAGTGGAAGCTCGCAACTCGCAGACTCCCATTGAAGACAAGCCGAAGTGGATCAAGGCGAAGGCCAAGATCGGTCCCGAGTTCTCACAGCTGAAGTCGCTCGTCCGCACTGCCGGACTGAACACCGTGTGCGAAGAAGCGGGCTGCCCCAACATCTTCGAGTGTTGGGAGGACCGCGAAGCCACGTTCCTCATCGGGGGCGAGCAGTGTACGCGCCGCTGCGACTTCTGCCAGATCGACACCGGCAAACCGGCAGACTTCGACGCCGACGAGCCGCGCCGCGTTGCCGACTCCGTTGCGACCATGGGCTTGCGCTATTCGACGATCACCGGTGTTGCGCGCGATGACCTGGATGACGGCGGTGCTTGGCTGTACGCTGAGACGGTTCGGCTCATCCACGAAATCGACCACGGTGACGGAAACGGCACCGGTGTTGAACTGCTCATCCCGGACTTCAACTCCGATGATGATCAGCTGGCGGAGGTCTTCTCGTCCCGTCCGGAAGTACTTGCCCACAACATTGAGACCGTTCCGCGCATCTTCAAGCGCATTCGCCCCGGTTTCCGCTACGAACGTTCGCTGTCGGTCATCACAAAGGCCCGCGAAGCCGGTCTGGTGACGAAGTCAAACCTCATCCTGGGAATGGGCGAAACAAACGACGAGGTTGTCGAAGCCATGAAGGACCTGCACGAAGCCGGGTGTGACCTGCTGACTATCACTCAGTACCTGCGCCCCAGCGCCCTGCATCACCCCATCGACCGGTGGGTCAAGCCGCAGGACTTTGTCGAACTGCGAGATATCGGCGAAGAAATCGGCTTCGCCGGTGTGATGTCCGGGCCCCTCGTCCGTTCGTCCTACCGCGCGGGTCGCCTGTGGGCCCAGGCAATGCGTCGCCGAGGTGATGAGATCCCCGCGCATCTTGCCCACCTGGACAGCGAAGCTCCCGCCAGGCAGGAAGCACAGGCGGTGGTGGATACTTTTGGTCCAGGCGACGAGGTAAAATTCTCCTGACCCGCCATTGAGCGATCACTGACCGAAAACAAGCAGAAAAGCAGAATGTCTCAGACTGAAGAACCCCGCCGCCGCGGACTGTTCCGTCGGCGTCCCAAGGACCCCTCGAAGCCCGGCCGCATCGGCCAGATGCGTCAGGTCTTCAAACTTGCCCGCAAACACTTCCCCGCTGTGCCGTGGCTCATGCTCGCCGCGATTCTGGGGTTGGGCGGCGTTGGCTTCCTGGTGGGCTTCTTCCTGTTGCCGCCGGTGTGGCTGTGGACCATCATCGGTCTGCTGGGCGGTTTGACTCTCGCAATCTTCATTCTCGGCCGTTACGCCGAAACTGCGGCTTTTGCCGAAATGAAAGACCAGCCCGGCGCCTATGGCGCGGTGCTCAATACCGTACGACGCAGCTGGCTGGCTGACGACCAGCCGGTCGCCGGAGACCCGCGCACCAAGGACCTGGTATTCCGCGCCACCGGCCGAGGCGGAGTCGTCTTGGTATCTGAAGGGCCGACTGGCCGTGTTGCCAAGCTGCTTGCCAAGGAGCAGAAGCGACACGAGCGCATTCTGCCTTCCGTTCCCGTCCATGTCATCCAGGGCGGCGAGGGCAAGAATCAGGTTCCCATGAACCGGCTGGTTTCGAGCGTGTACAAGCTGCCGAAGACCTTGACGAAGGCCGAAGTGCTGCAGGTGCGCAAGCGTCTGGCAGCGCTGGGCACCATGACGACGAACCAGCCGATTCCCAAGGGCATGGACCCCAACCGGGCACGGCCGAACCGCCGAGCGCTGCGGGGACGCTGATTCTGAACACATTGAAAGCGCCGACCGGAAGGTCGGCGCTTTTGTATGCCCGCACGTTTCGCAGCGGTCGCAGCCGACCGAATGCATTGCTCGTCCGAGAAGCGGACGGGTGGGCATGCGACCACGACCGACGCAGCAGGGCTCTGTGTTTTCTGTTGGTCAGATGCGCACGACCGCTGTGTCCGCTGCAAGGTCATGCAGTCCCCGATTGTCAGGGTTGTACAGAAGACCGGGAATGATGAGCAGCTGCAGTGCGATCCGGACGAGCAGACGCAGCGGGTTCGGGCGCCGTCCTGTGCGGTTGATGATGCGCACACCGCAGATCCGCTGGCCGACCGTGTATCCCAGCAGAGACTGCAGCAGCAGCGATTCGATCACGAAGATCAAGTGCGGTGCAAACATGAAATCAGGCGCAAGCCATTGCGCGATGAGAACACACAGGGCCCAGTCGATGAGGAGACTTCCCACCCTGCGAATCAAAGATGCGGTTGATCCCGGCCCGGTTTTGGGAAGCCCGAGACGCTGCCCGGCGTATGTCCCCTCTTCGAGCTTCGGGCCCTGAAGCCAAGAACCTAAACTGTCTCTGTCGAACACGGAAACGAGTGTAGCCGCTAAAATGAAGACACCGGCGGCCAGCACCGCACCGTCGCGACGACTCAATACAGGAGAAAAGTTGTTTTCCACCGCAAGCGAGCTCGTTTCGTATATCCGCGACAACGAGATCGATTTCGTCGACATCCGATTCTGCGATCTTCCCGGCGTAGTACAGCACTTCAATCTTCCCGGCAAGGCGTACACGGAAGATGTGATTGAGGAGGGTCTGCTCTTCGACGGTTCTTCTATCCGCGGCTTCCAGTCGATTCACGAATCCGACATGAAGCTCATTCCGGACGTGACGAGCGCCTACATCGATCCGTTTCGCAAAGCCAAAACCCTCGTGGTCATCCACTCGATCGTCGACCCGTTCACGAACGAGCCCTATTCGCGCGATCCCCGCCAGGTTGCTGCAAAGGCCGAGGCCTACCTGAAGTCGACGGGCATTGCCGACACGGCTTTCATTGGGGCCGAAGCGGAGTTCTACCTCTTTGACTCGATCCGATACGAAAACTCGACGCGCACCAGCTTCTACGAAATCGACTCGCTCGAAGCCGCTTGGAACACCGGAGCTAAGGAAGACGGCCACAACCTCGGCTACAAAACCCCGCACACCAGCGGCTACTTCCCCGTTCCCCCGCGCGATAAGTTCGCAGACATCCGCGACGAAATGTCGTTGACGCTGGAGCAGATCGGTTTCGAAATGGAGCGGGCTCACCACGAAACCGCGACAGCGGGTCAGCAGGAGATCAACTACAAGTTCGACACGCTGAAGAAGGCCGGGGATCAGCTGCTGGACTTCAAGTACGTCATCAAGAACGTTGCCGCGGCAAACAACAAAACCGCCACGTTCATGCCCCGTCCGCTGCTGGGCGACGCCGGTGCTGGTATGCACTGCCACCAGTCGCTGTGGAAGGACGGCAAGCCGCTGTTCTACGACGAAACCGGCTACGCTGGGCTGTCGGATCTTGCCCGCTGGTACATCGGCGGACTCATTGAGCACGCCGGCGCTGTTCTCGCGTTCACCAACCCGACCATGAACTCCTACCGCCGTCTGGTCCGCGGTTTCGAGGCGCCGATCAACCTGGTGTACTCTGCCCGCAACCGCTCTGCGGCCATCCGCATTCCGATCACCGGTTCCTCGCCGAAGGCCAAGCGCCTCGAGTTCCGAGCTCCCGACCCATCGGCGAACCCGTACCTGTCATTCTCCGCTCAGTTGATGGCAGGGCTCGACGGGATCAAGAACCGGATCGAACCGCCGGAGCCGATTGACAAGGATCTCTACGAGCTTCCTCCGGAGGAAACCGAGAACATCAAGATGGTGCCGAACTCGCTCGAAAGCGCCCTCGAAGCTCTCGCAGAAGACCACGAGTTCCTCATGGAAGGCGATGTCTTCACCCACGACCTCATCGAGACCTGGATCGACTACAAGTATGAAAACGAAATCGAGGTTGCGCGTCTTCGTCCGACGCCGACGGAATTCGAACTCTACTTTGATCTCTGATCTTCATCGCTGAACGTCAAGGGCCCGGCAGAAACCGGGCCCTTGACGTTCAGCTGGCCGATCCGGCTGCTAGTCTGCCGGATCGTCGCCGTAGAAGATGACTTCCATCGTCGAGCGCGCCCAACGCGTCACCCGCAGATAGTCATCGACGAGCTGCTGTGCGCTGCCCTGCGGATATCCCATGAGCCTGGCCGCAGCTTCGAGTTCGCGAATGTCGCTGGGCAGACTGTCGCTGGGTTTGCCTCGGTGCAGCGTGACGGCGTTGCGCACTTCCGTTGCCATAAGCCAAGCGGTTCTCAGTATTTCGTGCTCGGAAGCGCCGATGAGACCTTCATCCCGGGCAGTGCGCAGAGCCGGCAGGGTCGAAGTCGTGCGCAGTCCTGAGAACTCAGCCCCGTGCTGCAGCTGCAGGAGCTGCACGGTCCATTCGACGTCGCTCAGTCCCCCGGTTCCCAGTTTGACGTGCTGACGCCGGTCAGCTCCCCGCGGCAGTCGTTCGTCTTCCATGCGCGCTTTGAGCCGACGCACCTGCATAACAGATCGCTGCGGCAGACTCTCCGGATAGCGCAGGGGGTTGATCATGTCGACGTAGTCGTTCATGAGCTCTTCGTCGCCGGCAATCGGGCGGGCTCGCAGCAGAGCCTGGGCCTCCCACGGTTCACTCCACGCACTGTAGTAGCGCCGGTAGGACTCGAGGGTTCGCACATAGGGGCCGCTGCGCCCCTCGGGCCGCAAGTCGGCATCGAGTTCGATGGCGGGGTCTTGCTGTGGGCTTTTGAGAGCGGAGGTCAGTCCGAGTGCCACCCGCCGGGCGTGCTTGGCCAGTGCCTCGCGGTCGTCGTCGCCCATTGTGTTTGCCGGGCGGTAGACAAAGCACACGTCGGCATCGGAGAACACGCCGATCTCCCTGCCTCCCAGTCGACCCATTGCGATTATCGCGAAATCATAGTCGTACAGCCGGTGTTCAGTGTCGAGCTCACGCCGCACCGACAGCAGGGCAGCTTCTACAGCTGCACTCATCACATCAGACAGAGCCTGCGGAACTGAACTGCGGGGGATCACCTCGAGAATGTCCGCGAGGATGATTCTGAGCTTTTCTCGCCCGTGGACGGCGCGCACGCCCGGCACTCCCCTGCCCCGGCCGACGAGTTCCGACATCTCCTGGCGCAGCGATTCAAGTGGAGTCGGCTGAAGCATGTCCTGGTCGGCAAGCCACCGCACGGAGCCGTGGTAGTGCATGATGTGTGATGTGGCGTACTGCGACAGCGACAGCACCCGGGCAAGAGCTTCTGCGCCCTGACCGGAATCGCGCAGCAGCTTGAGGTACCACGTAGATGTGCCGAGCTGTTCTGACAGCCTGCGGTAGGCGAGCAGACCCGAATCCGGATCCACACCTTCTGACAGCCAGCTGAGCATGGCCGGCAGAACCTGCCGGTGCACGCGGGAGGCCCGGCTGACTCCGGCGGAGAGGTCGTGAATGTGGCGCATAGCCGACCGCGGATCGACAAAGCCGAAAGCGCGCAGGCGGCTTTCCGCAGCCTTCTCCGGCAGCAATCTCACGGCGCCGCTGCCAACCGCCGCATCGAGAATCGGGCGGTAGAAGACCTGTTCGTGCAGAGCCCGCACTCGTCTGGAGTAGTCGTCGCGCTCGCGTTTGAGCCGAAGCTCGGAACGGTCTCCCGTCGGGTAGACCATGCGAGCCAGTTCCCGCAGATCCTCTGGACTATCTGGAAGAACAGCGGCCCGTCGCATGCGCGGAATCTGCAGACGATGTTCAACCACCCGCATGAACGAGTACGCCTCTTCCAGCACAGCGGCGTCTTCACCTGATAGGTAGCCGCCGCGCTCTAGGCTGCGCAGCGCTTCGAGCGTGTTCGGTTCTCGAATGTCGTGGTCTTCTGTGCCGTGCACCAACTGGAGCAGCTGGGCGGAGAACTCAACATCGCGCAGCCCGCCGGGCCCCAGCTTGAGCTGCCGGTCAGCTTCGGACCGATCAATGAGGTCGACAACTCTGCGGCGCATAGCGCGAACTTCCGGGATGAAGTCGTCGCGATGGGCAGCACTCCACACCTGCGGCAGACACGCCTCGGCCCACTGCTGGCCCAGCTGTTCCGAACCGGCGACCGGGCGGGCTTTGAACAGCGCCTGAAACTCCCAGTTTTCGGCAATTTCGCTGTAGTAGTTCTCGAACTCGTCAACGGTGCGCACAAGGGCCCCCGCTTTGCCCTCCGGGCGCAGCGCTGCGTCGACTTCCCATAGGGCCGGCTCTGCGGCGGCGGCTGATATGAGGTCAATGATCCGCAGGGCCGCTGACGAGGCGCAGCTGCGGGCGCGCTCGGCCTCTTCGTCTGCCGCTGTGGGCCCGGGGCTGAAGGCGAAGACTACGTCGACGTCGGACACGTAGTTGAGTTCACGGGCACCGCATTTGCCCATGGCGATGACGGACAGTTCAGCGCATCCGTCGGGCATTGACTCCGCCGCGGCGATGTCGTGGGCGGCTATGAGCGCTCCTTCGGCCATTTCCGTAAGCGTCCTGCTGACGGCGTCGTAGACCGCGGTCGGCTCCGGATTGCCGAGGTCAGCGGCTGTCAGCTGAATCAGTTCGTCCCGGTAGGCTCGGCGCAGCGCTGTTCTGCCGTCTTCGCCTAAGAGCAGTTGGCCATCGGCGTCATACACCGAACGGGCAATGCGCCCGCGCACCTCGCGTCGGCGCTTCGAACGCAGGAAGTCTTCGTCACGGGCCAGCAGGCGCAGCGAGTCGGGCCACCGGACAATGTGGTCAATACAGGCTTCAGAACTCCCCGCAAGGCGAACGAGCCTGTCAAGAAGGTGTTGAGACTCTCGCAGGAGCGCACCGAGATCGACCTCATTGTCAGCTGCCGCTTCGGCAACCCGCACCAAACCCAGTGAAACCGAACCGGGGTCACCCGTGAACCGGGCGAACTCCCGCACCGCGGATTCGCGCCCTTCGAGCCCGGTCAGTTCACAGAACTGGGAGAGAAAGCGCTCAAAGCGAGCGTCGAACTTTCCGCGCTGCGTGCGAGTGGGGTCCTGCCGCCTGCCCAGATCGAACCGCCGGATCATGTTCTCGTGTAGAGCTCATCGAGTTCGTAGGCCGTCACCTGAGCGCGGTACTCCGTCCATTCCCGTGCTTTGTCGCGCAGATAGAAGTCGAACACCTCTTCGCCGAGGGTGTCGGCGACAAGTTCGCTGTTCTCCATGGTCTGGAGGGCTTCCGACAGGCTCGCCGGAAGAGGCTCAATGCCCATAGCGCTGCGTTCGCGCCCGCTGAGATCCCACACGTCGTCTTCAACTTCCGGTGGCAGCTCCATGCCCTCTTCAATGCCCTTGAGCCCCGCTGCCAACAGCACCGAATAGGCCAGATAGGGGTTGGCGCAGGAATCCATGCCGCGGTATTCGATGCGCGCAGACGATTCCTTGCCGGACTTGTACTGCGGAACCCTCACAAGGGCTGTCCCGGTTTTGCCCCAGCTGATGTAGGAGGGGGCTTCGTGTCCGGTCCACAGCCGTTTGTAGGAGTTGACGTACTGGTTGGTCACCGCCGCGATATCACGGGCGTAGTGCAGCAGGCCGGCCGCAAACTGGCGGCCGGTGGCCGACAGCTGATATTCAGCGCCGGCTTCGAAGAATGCGTTGTCTTCGCCTTCGAACAGCGACAAATGCGTGTGCATCCCATTGCCGGGCTGATCAGCCAGCGGCTTGGGCATGAACGTCGCGTGCACGCCCTGGGAGATCGCGACCTCTTTCACAACAGCCTTAAACGTCATGACGTTGTCGGCCATGGTCATCGCATCCGCGTAGCGCAGGTCGATCTCGTTCTGTCCGGGGCCGGCTTCGTGATGTGAGAACTCCACAGAAATGCCCATGGATTCGAGCATCTGCACTGCACTGCGCCGGAAGTCGTTGGCGGTGCCTCCGTTGACGTGGTCAAAATATCCGGCGCTGTCGACCGGCACGGGGGCCTTGCCGCTCAGTTCAGCCGAACGGAAGAGGTAGAACTCCATTTCGGGATGCACAACAAAGGTGAAGCCGCGCTCGCGAGCCTTCTCCAGAGTGCGGGCCAGCACATTGCGCGGATAGGAAGCAGCCGGTTCTCCGTCGGGAGTGAGCACGTCACAGAACATCCGGCCCGTCGGCTCCGCTTCGCCGCGCCACGGCAGCAGCGAATAGGTTGACGGGTCGGGGCGAAGAACCATGTCGTCTTCAATGACCCGCGAAAAGCCCTCGAGTGCCGAACCGTCAAAGCCTATGCCTTCGGTGAACGCCCCCTCGAGTTCGTCGGGAACGATCGCAACGGACTTCAAACCGCCCAGAATGTCCGGAAACCACAAGCGCACAAACCGGACATCACGGTCGTCGACATCGCGAAGAACCGCTTCCTGCTGCCTTGTTAGGCCCATCAGCGCCAGGCCTCGTCGTCTTCTTCCCATTTGCGGTTGCGCTCGCTGGCAGTGGCAAGGGCAGCCTGGGCCTCGGCTTCGCTGTCATAGGGTCCCAGGCGGTTCCAAAAGGGGCTCTTGCGTCCCTTTTCAACCTGGCCGGTCTTGGTGTTGAACCAGTACTTATCTTCTTCGTACGACATAGCGCACCTCCCTGGGTACAACTCTAGCTGTCTACAATGATGTCATCATGACGAATTCTGCGCCCCTTGGAACTCTCACAAAAGGAACCGTAGCGCCCATGCGCGCCGTTCCGCCTCACATTGAACGTCCCGAATACGTTGGAAAAGCCGAACCGAACGAGGGCAACGGCAGCAACTTCTACACGGCCGAAGAAATCGAGCTCGTACGCGAATCCGGTCGCATCGCGGCCAATGCGATGGCCGAGGGCGGCAAACTCGTTGAGCCCGGCCGCACAACTGACGAAATCGACGTCGTGGTTCACGAATACCTTCTGGACCACGGCGCCTACCCGTCGACTCTTGACTACAGGGGCTTCACCAAGTCGGTGTGCACCTCGATCAATGAGGTCATCTGCCACGGCATCCCCGACACCACCGTGATTCAAGACGGTGACATTGTGAACCTCGATGTCACCGCGTACAAGAACGGCATGCACGGCGACACGAATTTCACCTTTGTGGCCGGCAACGTCGACGAAGAGTCTCGCCTGTTGGTCGAAAGAACCCACGAATCGCTCATGCGCGGCATAAAAACCGTCAAACCCGGACGGTCGCTCAACATCATCGGCCGCGTCATTGAGAAATACGCCAAGCGATTCGGCTACGGAGTTGTCCGGGACTACACCGGCCACGGCGTCGGACGCGAATTCCACTCCGGGCTCATCATCCCCCACTACGACGCCGCGCCGAACTACGCGGACGAAATCCAGCCGGGCATGATCTTCACGATCGAGCCGATGCTCAACCTGGGCACCATCAATTGGGAACAGTGGGATGACGGCTGGACGATCGTGACAGCCGATCGTCGCCGCTCCGCACAGTTCGAACACACTCTCGTGGTCACCGAAGACGGCGCGGAAATCCTCACGCTCCCCGATGTCGAACTCGTGGCCGGCCGTGACTGACCGCGGCGAGCTGCACGATTCGGCTGGAGCACGCTCCTGTGCTTTGGGCATTGACATCGGCGGCTCGTCGATCAAGGCGGGACTGGTCGACCTCGAACGCGGGCGAGTCATCGGCGAACGTGTCGTCGTGCCGACGCCACAGCCCGCCACCCCAGAAGCCCTCACGAATGCAGTCTGCGGTGCGGCAGCCGAAGTGCTGACAGAGAGTCCCGTCGGCGCCTCGGCAGCCGAATCTGCGGACGAGGCGTCGACGACACTCCCTGTCCCGGTCGGCATCGCGTTCCCCGGGGTAGTCAAGAGGGGTCTTGTCACGTTCGCTTTCAACCTCGATGATTCGTGGTTGGGCACGAACATCGAGCAGACCATGGGCGCTGCTCTCGGTCGGCCGTGTGTGTTTCTCAACGACGCGGACGCAGCCGGCATTGCCGAAATGACCTTCGGCGCTGGCCGAGGCTGGCACGACCGGACCGTCATGATGCTGACCCTGGGCACTGGCATTGGAACCGCGCTGTTCACGCGCGGCAGGCTGGTGCCGTTTACCGAACTGGGCCACGTTGAGATAGGCGGCGAAGATGCGGAGCTGAGCGCCTCTGCCAGTGCCAAAGTGCGGCTCGGCCTGGACTATCCCACGTGGGCGGCCAAGCTCAGCCGCTACTGCAGGGAAATCGAAAAGCTCATCAACCCGGATGCATTTGTCTTCGGCGGAGGCATTTCGCAGGATCATGCCGACTGGCTGCACCTGCTCGATATCAGCACGCCCGCTGCCCCGGCGAAGATGCAAAATGATGCCGGAATCATCGGCGCGGCAGTGCACGGTGCTTCTGTCCCCACCGGCGCGCAGCGCTGACAGCAGGCGAAAACCGTGGTGGGGACAGGCCACCGATAAGCCGGGTTCTGTTCTCAGGCCGAAGCCTGAGCGACGGTCATCTGTCTAGGACCTGCATTGCTGCAGGCCTCAAGCAATCCACCCGACGGCACGACGAGCAGCCGTGTGGCCGTCTGCACGATCTTGCTCCCGGTGGGGTTTACCCAGCGGCCCGCGTCACCGCGGGCCCTGGTGGTCTCTTACACCACCTTTTCACCCTTACCAGCAGGCTGGCGGTTTAGCTTTCTGCGGCACTTTCCCGCGGGTTTCCCCGGGTGGCTGTTAGCCACCACCGTGCTCTGCGGAGCCCGGACTTTCCTCGGCCGGACACGCGGTCCGAACGCGACCGTCTGGTGGCCTGTCCTCGGCCAAGTGTATATGTGCGGGCTTTTAGAATGAGCATCATGTTCATTCTTCTGCCGCCGTCCGAAGGCAAAACACCGGCGCAAGACGGAGCGCCTCTCGACCTGTCGTCTCTGTCGCTGCCGGAACTCAATGAAACGAGGCGTGAGGTGCTTGCCGAGCTGCAGAAGGTCAGCGCCGCGCCGGATGCACTGGAGCAGTTGGGCGTCGGTGAACGGATTGCCGGTGAAGTCGCCCGCAATATCGACCTCGATACTGAGCCTGCCGCGCACGCGCTGACGGTCTACACCGGCGTCCTGTTCGAAGCCCTCGATGTTCCTTCTGTTCTGCAGGCTCCGCGCGAAAAGGTCGAGCGAGTGTTCATTGCGTCGGCTCTCTTCGGCATTGTCGGCGCGCTCGATCGGATCCCCGCTTACCGTCTGTCGATGAAGACCTCACTGGGCGATCTGGGTCCGCTGGCGAAACTGTGGAAGCAGGCTCTGCAGGAACCTCTCGCCGAGCACTTCGGCGATGCGCCGGTCCTCGACTGTCGTTCGGGCGACTATCGCAGGCCCTGGCCCGGCATCCCGGAGAACACGGTTGCTGTCAATGTCGTCAAGGAGACAGCCGGACAGCGCAAAGTCGTGTCGCACTGGGCTAAGCACACGCGCGGCCTGGTGGCGGCGCACCTTCTGCAGCGCCGCGGCCCGCTGCCGACGTCGCCCGAAGCCATTGCGGAAGCTGTTGCAGAACGGTTCGAAGTCGAGTTTGGGCCCTCAAGCGGAAAACAGTCTGCGGTCCTCACTGTTGTTCTGCCTGACGCCTGACCGCAGCAACGGGACAGCGCACCGGCCTATCGCTGGCAGCCCGTTCGATCAGGCCTGAACGACAAGGCTCTCGCAGTCTTCGCACTGAAACGCCCAGGTGCGCTTCGCGTTGCGGACTGCATCCGCCTGCACACCGGAAAGCGCGGCCCCGCACGCTCCGCAGGCGCCCGCCGCCAGCACTCCGATGCCGGAAGAGCGGATAATCGAGGCTGCTCCGGCGGGAAGCTCAGAAAGCTTCGCCTGAATCTGTTCGACCAGCTGGGCGTGTTCACCGTCCAGACGGGCAGCTTCTTCTTGTCGGCGCTGCCCCTCGGCTTTTCCCTCCGACGCGATTTCCTCAGCACGCCTACGCAGCTGTTCCAGCTGGGCCTCGGCCGATTCAGCACTCTCGAGAGCTTGCAGTTCCCTGTCTTCCGCCTGGCCGACAGCAGCGCGCACAGATTCGATGTCTGCCTGCAGCGCCACGAGATCCCGGCTTGTGAGTCCTACCCCGGCATTGAGCTTGCTCTCCATGCTCTCAGCCTTCGTCCGACCGTCGGCGGCTTGTGCTCCGGCCGCGCGGGCTTCCTTCTGGTGACTTTCAATTTCGGCGCGCACGTCTTTGGCTTGTGCGGCAAGGGTGCGGTGGTCCTCTGCCAGTTCCTGCAGACGTGCCACGCGCTCTTTCTGCTGCGCCGCGGCGCGATTGCGGCGAATCTGCGCGCTCAGCGACGCATACTCCAGCGCGGCCGCGTGCTGCTGTTCAGTCAGTTCCACTGCCACTCCTCTGAATCAGGAAGAACGACCGCGCTCCACGGGTCCGAACAGACATCTGACACTGTCACCGTGACGCTGTGGCCGCCGGAGCGCAGGGCTTCGTCGAGCTGTTCGGCAGCGCGTGGAATCCACGCCGACTCCGCTGAGTAGTGGGAAATGTCGATGAGGTGTTCGAGAGGGCCGCCGCGAGCACCCGTATCGAGGGCTTCCGATGCGGGGTGATGACGCAGATCCGATGTGACGTAGAGCTGAGCCCCCGCCTTTCGCGCAGCACCGAACATCGAGTCGCCGGCCCCTCCGAGAACGGCAATGCGGGTGACTTCAGCACTGGGGTCACCGCCGATGGCGATACCCCGGACAGACAGATCAACTCCCTGAGCTAAGCGCACGGCGATGTCTTCAACGCTGGTCGGCTCAACGGTCCCGACCCGGCCCAGGCCTACCCCCTCGTCGGCTTCCGGGTGCTGGACAAGCGGTTGGACTTCCTGCAGCTGGAGGATGTCGGCCAGAACGTCGGATACGCCGCCGAGCACGGAGTCTGCGTTCGTGTGCGCGTTGAACTGTGCGATGCCAGACCGGATCAGAGTATGAACAGCACCTCCTTTTAAGGTGTCGGCGGCAACTGAGGTCACGCCGCGAAGCAGCAGCGGATGGTGCGTGAAGAGGAAGTCCGCGCCGAGTTCAACCGCTTCTGCGATGACGTCGTCAGATGGATCCAGGGCGCAGTGAACGTGGGTCACGGCAGATTCAGGATCACCTACTGCCAAGCCAACGGAATCCCAGTCCTCGGCGAGGTTTTTCGGCCACAGCTGTTCACAGACGCCCATTACGTCGCGCACATTCGTCATGTCTTCAAACTAACGCATCAACGGGGAATATAAGACAGCGCCCGAAAATTGAATGATCGTTTGAACTGTGCCACGATTCTGCTATGACACAACTCACAGAAGAGAATCGCTCCACCATCGGAGATATCGTCAAGCGCAGCGCTGCGCGCACTCCCGGAGCCACCGCCATCGTCTTCCAGGACCGGACTTGGACCTACAGTCAGCTCGACCAGGCAGTGACGAATATCGCCCGACTGTTCACCGAACGGGGCCTGGAAAAGGGCGACCGCGTTGCCGCCTACAGCAAAAACTCTGACATTTTCGCCATTGTGTTCTTAGCCTGTGCTCGCGCAGGACTCATCCACGTGCCCGTCAACTATCAGCTGACGAAGGACGAACTCGACTACATCCTGTCAGACTCGGACCCCAAGCTGGTTTTGGCCGAAGAAGCCCTGATGCCGTTCATTGAGGAAACTGAAGCCGGCCAGAAGCGTGAGCGCATGCTCATGGAAGACCTCGTGGAACCGGCCCTCAAAGTCGACGGCCCGGCCCGCGACGGCGAATTCTCTCCCGTCGACACCGATCGTGTGCAGCTGCTCTACACCTCGGGAACCACCTCGTCGCCCAAGGGTGCCGTGATGACGCACCGCAGCCTCATGCACCAGTACCTGTCCGCACTGACGTCTCTGGATTTCACAAGCTCGGACCGCTTTGTCCACGCCCTGCCGCTGTACCACTCGGCTCAGATGCACGTGCTGCTCATTCCCGCCCTCATGCGCGGCGCATACAGCATCATCGTGCCCACCCCGGTTCCGCAGGAGCTTCTCGAACTCATCGAAAAGGAGCGCATCACCGCGTTCTTCGCTGCTCCGACCGTGTGGGTTGCGCTGACCAACAACCCGAGCTTCACCACGCGCGACCTTTCGTCGCTCAAGAAGGCCTACTACGGGGCATCCATCATGCCCGGCCCGATTGTTGAGCGCCTGCAGAAGCAGCTGCCGGAACTCGGCCTCTACAACTGCTTCGGACAGTCCGAAATGGGACCGCTGTGCACCGTGCTGCGCCCCGAAGAGCACGCAGACCGTCCGGCATCGGCCGGCCGCCCAGCGCTGTTCGTCGAAACCAGGATTGTCGACCTCGACGGCAACGACGTCGAGGTCGGACAGCGCGGAGAAATCCTCTACCGCTCCCCACAGCTGGCCGAAGGCTACTGGAACAAGCCGGAGAAGACCGCCGAAGCGTTCGTTGACGGCTGGTTCCATTCCGGAGACCTTGTGGTCGCCGACGAAGAGGGCTACATCACGGTTGTTGACCGCGTGAAGGACGTCATCAACACCGGCGGTGTTCTTGTGGCAAGCCGCGAAGTTGAAGACGCCATCTTCGCCATGGACGGTGTGGAAGAAGTCTCGGTGGTCGGCATGCCCGACGAAAAGTGGATCGAGGCCATCACCGCCTACGTCGTGCTCACCGACGCCGGCCGCGAAAGTCTGACCGAAGACGCTGTCATCGAGCACGTCAAGGGCAAGCTCGCAGGGTTCAAAGTCCCCAAGGCTGTGCACTTCGTAGACGCCCTGCCGAAGAACTCGGCGGGCAAGATTCTCAAGCGCTCACTGCGCGAAGGCTCGCAGGCCTGATCTGAGGCGACAAGCGGGGGTGCCCCTGATTGGGTCACCCCCGCTTTCTGTATGCGGCTTTCTGTCTGCCGCCGCGCTTTCGGATTCCGGATCAGCGCGCCGAAGACGGCAGACTACGCGTGGCGGACGCGCTCGATGAACGCGCGGACCCGGTCGCTGTCGGCATTGTCCAAGAGCGCTTCCGGCGCTCCTTTTTCAACGACGACTCCCTGGTCGAAGAACGCCAACGTGTCGCCGACCTCTCGAGCAAAGCCGAGCTCATGCGTGACCACGACCATAGTCATACCCTCCAGTGCGAGCCGCTGCATGGTCGAGAGCACCTCGTCAACGAGCTCCGGGTCCAGTGCACTGGTCGGTTCGTCAAAGAGCATGAGCGCGGGATCCATCGCGAGGCTGCGCGCAATCGCAACCCGCTGCTGCTGACCACCCGAGAGCTGGTGTGGCTTCTTGTGGCGATGCTGCGCAAGTCCAACACGTTCAAGTTCCTCAATTGCCCGCTTTTCGGCCTTCGACTTAGAAAGCCCCTTGACGTGGCGCATGCTGAGCATGACGTTTTCTTCTGCATCAAGGTGTCCGTACAGGTTGAATCGCTGAAACACCATGCCGATGTGCTGTCGGAACTGCGCGTAGCGCCTGTCGGACCAGCGCAGGTAGTCTTCGCCGCGCCGGCTGAAGCCCACCTGCTCCCCCATCACTGTAAGACTGCCGGAATCAACCGACTCCAAACCGTTGAGGGTGCGCAGAAACGTCGACTTTCCAGAACCAGAAGGTCCGATGATGCAGGCGACTTCGCCCGATCGAACCTGGAAATCCACGCCCCGCAGAACCTCGTGTTCGCCGTAGGACTTCTTGACACCCTCCGCATGGACGATGACGTCTTCAGCTGGCACGGTCGGCTCCT
The DNA here is from genome assembly GCF_001810665.1 of Brevibacterium sp. HMSC063G07. NCBI lineage: Bacteria > Bacillati > Actinomycetota > Actinomycetes > Micrococcales > Brevibacteriaceae > Brevibacterium > Brevibacterium sp. HMSC063G07. Next base: position 435,225 of record NZ_KV802321.1, read on the forward strand.
TCCGCTGTGCGGCGCACTGCCTGCGAACTGGGGCTGCTCTCGGAAGAAGAGCGGCTCATCCGCCCGACAAGATTCTGCGCCCACGTAGCACCCCGGGTGCTGCGCACGCGATCCTTGCCGAACCGCTTCTCCAGCAGACTCTGGAGGAAGGTGGCTATCGCGGTCATAATCATGTACCAGATGCTCACCACAATGAGCAGTTCGATGATGAGGTTGTTCTGCTTGTAGATGATTGCCGCATTTGTCATGAGGTCGTGTCCGGCGACGATCATCACCAGTGAAGTGGTTTTGAGCATCGAGATGAACTCATTGGCCGTCGGCGGAATGATGATCCGCAGGGCTTGGGGCAGGACCACTAAGCGCATGGTCTGACGGCGTGTAAGTCCGCCGGCAAGTGCTGCCTCGGTCTGCCCGACATCCACTGCCTGAATGCCCGCCCGCACGGTTTCAGCGAAATACGCCGCCATATTGAGGCCAAGCCCGAGGATTGCGGCTTCGGTTGGGCCTATAAGCGCATTGGTTTCCCAGAACACGCCGATCATGGTGAACGGGATCTTGACAATCAGGTACGGCAGCAGAAAAGCCAGATTGAACCAGAAGACCAGCTGCACAAGAACCGGCGTTCCGCGGAAGATCCACAGATAGACCTCGGAAATGGCCCGCAGCACCGGGTTGTGGGACAGCTTCATAATGGCCAGCAGCACGCCCAGGACGAGGCCCACCAGCGTAGCGATGACAGAAATCCAGAGCGTATTGGCAATCCCGCTGAGGATTGTCGAATAGAAGAAGTAGTGGGCAACTTCAGACCAGAGGATTCTTTCGTTGAAGACGAACAGCGACAGCACCCACACCACGAACAGGATGGCGAGAGCCCCCACAGAAATCCTGCCCCACGGGACAGGCGCAATGATTCTGCACTGTGTGCCGTCCGCGTCGACAAATGGCTCTGTGCGCATCAGTCGTCACCGCCGATCGTGTGCTCCTCCAAGTTGACTGTGACCTTATCCACAGCCATGCGCTCGACGTCCCACGCCTTGAGGATCTCCCCGTAGGTGCCGTCTTCTATCAGCTCGCTCAGCGCCCCGTAGATGGGGTCAACCAGCTCTGTGCGGGAATTGTCGATGCCGATGCCCCACACGGCTTCGTCGCCGTCGATCGGCACGACTGCCATCTTGTTCTTCTTATCGGCTGCCCGGTATGCAGCGACTGGAAAATCAGTAACCGTGGCAGTGGCCCGTCGGCTTTGAACAGCGAGGTTGGCGTTGTTGTCGTCTTCGAAGCTGAGGATCTTATAGGGCTGTTCCCCGTCGTCTTCGCACTTCTTGGAGAACTCTTTGGCCTTTTCGAACGATGATCCGTTGGCGACCAGGGCCACCGATTTGCCGCAGAGGTCATCGGGACGGGCAATCCCTTCGGGGTTTCCTTCGTAGACGAGGAAAGCGTTTCCGGCTTGGACGTAGTCGACGAAGGTTGTGGTCTTGCGGCGCTCTTCGTTGTCTGTTGTCGAACTGATCATCACGTCATAGCGCTTGGAGATCAAGCCGGGGATGAGCGATGCGAACTCCTGGTTCTCCAAAGACATCGGCACACCGAGCTTCTTTGATACTGCGTGCGCTATCGCCGGATCGACCCCGATGATTTCAGAGTTATCGGATGTCCACAGTTCCATGGGCGGATAGCCGACGGACGTAGCCCATTTCAGACCGCGCTGGCGAACATCGTCAGGAAGCAGGGCTTTGAGCTCAGCGTCTTCTTGGATCGAATCGAGGGCGTCTTTTGCTTTTTCTTCTTCCGGCACCGATGTTTCAGAGACTGTGCCCTGCACATCTTCAAGTTCAGACAGGGGGCGGGCACCGCATGCGGTGAGCGTCAAGACAGCGGCGGCAGCGAGTACTGCGGTCCACTTCATTGTGGTTGCCTTCCTCTAAAGCAAAAGTCCTCGGATGGACCCGAGGACTCGTCGGGATAGCGGGATTTGAACCCACGACCTCCTCGTCCCGAACGAGGCGCGCTACCAAACTGCGCCATATCCCGTGAATGGCAACGGGGACAACTATAGCCCACCGCGGACTGATTGCGAAATCCGGCTTCCGACCTGCCATGATTGACTCCATGAGCCTGTCTGTTCACCGCATTGCCGATGCTGCGGTAGCCATCCTCACCGACTACGGCATGGGTGACCTTTCTATGCGCAGATTGGCTCGCGACCTGGGTGTCGGCCCATCCGCATTGTACTGGCACGTGAAGAACAAGCAGGAGATCTTCGTCCTTGTAGCCCGGCGCATCGCCGCTGAAGTGGATGAGGCTATTGGATACGGCGAAGGCATGACTGGGGCTGACATTCTGCTGCGTATGCACGATGTCCTGCTGCGCTACCGCGACGGTGCGGACATCTTTTCGCTCGCCTACGCTCATTCGGGTGGCCCTGTCCTGCCCGCTGCGGTGCGCGCCCAGATTTCCGACGAGGCGGAGCGTCACTGCTCGGTGGTGCTCACCTGCGCGGCAGTCGCGTTTGAACAGAATCGAGCCCTGTTTGACTCCACTGCTGGACCAGCTGACAGCAGAGCCGCTCTTGCCAGCACGCTGAGCCGAATTGGCAGGATCGCCGACTGACTGTATTCTTATCACGGTTAGGGCCTATAGCTCAGTTGGCTAGAGCATCTCGTTTACACCGAGAGGGTCGGGGGTTCGAGTCCCTCTGGGCCCACCAAGTCCCGGGACATCGTTCACTCGATGTCCCGGGATTTTTGCGTTCGGGCTCCGGGCCGGAGAGCCCGTCCGTCATATGCTGCGAGCTCGTTCATTCCCGCTAAGGCACTCAGGCGATACACAGGAAAACATCCCCGCGACTGTCGTTTCACTCACTATCGTTGTGCTGACGGTCACATAATCGGGGAAACTCCCCGGCCTAGAGGAGCTCGCGTGAACCCCTCTTCACCAAACACAGCAGAAAAGAAGCGCCAGGGATCACTGTTTGGTCCCGGACTTATCATTGCGGCCTCGTTCATCGGCCCCGGCACGATCACGACCGCTATCGTAACCGGCGCAGACTACGGCTTCACACTGGCATGGTCTGTTGTCTTCTCGATCATCGCCACTCTCGTCCTGCAGGAAATGGCGGTCAGACTCGGCATCGGCGCGGGCCTCGGCCTCGGTGAGGCCATACGCCGCGCGCTTGACAATCCCATTCTGCGCACGCTCATGATCATCCTCGTGGTAGCCGCGATCGGCATCGGCGGTGCGGCCTACGCCGGGGGCGACACGACGGGAACATCGTTAGCCGTATCGGCGGTCGCACCCATCGACATGAGAATCATCGTCGCGCTCATAGTCGTCGCGATCTTCAGTCTGCTCATCACCGGCAGCTACAAAACCATCGAGCGTGTGCTCATGGTCATGGTCGGCATCCTCACAATCCTGTTCGTCATCACCGCCTTCGTTGTGCAGCCTCCAGTCGGCGAGATCTTCAAAGGGATCTTCGCACCATCGATGCCGCCGGGATCTGCGCTGACAGCAATCGCGCTGATCGGCACGACAGTCGTCCCATACAATGTCTTCCTCCACGCAAGCCTCGTGCAGGAAAACTGGGAGGGTGTGCCGAAGACGCAGGCTATGAAGGAAGCTCGTCTCGACACCGCCGCCTCGATCTCACTTGGCGGACTCATCACACTGGCGGTCATGGCGACGTCTTTCGGCGCACTTTTCCTGCACGGTATGAGCGCCGAAACTGCGGAAGACCTCTCCACATCGCTTCAACCGCTGCTGGGAGATGCCTCGACATGGGTGTTCGCACTCGGACTGTTCGCGGCGGGCTTCACCTCCGCTCTTGCCGGCCCACTCGGCGCGGCCTATGCAATCACCGGAATACTCGGCAAAAGCACCGACATGAAGAGCCCGCTGTTTCGCGGGATATGGATTTCAGTCCTCGCCGTCGGGGCGATCATTGCCCTGACCGGCATCGAGCCGATTCAGCTCATCGTCATAGCTCAGGCTGCCAACGGCCTGCTTCTGCCGATCATTGCGATCTTCCTGCTCGTTACGATGAACAGCAAAAAGGTAGTAGGTGATAACGCCAACGGCCTCTGGGCCAATGTCTTCGGCGGTGCCATCACTCTGGTCGTCATAGGGCTCGGCTGCTACCAATTGGCCGACCTCCTCGGTCTCCTGCCGTCATAGACAGCCTGCGGCGTGAGGCGGAGGCGAGCCCAGCATATGCCGGACTCGCCTTCGTCACTTCTGGCATTCGGGGCACCAGTACAGTTTGCGCCCTTCCATTTCCGTCATCGCCACAGGATTTCTGCACACGCGACACGGCAGGCCCGTGCGCCCATACACAAAATGGCGGAACTCACTGTCTTCTGCTGCCCGCTGACGGCTTGCGCCCCGCAGACGCGTGCGGGTGAGCATAACTCCTGTTTCGACTCCCACGGGCAGCAGCCGCACCCAATCGCGCCACAGCGCGGAAACTTCGCCATCGGTCAACTCGGTTCCCGGTTTGAACGGACTGAGCCCGGCACGGAACAGCATTTCGGCTCTGTACACATTGCCGATGCCTGCGACAACAGACTGATCCATGAGCAGACTGCCGATCGGACGGCGCCTGCGCACATTCTCAGCAAATCTGCGACCGCCGCGAGCATTTCCGTCGACCAGCGGATCAGGACCGAGTGCCGCCAGCTGAGCTTCCACCTCGTGAGGGGTGAGGACCTCACACACCATAGGGCCGCGCAGGTCAGCGCACACGCCCTCGGTCAGCAGGCGCAGACGCACCTGCCCCACCGGTTCCGGCGGCCAAACCGATTCGAGTTCCTCTGCCTTCTCGACCTCACCGGCGCGCACCCGACGAGGCGCCCCAAGCGATCCGGCATACTCCCCCGTCTGCCCAGCGCGTTCGGGCATTCCGGCAGCGTAGAGAAAATCCCAGGCGCCGTAGATGCCCAGGTGGACCCGCACCGTGCGCTCGCCCTCGAACGGAAGGAACAGGTGCTTGCCGACGGCATAGCACTCCCCCAGCTCACTGCCGCTGATGAGCGCGGCACCGTCAGAAAAGCGCTCCTGGGGTGATGAGGCGGTCACCGCGCGCCCGGCGAAATCAGCGTTGAACCGGCGGGCAATGCGGTGAATCGAATGGCCTTCAGGCAAGCTCGGCCTTGATCTTCTCCGCAGCTGCTGCGATGTCTTCGGCCTCAGTCGATCCGCGGGTGTTTTCCAGACGGAAGTCCTCAACCGAGTTCGTGGGCCACACGTGGATATGCACGTGGGGCACTTCATATCCCTGAATCAAGACCCCAATGCGCTCACAGGAGAACGCCTTCTTCTGTGCCCGCCCGATCTTCTGAGCGACCGACATGAGATGAGCTGTGAGGTCTTCAGGCAGGTCGAGCCAGTGGTCAATCTCTTCACGCGGGATGACGAGCACGTGCCCATCGGTCAGCGGACTGATGTCCATAAAAGCTGCGCAGCGGTCGTCTTGATAGACGAACGCGCCGGGAATCTCTCCGTCGAGGATCTTAGTGAAGATGGACGCCATAACCCCTCCTTGGGAAGAACGACAGGTCACTCCCACCCTAACTGCTCACACGGCAGCGAAGGAGGCTCAGAAGCTCCCAGAGCGATTAAGGAAGCGAGTGAAGTCGCGCTTGCTTCCAGCCAAGGAGTGCTCCGTGTCGACCACAACACCCGACCCGTCCAGAAGGAAGGTCAGGCGCTGCGCAAAGCCGCGCCGCTCATCGAAAGCGCCAAAGGCCTTTGAGGCAGCACCGTGGGGCCAGAAGTCAGACAGAAGGACAAACGGCAGCCGGAGGTCCTGCGCCCACGCGGCCAGAGTGTACTTCGGATCGCATGACACCGCGGCTACCTCTGTGCCGCCGGCCAGCAGATCATCGTACAGCTGCGCAAGCTGCTCCATTTCGGCAGTGCAGACGGGTGAATACGCAAAGGGAAAGAACACCGCAAGGATCTGCTCGGCACCGGCACGCAGCCTGCATTCGCCAAAAGACAGTGCTTCACCGAAGTGGGAAGGCAGACAAAGTGAAGGTGCCGCCGCACCCACCTGGGGTCCGACGGCACCGGTTTCCAAAGTCATCAGTCGAAGTTCTTTTTGCTCATCAGGCACACGGCCGACCAATCAGCCGCCGCACGAACCGTCTTCGTCACGTGCATACCGGCAACGGGCGCGGCATCGTTGATGTCGACCGGATCAATGTGCCCGGGGCGGCCGGCCTTCGGGGTCAGAAGCCACACAACACCGCCGTCCTTCAAAGTTGTCTGAGCGTCGACGATGCCGTCGGTCAGGTCGTCGTCATCGCTGCGCCACCACATGACGATCACGTCGAAAACATCGTCGACGTCGCCGTCAATCATCTCTTCGCCGGTTACTGCCGCGATGTCATCGCGCAGCTGGAAATCGACGTCGTCGTCAAAGCCGATCTCCTGAACATACTGGCCGCTCGACAGAGACAGGGGGTTTGCCGCCTGCGCTGCCTGCGCGGAATCGAGCGTCCTTCCTGAGGGAGTTGTACTCATGGCTTTATTCTCACCAGAAAAGCCGCGTTTCGCCAATCACAGGGCCGATACTCCGGGAAATACATAGAATTTGGCCGGTTCGGACAATCAGCGGCCGACAGGGTGGACCATTTCACACCCAGTTCGGCGACACCCAGGCCCGAAGTGCAATAGCCTAGACACATATCCGAAGTCCCTTAAACGCGAGAGGAATTGCTTTGGACAACAAGAACAAGGGCCCCATCCTCAATGGTCTCCCCGCGAATGTCCCCGACATCGACCCGCAGGAGACCCAGGACTGGATCGACTCCCTTGACGCGCTGGTCGAAGAGGCCGGCACCGCCCGCGCACGCTACATCATGCTCAACCTCATCCAGCGTGCGCGCCAGCAGCGAATCGGCGTCCCCAGCCTCACAGCCACCGACTACGTCAACACCATCGGCGCTGAAGACGAACCGTGGTTCCCGGGTGACGAAGAAGTAGAACGCCGCTATCGCAGGTGGATCCGCTGGAACGCCGCCGTGCAGGTCCAGCGTGCACAGCGCGAGGGCATTGGAGTCGGCGGCCACATTTCGACCTACGCTTCGGCCGCAACTCTCTACGAGGTCGGGCTCAACCACTTCTTCCGCGGCAAGGATCACCCCGGCGGCGGCGACCACATCTTCTACCAGGGCCACGCGTCACCGGGCATGTATGCACGCGCCTTCCTCGAGGGCCGCCTCAACGCTGAACAGATGGACGGCTTCCGCCAGCAGTCCTCCCACTACGTCAACGGCAAACCCTTCGGGCTGCCCTCCTACCCGCACCCGCGCCAGATGCCCGACTTCTGGGAGCACCCGACGGTGTCCATGGGCATCGGCCCCCAGGCCGCCATCTCTCAGGCACAGTTTGACCGTTACCTGCACAACCGCGGCATCAAGGACACCAGCCAGCAGCACACCTGGGCCTTCCTCGGCGACGGTGAAATGGACGAACCGGAAGCACGCGGCATGCTCCAGTACGCCGCCTACGAAGAGCTCGACAACCTGACTTTCGTCATCAACTGCAACCTGCAGCGCCTCGACGGTCCGGTCCGCGGCAACGGCAAGATCATCCAGGAACTCGAATCCTGGTTCCGAGGTGCCGGCTGGAACGTCATCAAGGTCATCTGGGGCCGCGAGTGGGACCCGCTGCTGGCCAAAGACCGCGACGGCGCTCTCGTCAACCTGATGAACGCCACTCCCGACGGCGACTACCAGACGTACAAGGGCGAGTCCGGCGGCTTCGTCCGCGACAACTTCTTCGGACGAGACCCGCGCACGAAGGCCATGGTCGAGCACTACACCGACCAGCAGATCTGGAACCTCAAGCGCGGCGGCCACGACTACCGCAAGGTGTACGCGGCCTACAAGGCTGCACTTGAGCACACCGGTCAGCCGACCGTCATCCTCGTCAAGACCGTCAAGGGCTATTCGCTCGGGCCGCACTTCGAGGCCCGCAACGCAACCCACCAGATGAAGACGATGGCGCTGGAAGACCTCAAAGCAGCCCGCGACCACTTCTCCATCCCGATCTCCGACAAGCAGCTCGAAGAGAATCCAGAGCTCCCGCCGTACTACCACCCCGGCGACGACGCTCCGGAAATCAAATACCTGCTCGACCGACGTCATGAACTCGGCGGCTTCACTCCCGAACGCCGCTCGAAGTACGTCGACATCAAACTTCCCGACGACAAGGCCTTCGAACCGGGCATGCGCGGTTCAGGCAAGCAGGAGATCGCCACAACCATGGCGTTCGTCCGCATTCTCAAGGACCTCATGCGGGACAAGGAGTTCGGCAAGCGGGTTGTGCCCATCATCCCGGACGAAGCCCGCACCTTCGGCATGGACTCCTTCTTCCCAACGAAGAAGATCTACAACCCGCACGGCCAGAACTATATTTCTGTCGACCGTGACCTGTTCCTGTCCTACAAGGAAGCAAGCGACGGTCAGCTGCTGCACATGGGCATCAACGAGTCCGGTTCGACAACCGCGCTGACCGCTGCGGGCACCAGCTACGCCACGCACGGCGAGCCGATGATTCCGTTCTACATCTTCTACTCGATGTTCGGCTTCCAGCGTTCGGGAGACCAGTTCTGGGCGGCCAGCGACCAGATGACGCGCGGATTCATTCTGGGGGCCACGGCCGGACGCACCACCCTGACCGGCGAGGGTCTGCAGCACGGGGACGGCCACTCCCACGTTCTGTCCTCGACCTTCCCTTCGATCGTGTCCTACGACCCGGCCTACGCCTACGAAATCGCAACCATCGTTCGCGACGGCCTGCACCGGATGTACGATCCCGAAGATCCGCGCCAGGACCCGGACGTCATGTACTACATCACCATGTACAACGAGCCGATGGTCCAGCCGAAGGCACCGGAGAACCTCGACACTGACGGCATCATCAAGGGCCTCTACAAGCTCAAAGACGGCAATAAGACGGACGGCCCGAAGGTTCAGCTCATGGCCTCCGGTGTTGGTGTTCCGTGGATCCTCGAAGCCCAGGAAATCCTCGAGAAAGACTGGGGCGTCAGTGCTGATGTGTGGTCTGTCACCTCGTGGCAGGAACTGCGCCGCGACGGTCTGACCGCTGACGATGCCCGTCTGCTCGACCCGCAGGCAGAGCCCCGGGTCCCCTACGTCACGCAGAGGCTGCTGGACTCCCAGGGACCGGTCATCGCCACGAGCGACTTCACCCGGACTGTTCCGGACATGATCCGCCAGTACGTGCCGAACCACTTCACGAGCCTCGGCGCGGACGGCTACGCCATCTCCGACACTCGTCCAGCCGCTCGCCGCTACTTCCTCATCGACGCTCATTCCGTTGTCGTTCAGGCTCTCATCAGCCTGGCCGACACCGGCGAGATCGACATGTCGAAGGCGGCGGAGGCTGCGAAGAAGTACGGTCTTGACGATCCCCGGAAGGGCCTATCCGGCACTGCCGGCGGAGACGCATGACGAATACAGTCGCCCGGCGGTGATTCGGCCGCACATAGAAGGGGGTCGGGGTGCTCACCCTGGCCCCCTTTTGTTTTCCCGATACAAGGTTTTTGTTATTCAACCGCTATGGTTGGTCTCATGCCCGACCATGACAAGCCCAGCGCGAAGAACGCTGCTCGCGCTGACACCATCCGCCGCCTCGAGGCTGGTCAGCGCACACTGTCGAACCTGACCCTCAAGCGCATTGAAGGGCGCCTGCGCTGGTTCTCACAGCTGTCCTCTGCCGACAAGGGCTGGGTGGTTGTGCTGGCGAACTCGGGAATTTCGTCGTTTATCGAGTGGTACCGAAACCCCACCCGCCACCTTCGGGTGATCAACGACATCTTCAAATCTGCACCTAAGGAGCTTGTCCGTTCTGTTTCACTGCAGCAGACGCTGCAGCTTCTGCGCGTTGTCGTCGAAGTAGTCGAGGAGCGGGTGAGCGACCTTGCCCGCGCCGGCGAACAGGCTGAGCTTCGCGAGGCGGTGCTCATCTATTCACGCGAGATCGCCTTCGCTGCCGCCGATATCTATGCACGAGCAGCTGAGGCCAGGGGCAGCTGGGACGCCCGACTCGAGGCGATGGTCATCGACGCGCTTGTGCGGGGCGACTCCGTAGACGAACTTGCCAGTCGAACAGCTGCCTACGGCTGGGACTCGGAGGGCTCAATTCGCGTGATCATGGGGCGGGCACCCCGTCGCAAAGACCGCGCATCTATAGAGCAAGTGCGCTCAACAGCTAAGAAGTGGGCAGAAGACGCGCTTGTCGGCATCCACTCCGACCGCCTTCTCATTGTGCTCGGCGGAGTATCTGACGTCGAAGCAGCCGCTGAGGACCTTTCGCCGTTCTTCGGTCCGTCCGACATTGTCATCGGCCCGGAGGTCAGTTCCTTCGCACAGGCTGGGATAAGCGCTTCCGCCGCCGTGTGGGGTCTGCGCACCGCGCGCGCCCGACCCGACACCCCGCGCCCGGTCTTTGCTGACGATCTTCTTCCCGAACGGGCCATAGCCGGTGACCGCAGCGCAGTCGATGCCCTCGTGTCCTCCTACTACGAACCCCTGGCCACCGGCTCTGGTCAGCTTCTGGCCACTGCCGCCGCCTACCTCGAATACGGCGGCGCGCTGGAAACGACCGCACGCGCCCTCGACGTCCATCCGAACACCGTGCGCTATCGACTCAAGAAACTTACCGAGGCCCTTGGGATAGATCCGACCGAGGCGCGCTCAGGGTTCGTCATTCGGATCGCTTTGGTATACGGCCACCTGCACAGCGCAGGACAGTTGTACACCTACGACAATTCACGCTGAGGTTTCAGCCAAATACACTATCGTCGTTGCGCAGTCGAGAAAGTTGGAGAGCTTTGCTAGTAGTTGCCTGCCCGGGTCAGGGCGCCCAGAAGTCCGGATTCCTCACGCCTTTTATTGAGATCGACAGCTTCAAGCAGACGATCGCCAGCGCGTCCGAAGCGGTGGGCCTTGACCTCATCGCCCACGGCACCACATCGGATGACGAAACCATCAAGGACACCGCCATTGCGCAGCCTCTGCTTGTCGCGTCCGCAATCGCGTCGGCCCGAGAGGTGCTCGGCGAAACCGCCCCCAGCTACTACGCCGGCCACTCGGTGGGCGAAGTCGGGGCTGCCGCGCTCGCTGGGGTCCTCACCGACGCTGATGCCATGAACTTCGTCGGCGTTCGCTCCCGTGGCATGGCCCAGGCTTCAAAGGCCGTGCCCACCGGCATGGCCGCCGTCATCGGCGGAGTACAGGACGATGTTCTCAACGCCATTGAAGCTGCCGGCCTGCAGCCGGCCAACGTCAACGGCGGTGGGCAGATCGTCGCCGCCGGCGCTCTTGAGAACATCGGCAAGCTCAAAGACAACCCTCCGGAGCGCACGCGGGTCATCCCGCTGCAGGTGGCCGGGGCCTTCCATACGGACTTCATGGCCTCGGCACAGCCCGAACTGCAGGAACTGGCCGACTCGCTCAACCCGAACGATCCGACCGTGTCAATTCTGTCCAACCGCGACGGACTCCCCGTTGAGAACGGCCGTGACTACGTACAGTCACTGGTCAATCAGGTCACCTCGCCGGTCCGCTGGGACCTGTGTCAGTCGACTCTCGTGGAAGCCGGGGTCACCGGACTGCTCGAGCTGCTGCCCGGCGGCACGCTGGCCGGGATCGCCCGCCGCGGCATGAAGGGTGTGGAAACCTTCGCGCTCACATCGGCCGATCAGCTGGACGAAGCACGCGCTTTCGTCGCCTCCCACGCCTAAGAAAGGGATGAACGTGGCAACTCTCAAGACCGCGACCTCGCAGGGATTCTCCCGCATCGCCGGCATCGGCGCCGGGCGCTCAAACGTTGTTGTGCACAACAACGACATCGTCGGGCCCATCAATTCATCTGATGAATGGATCCAACAGCGCACTGGGATCATCACGCGACGCCGGGCAGACAAAGACACCAGCCTCATCGACATGTGCCTGGAGGCGTCCAAGGAGGCAATCGCGAACGCCGGGCTGAAGCCGGAGGAAATCGGCGCGATCATCATCGCAACAGTGACCTTCCCCTATCCGACGCCGTCAGCCGCGGCCAAACTGGCCGCCGAACTGGGCACCGGACCGATACCCGCCTGGGACATTTCGGCAGCCTGCGCCGGATACTGCTACGCCATCGCGCAGGCCGACGCTGTCGTGCGCTCGGGCATGGCCGACAATGTCCTCGTTGTCGGCGCCGAGAAGCTCTCCGACTGGATCGATCCGACAGACAGGTCGATTTCCTTCATCCTCGGAGACGGGGCAGGTGCCGCGGTCGTGCAGTCGTCCGACACGCCCGGCATTTCACAGTCTGTTATCGGGTCGAACCCCCAGAAGTGGGACACGATCAGAATGCACGCGTCGTTCTTCGACTACCGCGACAACCCCGAAGTCGGTTTCCCCACCCTGCGCCAGGACGGACCGTCGGTTTTCCGCTGGGCCGTCTACGACATGGTCGAAATAGCAAAGCAGGCGCTCGACGCAGCCGGCGTTAAGGCTTCCGACCTTGCCGCATTCGTCCCGCACCAGGCGAACATGCGGATCATCGACAACCTCGCACAGCAGCTGGGCGTTCCCGATTCCGTCGTGATCGGCCGAGACATCGCAGAAAACGGAAACACATCGGCGGCATCCATTCCGCTGGCAACCCACCGCCTGCTGAAGGAGAATCCGGAGCTGTCCGGCGGCCTATGCCTGCAGATCGGCTTCGGCGCCGGTCTGGTCTACGGCGCACAGGTCGTTCAGCTCCCCTGATTGACTTGGAGGACGCTGAGTCACACGACACGGCTCGCCTCCTGACGTAATATCGATTCGGGCATTCGTCGAATCAATGTCACACGACTGTAAGCAGTCAAAGAGAAAGAGGAAACTATGGCTAACACCGAAGCAGAAGTCCTTGCAGGACTCGCAGAAATCGTCAACGAAGAAACCGGCCTCGCTGTCGACGCTGTTGAACCGCAGAAGTCGTTCACCGATGACCTCGACATCGACTCGATTTCGATGATGACCATCGTCGTCAACGCAGAAAAGAAGTTCGACGTCAAGATCCCCGACGACGACGTCAAGGACCTCGAAACCGTCCAGAACGCTGTTGACTACATCGTGAAGGCTCAGCAGGCCTGATCTCCCTAAGCCGCCGGGCTTACACGAGCCCGGCGGCTTACCCCAAGATTCGACGAGGTAACCACATGACTTCCACAGTTGTCGTCACCGGCATCGGCGCTGTCTCCCCGTTGGGCGGCACCGCTGAAGAAACATGGGAATCAGCTCTCGCTGGCACCTCCGGTGTCAAAGCACTCGACAACGACTGGCAGGACAAGTACGACATCCCTGTCAACTTCGCAGCTGCCGTTGACCCGGCAGTTGTCGAAGACAAACTCACACGGGTGCAGGCCAAGCGCCTCGACCCTTCCAGCCAGTTCGCACTGATCTCCGCCAAAGAGGCAATGGATGACGCCGGCTTTAGCGAAGAAGGAGCCGAAGTCGATGCTGATCGGCTCGCCGTTTCGTGGGCCACGGGCATCGGAGGCGTCTGGAGCCTGCTCAATGGCTGGGACACCCTGCGCGAAGAAGGCTCCCGCCGCGTTATGCCTTTGACCGTCCCCATGCTCATGCCCAACGGCCCCGCGGCCGCCATCGGCATGGAGTACCACGCTCACGCGGGCGTGCAGACGGTCGTATCTGCCTGTGCTTCATCTACCGAGAGCATCGGCCACGCCTTTGACGTGCTCAGGTCCGGCCGTGCGGACGTTGTGATTGCGGGCGGTTCTGAAAGCGCTATTCACCCGTTCACGATGTCTGCCTTCTCATCGATGCGCGCCCTTTCACGCCGCACCGATTCGCCCGAAACCGCTTCGCGCCCCTATGACGTCGACCGCGACGGCTTCGTCATGGGCGAAGGCGCCGGTGCTCTGGTATTGGAAACCAAAGAACACGCCGAAGCTCGGGGAGCAAAGATCTATGCAGAGCTCGGCGGCTGGGGCGTCACCAACGATGCTCACCACATCACCGCTAACGAGCCCGAAGGCAAATACGCCCTGCGCGCCATGCGCCAGGCTCTTGAATGTGCAGGACTCCAGCCCGAGGCGGTCAAGCACATCAACGCCCACGCAACGTCGACCCCGGTCGGCGATGTGCCGGAATCGCTGGCAATCAACGCTCTGCTCGGCGAACACACGCACGATGCTCTCGTGACTGGCACGAAGTCCATGACGGGACACCTGCTGGGCGGCGCGGGCGCCGTAGAAGCGATCTTCACGGTTCTCGCCCTGCACAATCGCATGGCGCCGCCGACGATCAACATCGAAAACGTCGACCCGAAGATCGACCTCAACATCGTCCGCGACACGCCGGCCAAACTTCCTGACGGGCCGATTGCCGCACTGTCAAACTCGTTCGGCTTCGGCGGCCACAACGCCGTCGTCGTATTCAAGAGCGTCTGACTTTCAGCTGCAGAAAGCTTCGGGGTGGGTATCGCTGCGATACCCACCCCGAAGCTTTTGGCCATCAGCCCTGCTGTTGAGCTGCACAGTGATGGGCCATGTGAATGAGAGTCCCCCCGGCCGGACTTGAACCGGCGACCAAGGGATTATGAGTCCCCTGCTCTAACCAGCTGAGCTACAGGGGGTCAGAACATGGTCAGCATAGCAGTGCGCGCACTGTGGCGGTATTTCTCTTCTGCGCGTTTTGCACTATTATGGCTGAGAACCTCTTTGGTGTTTCGATTCGTGGGGAAGACGTTTTCGGAACGATCAAGGAGGCAAAGTGAATAACACCCAGGGCGTACTGTTCGTCCACTCCGCACCGCGTGCGCTGTGCCCTCATATTGAATGGGCTGCAGGCGGTGCGATTGGTGCCCAAGCCAAGTTCGATTGGTCGCCGCAGCCGGCGGCGCCTGGTTTGCTGCGCGCTGAGGTCTGCTGGGCTGCACCGGCAGGCTCCGGCGCGAAGATTGCGTCTGCCCTCAAGGGGTGGGCCAATGTTCGCTACGAAGTTACCGAGGAAGCATCCCCGGGCTTCGACGGCGCACGTTGGAGCCACACCCCTGATCTCGGCATTTTTCATGCCCTGACAGACGTCCACGGCAACATCGTCGTAGGCGAAGACATCATTCGCGCTGTCATGGCCCGTTCCGGAGGCGATTCCGAGCGCATGCAGGCAGAAATGTCTCTTGCGCTGGGTCAGGCGTGGGACGACGAACTCGAAGCCTTCCGGCTGGCCGGCGAAGGCGCCCCTGTGCGCTGGCTGTCCCGCGCCGTCTGAGGTCTGCGCTCACCCGAGCACTCTGCCGTCTGACTCCATCGGTTCTGCCTCTTGGCCGATGGGGTCAGACGGCCGTGTGCTCTTCTAGCGTTTCTGCAGGCGAATGCGCGAAAGCACCGAGCGCGCAGCATCAACGCTGGCGTAGCGCTCTGTAGTGATGAACAGGTCGAATTCACGCCGACCGTCAGCACCGAGTTCATTGCGACGGTGTGCGCTGACCATACTCGACCAGTCGGGCCCGATGACGATCACCGCGTACTCGTCACGCAGAGCATCGGAATGATCCACCGGGCCGGACCGAACGGTTGGCATGGGCGCTTCATCGAAGCCACCCGACAGGACAGCGGCCAGCCCCGCTGTCCTGCCTACAGTGCGGTAGGCGCTGTCAACCTTCTCGGGCAGCTGATCCTCTTCCCCGAAGACACCCACGACGATCGCAGACGAACCCACCGCCGAAGCGCGCTCCAGCAGCTGCACCATGTGTTCGATCATGAAGTCATAGTCGACAAGCAGCGGATCAGCCTGCAGGCCCAGCGCAATCGAGTACGGGGTGCCCTGAATCTGCTTATTGCGGGTGCTGTGGACCGACATCGCATCTTCGGGCGGAATGTTCACCGGGTTCGGCCGCTCTGTGGGAGACGCATACAGCTCCCCCGTAGCGAATCGTGCACCGAGCGCATTGACCATCATGAGGTCGTCGTCTGAATCAACGCCTTCTGCCACAACAACAGCTCCGGTGCGTTCGGCGTGCGCGCGAAGGAGAACGTTGAGCTTCGCCAAGTGCTCTTTGTCTTCGATTCTGAGCACGTCTGGGTGGAGAGCGACAACAGCGGGATTGACCAGAGGCAGATACGCGGTCGTCGCCAAATCGAGGCCGACACCCGATATTCCGATTGACCAGCCCAGCTGGCGCGCAGATCGCACAGAGCGCAGCACCGTTCCGGGCTGAGCCGCAATGCTCGAAGGTCCAAGCTGCAGAATGATCCGCGCATCGCGGTCACTGCGGTCCTCAAGAGTGACGAGCGATTCGGGCTCGGAATTGACGAACAGCCGTGTGTGAGAAGCAAGCCCCGCGGTTTCTGCGTCTCGGAGAGTCTGCTCGCGAATTGAGGAATCGATGTCACCGACCATGTGCGAGGCACGAACCGCTCGGCGCAGTTCCTGGGAGCTGATCGGCTTGCCATCTGTCTGTGCGCAGTGGCTTACGCGGTACCCGGCATCGGTGCCTGTGATGACATCAACGACGGGTGAAAAGAGCGAGCGCACTCCCCCGGAGCGCACAAGCTCCTCAAGATCCGGTCGTTCGCCGGCGCTGACGTCGTTTGACACTGAGGTTACTCCCCTTTTCCTTTTGCGGGCGCTGCAAGTGTCTCATATTCACGCTGCCGCAATCAGACAAATCTTATGCGGGCGGAGTCCTCATGCAGGGTTCAGCTGGAGGGCACCGTCTGCCGACCGGGGGTCTGATTGCCGCCGTTTCGGCCAGACACGACCACGTCCCACACAGCCACTGCGGCAGCAGCACTCATGACGATTCCGATGACCGTGAAAGCAGTGATGAAGGCGGTATTCCAGCCCGAAGCTGCTTCGACCGTGAACAGTATTCCGGTGATAGCCGCAATGCCGACCGCCGTGCCCACCCGCTGACCGGTCTGCAGAACCCCGCCGGCGGCACCGGAATCCCGCACCGGCACCTCGAGCAGGGTCAGAGTCTGATTCGGGCTGACAATGCAGCCCTGTGCTGCACCCAGGACGGACAGAGGGAGCATGAGCCACCAGATGCTCAGCCCACCCGCATCGGCCAGCAGCACAACACCGATCGAACCGGCAATCGAGGCAATGGCGATCACCATGCCCCAAAGAACCAAGCTCCGGCCGTAGGCGAGAACCCTGCGGCCCGCCCAGGCGGAAGTCCAGATGGTTCCAAGCGCACCAGGCAGTCCGATGAGTCCAGCGTGGAGGGGCGAGAAGTCATGGCCGCCCTGGAGGAAGACGGCCGACACCACCCACACGCTGGTCGTCCCCATGAAGTACAGACCGATGAGCAGCGAGCCGTTGGCGAAGCTTGGGATTTTGAACAGGCTGAGATCAACCATCGGCTCGCGGCCCCTGGCCTTGTATCGCTTCTCCCAGAAAGCCCACACCACGATGAGCGCGACGCCGACGACCACAAGGGAGAAGACCCACGCTCCGAGCTCCCTTTCCATGAAGGGAAGCATGACCAGCAGGATCGCCAGAGCAAAGAGGACTGTGCCGACGGGGTCCATATCGGCTCGGGACTGTCTGCGATCAGCCGCCCGCCCAGTCTCCGGGGTGCCCTTCCACGCGCTGTCCGGAAACAGCCGGAGCGCCGCAGCAGCGGCGATGAGGGCAAAGGGCACATTGATGAGGAATGAGGCCCTCCAACCCCAGCTGTCTCCGAACCCGGCCATGAACACACCGCCGAGCACAGGGCCGATCGCCACTGAAATGCCCACCGTCGAACCGAAATAGCCGAATGCGCGACCGCGCTCAGCACCGGAAAAGTACTGTTGGATAAGGCCAACGGTCTGCGGATTGAGCAGACCCGATCCGAAGCCCATAGACATGCGGGCGATGTTGAGTACGACTTCATTGGGCGCTAAACCCGCTAGGAGCGACGCCGCACCGAAGAGAATCGCGCCGATGACGAACAGCCTGCCGCGACCGTAGACGTCACCGGCACGCCCGGCCGCAACCAGAAGCACGCCGAAAGACAGCGTGTAGCCCGACAGCACCCACTGGAGTGCCGATGACGGGGCGTTAAGATCCCGGCCGATGGCCGGCAGAACGACGTTGACGATCGATACGCTCAGCAGAGACATGAAAACCGGGATGAGCACAACTGACAGAATCTGCTTCTGCTGCTGTGTCAGCTTTCCGGGCTTCACGCTGTGTGCTGCCTTTCTATCGTCTGCTTCAAAATCAATGGTCTTCAGCCGCCGAGGTGGAACTCAGTTTCCGAGGAGACCGAAGTAGATCTCTTCAAAGCTGTCGAGGGTCGCTGAAATGTCGTGACGAGCTGCAATCGCCTGGGCCGCTTCGCTCATTCTTTGTCGCGCTTGAGCTGATGCCGTTGCAATCTCCGTAAAGGCCTGAGCGTAGCCGTCGGTATCCCGCGGAGGAATAAGCCTGCCGTTGACACCGTCGTCGCACAGGTGCGGAAGGGCCACTGCGTCGGCAAGAACGACGGGAACACCCGTCGCCAAAGCCTCCAGCGTCGCAATCGACTGCAGTTCAGCGGTTGAGGGCATACAGAAGACATCAGCCCTCTGATAAGCGGCCACAAGCTGGGCATCGCTCACTTTTCCCCGCAGAACCACGCGGTCGGCTATTCCGAGCTCATCAGACAGGTCCGCGAGAATCTTTTCCTGTTCGCCAGAACCGATGATCTCGGCGCACAGGCCGAGTTTCGGATCAGTTTTGGCGATTGCCTCAAGAATGTCCTCGATGTGCTTCTCAGCCGACAGCCGACCGACGAAGAGAACGGTCGGCGATGCGCTGCTGCCATCGTCTGCCGGCTGGCCAGGATGAAAATGAGACAAATCGATTCCGCATGAAACGGCGCGAATAGGGGCGTCAAAGCCGTGTTCGTGGAGAAGGTCCGCGGCCAGCTGAGTGGGAACCGTGATGTAGTCGGCAGACTGATACTGCTTTTTCAGATCCCACCACGCCGCTTTCTCTGCCGCGGCAACGACTGCGGAGGGAGCGGTGACATACGGCGCAACGTTCTGCGGCATGAAGTGGTTGGTTCCGACAATGGGAATCCGGCGCCGGCGGGCAGCAGTGAACGCTCGCCGACCGATGACGAAATGCGCCTGAGTGTGGATGATGTCAGGCTGGATCTGATCGATGAGCCGGTCAAAAGCAGGAGCGACGTTCCACGGCATGCAGATCCTCCACGTGGGGTGAAGCGGCCAGCGCCGAGATTTGATGTAGTGAACTTCCACCCCGCGTTCATCCGCCTGATGGTAGGCCATGCCGCTTGGTGAGGGGCAGATGACGTGGACGCTGTGACCGCGCCCGGCCAGCCCTTGAGCCAGCTGCTGGGCAAATGTTGCAGCGCCGTTGACTTCCGGAGCGTACGTTTCGGCGGGGATGACGATTGTGAGGGGACGGTTCATGTTCACTGTGTGGTCGGGGACGGGATGTTGCCGTCGCGCGCTCGGCGCTCCAGCACATCAGGGTGGAACCGGGCTAGGACGATAACTCCCAAGCACGCTACCAGCCCCGCCGCAACCATGATCACAGGAACCCACGCAGGTGCAGCAGCGGCCTCATCGAGGACAGCAGCGCCGAGGATAACCGCAACGATCGGGTCAATCACCGTAAGCCCTGCAATGACTATTTCAGGCGGACCCGACGCATACGCTGCCTGGACGAACCATGCCCCTACTCCACCGCATGCGGCCACGCTTGCGAGGTTGACCCAGGTGATGGCAGGCAGTCCTCCGGCAAGAAACTGGGCCGCACAGACATGCGTGTTGCTTGCCACACAGGCAAACAGCACGGCTGCGCTGACCACATTGAAAAGCTGCTGTGGTCGGCGCAGGACAAGACGACCAATCACAGTGATCACAAGAAGCGCAGCTGACACCCACGCCATCGGAAGAGCCTCCGTGCCGTACCTGACCCGAGACACTGCAAAAAGCGACGATACGCCGACAAAACCGGCAACGCCGACAAAGCAGAGGAGAACAGCGGTGTAGACCCGTCGCTTGAATATAAGGCCACGAGCAAAGCGGGCTATGAGAACGGAGACGGCGAGAGAGATCGCGCCAACCGGCTGAACGACCATCACAGGAGCAAGAGCAAGCGACAGCACCCCGGCGGTGACGGCGATCCCCATGACTGCAGTGCCCAGCAGCCACCTGGGCGATGTGAACAGCCGAAAAAAAGAGCGAACGCCGAAGCGCTCCGACTCATGCGAAGTGGTTACTCCGGAGTGCTGCACAGCCGCTCCGATCGCAAGTCCTACCGCAGATACCAGCGCAAACCCCAAGGCTGCCCAAATGTTCACTCCAGCACTGTACAGCGTCAAGCCGTTCGCCAGCACAAAGAACCGCAGGACGGCACGGAAAAGATAAGACGAGAAAGCCCCGATCAGATGATCGGGGCTGATGTGCTCCTCCGGCTGGGCTCGAACCAGCGACCCTTCGATTAACAGTCGAATGCTCTGCCAACTGAGCTACGGAGGAATAGTGCTCATCACGAGCACGAGTCATAACTCTAGAGCACCCTGTGCGCGTATGCAAATCGCTCCAGCGGGGCCAGCGCAGACCGCCCAACCCAGCAGGGTCCACACACCCGCCAGCAGCATGTTCACAAAAAGATTACGAAGAGGTTTCACCGCAAACCCCAACACGATCAAACCCGCCACGACCAGCGAAAACTTCCAAACCCTCAGCACAGTTCAAGTCGACACGCCGACAGTTTCATAAAGTCATTGTGACAATGTTGCAGTTTTGTCATATTATGGTTTTTCGAACTGAACAGCCTAGGCTTCGACCTTCTTCCTCCTTCGAGTCGGGCCGTTAGTTTTATACGGGGAAACATGTCTCTTTTGAATAAAGTGACGGTCGCCGCAACAGCGGCCGTCATGCTATTCGGCACGGGCATCGCATCCGCTCCCGCGGTCAGCGCTGCCCCCGCTACTTCCCAGGGAGACACTGGCAAGGCCAGCAGCCTGGGTGGTACGCAGATAGAAACTGAATCAGAAGAAGCCGGACCGGCGCAGATGAGTGCCGCAGCCAAGCAGCACGCTCGGCTGCTCGGCAAGCCAACCAGCGAAGTCAAGTGCACTATCAAGCACAACGGCTGCTATCAGGCCTTTGCAAAAGGTGCACTGTTCTTCTCGCCGGTGACGGGTGCCCAGCCGGTTGTTGACGAGATGTGGAAGCAGTACCGCGCCAACGGCTTCGAGGACAGCTCCTGGGGCTACCCGGTCGACGCTCCCGTCGTTCACGAAGACGGCTCCGTCACCCAAGACTTCCAGGGCGGCCGCAAGGAGACCGCAGCGCCCGCACCGAAGCCCGCTCCCGGCGGCACCGCCGAAAGCGCGCCGGAACAGAGCTCTGAACCCTCACCGAAGCCCAGCACTTCACAGGCACCTTCGGAATCACCATCAAAGCAAGCTCCGCGGCCGAAACCGTCAACACAGGCTCCCTCGCCGTCGACGCAGGCGCCCTCACCAGCACCTAAGCCCAAGACCAAGAAGAAATCGGCCCCCAAACCGAAGCCGAAGGCCAAGAAGAAGGCTCCGAAGGCCAAGAAGTCGACAAACCTTTCCGAAGCCCAACTGCGCAAGAACATCATCAAACATGCGCGCAATGGCATCGGAACCCGCTACGTGTGGGGCGGCACCAGCCCCACAAAGGGCTGGGA
Source organism: Brevibacterium sp. HMSC063G07 (assembly GCF_001810665.1). Lineage (NCBI taxonomy): Bacteria > Bacillati > Actinomycetota > Actinomycetes > Micrococcales > Brevibacteriaceae > Brevibacterium > Brevibacterium sp. HMSC063G07. The sequence goes on from NZ_KV802321.1 coordinate 456,926, forward strand.
CTGCTCAGGGTTCACCCAGCACGTGTACCGCCAGAACGGAATCAACATCCCACGCGTGTCTGGTGCTCAGCGCAGTGCGGGCAAGGTGGTCAAGGCGTCCGAAGCCAAGCCTGGCGACATCATCTGGACACCCGGCCACGTCGGCATCGTGTCTGACAAGAAGGGCAAGATGATCGACGCCGGTTCACGCCGCACCGGCACATCCGAGCGCAGCTACAACTGGATGGTCAAACGCGGAGCGAAGTTCATCCGCTACATCTGATGCGCACGCGCCAGCTCAGCTGACGACATCACAGCCACAGGTGAGGGCCGCAGACACCCAGTCTGCGGCCCTCACCTATGGCTGTTTTCAGGGCACCGCACCGGAAAGTGGGACTCCCAGCCTGCGGCGCGGCGATCAACCTGCAGAGACGATCTCCGCTCCTTCCGCGCGCAGCTCGACCTTGCGGATCTTGCCGGAAACGGTCATCGGGAACGACTCCCTGACCTCGACGTAGCGCGGGATCTTGTAGTGGGCCAATTTGCCCTGGGCGAATTCGCGAACGTCATCAGCTGTCAGCGTCTCTTCTCCTTCGCGGAGAATCACCCAGGCCATAAGCTCTTCGCCGTACTTGGGGTCGGGAACGCCGACCACCTGCACATCGCGAATAGACGGGTGGGTGTACAGGAACTCTTCGATCTCACGCGGGTAGACGTTTTCGCCGCCGCGAATAACCATGTCCTTGATCCGACCGGATATGTCGAGATAGCCGGCTTCGCTCATGATCCCAAGGTCTCCGGTGTGCATCCAGCCATCGGGATCGAGCACCTCGGCAGTTTTGTCCGGCTGGTTCCAGTAGCCCTTCATAACGCAGTAGCCGCGAGTGCATACCTCCCCCTTCTGGCCTCTAGGCAGAGTCTCCCCCGTCACCGGGTCGACGACCTTGACTTCCGTGTGCGGCATAACGGTGCCCACGGTTTCGGTACGAGCTTCAAGCGAGTCGTCGACCCGCGTCATGGTGGACACGGGTGCGGTCTCCGTCATCCCGTAGCAGATCGCCACTTCAGACATATTCATTCGGCCGATGACGGCCCGCATGACTTCAACGGGGCACGTGGATCCTGCCATGACGCCGGTGCGCAGCGTCGACAGATCATAGTCTTCAAAGTTCGGCAGTTCGAGTTCGGCGATGAACATTGTCGGCACACCGTAGAGCGAGGTCGCCTTCGTCTTCTCAACTGCGCTCAGGGCTGCGCTCGGATCGAATCCTGCGCTGGGAATCACCGCCGTGCTTCCATGGCTGAAGGCTGCGAGAATGCCGATGACCATCCCGAAGCAGTGGAAGAACGGCACGGGAAGAACAACCGTGTCCTTTTCGGTGTAGGCCAGGTTCTCCCCAATGAGAAAGCCGTTGTTGAGAATGTTGTGATGTGTCAGAGTCACACCCTTCGGAAAACCGGTTGTTCCCGAGGTGTACTGCAGGTTTATCGGCTCATCACAGTTGAGGGTGTCTGTGATCTGGCGGATGCGAGTGCGGATCTTGGCCCCGTCGTCAGCCAACAGCCTCTCCCCTGTTTCGAGGAGGGCGGAGAAGCGGCTTTCCGCGTTGATGTCCTGCTGCCGCATAGGGGTGGCAGTCTGCTCCTGCGATGTGTCAACGTAGACCACCGACAGGTTCTCGAGCTTCGCAGCGACCGCGCTTGTCACTTCGACGAAGTCGATGTGAGGCGGTGCAGCCACCTGACTGATGAGCATCGAGGCTCCGGAGTGTTCGAGGATGAACTCCAGTTCGTGCTCCCGGTAGGCGGGGTTGATGTTGACGATGATGACGCCGAGCTTGGCGGCCGCGTACATTGTCAAAACCCATTCGGGAATATTCTGGGCGAAGATGCCAAGCCGGTCGCCCTTCTTGAGCCCTCGGTCCATAAGAGCGGCGGCCAAGCGGTCTGTGTCACGCTCAAGTTCCGCGTAGGTCCACGAACGGCCTGTGGGAAGGTCGAGAAGTGCTTGTGCATCCGGGGCCTGTGCTGTCTGCACGGCAAAATGGCCGGCGATGGTGTCGCCGATAAGCCCTGCCGAAGCAGGGCCGGATGAATACGATAGGGTCACGGCTCTGTGCTCCTTGCTGTTGTTTTCACACGCCTGTGTGCGATGAAAATCACTTTGCCATAAACGAGCTTTGGTTTCTACAAACACAGCAGCTTCTGCAGACACCACCTACCACCAGGACTTTCACGCCTATTATGGAGGCATGGGCAAAGTCATAGTCCTCGGATCGATCAACATCGACACGGTCATCCGCACACCCCGCTACCCTCGCTTGGGCGAAACGCTCATGGCAAACAGCGTGCGCACCATGCCGGGAGGAAAGGGGGCCAACCAAGCAGTTGCGGCCAACCGCGCCGGTGCTGAAACACTGTTTCTCTCGTGCGTGGGATCAGACGCCCAGGGCGCCTTCTACCGCAAACACCTCGAGGCTTCGGGACTGGACACGAATTTTGTGCGGACAACCGCGGGGCCGACGGGCTCAGCGACGATCATCGTCGAAGATGCGGGCAACAATGCGATCCTCTTCGATCCCGGTGCCAATGCAGCTGTCGGCGAACCGGAAATCGAGACCATCCTCAACCTGGCACAGCCGGGCGATGTTCTGTCAATCGTTTTGGAAATCCAGGACCAGACGGCCCTGCGCGCTCTTGCTGTGGCTCAAGAGCGCGGTGTCACTACCCTGCTCAACCCCTCCCCCTGGACGCCTGCCGCTCAGAGCCTCGCCGATTCAGCCGACATCGTGATCGTCAACGAACAGGAATCTGCCCGGCTCAACCGAGTCGACGAAAGGGTCTGCATAACATTCGGCGCTCAGGGCGCCCTGTGGCGCGGCGTCCACGCTCCCGCACGCCGTATTGAGGCGGTCGACACCACCGGCGCAGGCGACACTTTCGCCGGAACACTGGCCGCGGCGGTTGCGCGAGAGCTTTCAACGGAAGAGGCCCTGCAGACAGCGACAGCAGCGGCGACACGAGTCTGCGAACACGACGGCGCGCAGGACTGGAAAACGCTGGATTCCTGAGATTTTCCCCTGCGTTCATTTCGCGTTAACGTAAGCCTTGTCATCTTTCGGTTCCACACCGACCCTCGTCCGGCCGAGCGCGCTCTGCGGGAACGGGTCCCTCGCCAAGCGGAGCCGACCTCGCACATAAGCGGAAGCAGACAGTGGATTTCGTCCTACTCATCGTCGTTCTCGTCATCGCCTTGGCGCTGTTCTTCGATTTCACCAACGGCTTTCACGACACGGCAAACGCCATGGCCACCCCGATTGCGACAGGTGCTCTCAAGCCGAAAACGGCGGTGGGACTCGCCGCAATTCTCAACCTCATCGGAGCTCTCCTGTCGACGGAGGTGGCAAAGACTGTTTCCGGCGGCATCATCAACGAAGAGCAGATAGGCGGGCAGCTGTTCCCCTCCCTCATCTTCGCCGGACTGATCGGCGCCATCTGCTGGAACATGCTCACGTGGCTCTTGGGCCTGCCCTCAAGTTCGTCGCACGCTCTTTTCGGCGGACTGATCGGCGCGACGGTGGTCGGCATCGGGTTTACAGCCGTCAACGTCGGCGGCGTCCTGTCCAAGATCGTTCTGCCGGCCATCCTCTCGCCGCTGACAGCCGGCATCATCGCCTTCGTCGCGACCAAGGTCGCATACGGCGTTACCCGCCGCTACGACAAAAAACCCTCGGGCCGTGACGGGTTCCGGTGGGGTCAGATCCTCACTTCAAGCCTCGTTGCACTCGCCCACGGAACGAACGACGCACAGAAGACGATGGGCGTGATCACCCTCGTCCTTATCGCGGTCGGCTGGCAGTCGTCTGCCGATCACGATCCGCAGATGTGGGTTGTCCTCGCCTGCGCCTTCACAATTGCCCTGGGTACGTACATGGGCGGCTGGCGAATCATCCACACGCTCGGCAAGGGCCTCACCCAGGTACGCCCCGCTCAGGGGTTCGCGGCTGAGTCCTCGACAGCAGCGACGATTCTCGCGTCCTCCGCCCTCGGCTTCGCACTGTCGACGACCCAGGTCGCGTCAGGTTCTGTCATCGGTTCGGGCATGGGCAGGCGCGGCTCAACCGTGAAATGGTCCATGGCCGGAAAGATCGTGCTCGGCTGGCTGGTCACTCTGCCGGCCGCGGGCCTCATCGGTGCTCTGGCCGCGTTTTTCGTTGTTCTTTTGGGCAACGTCGGTCTTGTCATTGACTTCTTCGCAGCCACTGCAATTGTTCTCGGCCTCTACCTGTACTCGAAGCGCGACAGCGGCAAATCGGCCGAAGTTCTGTCACACGATGTCGCCGATGCCGGCCTCGCGGTTGACGTTGAAACCGACCTCCCACCCACGCCACGGCAGGCACGTGCTCAGGAGCGCCGCCGCATTGAACGGATCAGCCTCGATGGTGACAGCGGAAAGGAAGAATCGTGATCACAATTGACTGGGGCGCATTCCTCCTGGTGTTCGTTTCCGCTTTGGCGGCAGCCGTGTTCCTCGTGGGCTTTTATGCCCTCGGGCTGCGCCTGTTGGTGGCCGGCGGCAAGCCTCCGGTGGTGCACCCGGCAGAGTTTCCCGACGCCATAACCGTGATGTCACCCAAGCAGATCCGCAAGGCGGAAAAGAAAGCAGCCAAAGCAGCCAAAAAGGTGCCACTGTCGCCTGGTGCACAGAAGCTCGTGCTGCTGTGCGCCTACTGCTGCTTTGCCCTGTGCGCAGCCGTCATCGTCTTCGGTGTTCTGCTGCTGTTGGTGTTCCGCTGATACTCCCGCTCCTCCAGGATTTGTGACGGTTGGGCCGATAGGGTGAGAAGCATGGCCGAAAACTCACCTCACAGCACCAAGCAGGGGCGCAGTCGCACCGCCTACATCATCATCGCCATTATCGCGGTGGCGGCCTTCATCGCGGTTGTCGCACTCGCACAGTTCACGTCCGGCGGCACGCCCTCCGGTGACGAGCAGGCACAGCGCAGTGCCCCCTCCGCCTCGTCCGCCGATGGGGACAATGCGCAAGAAGAAGGCGATTCATCGGAAGGTGCGGAAGCCGCAGCCGCCGAGGAAGGCGAATGGGTTCGCCGGGACGCAGACGACTCCGCCGCTGTTGGCGATGTTGACGCTCCCGTCGTCATCACCGAATGGACCGACCCGCGCTGCCCGTTCTGTGCGCACTTCCACAACAACATCCTTCCGGACCTGCAGAAGAAATACGCTGACACCGGCAAGGTGCGCTTCGAATTCATCACCGTGGCGTTCTTCGGCGAACAGTCCGCGGCCGCCGGAGCGGCTATGGAAGCTGCCGGCAAACAGGGCAAGTACAGCGAGTACTCGGATGCGCTCTATGCGGCCGCACCCGACAAGGGCCACCCTGATCTTCCGGAAGACAAACTGGTGGAGTTCGCCGAAACCGCTGGCGTCGGCGATATCGAGAAGTTCCGCAAAGACATGAACGACCAGGCGCTCATCGACAAGGTCAATGACGAAACTGCGAAGGCTCAGCAGTACTACGGAATCCAGGCAGTGCCCTTCTTCGCGTCGTCCGATGGCGAAAGCGCTCTGCGGGGTGCCCAGCCGGTAGAGAACTTCGAAGAGTTCATCGACGAACAGCTGGAGAAGGCCGAAGCTCAATGAGCCTGGGGCTTCTTGGAGCTTTTGCCGGCGGAGTTCTCACACTCTTGAGCCCGTGCTCTGCCATGCTCCTGCCGGCATTCTTTTCCTACGCTTTCACGTCACCAAAAGAGCTGCTGGGAAGGACCTTCATCTTCTACCTGGGGCTGGTGACCACGCTCGTCCCGCTGGGAATTCTCGCCGGTTCAGTCGGCGCCTTCGTCACGGTCCACCGCGAAGCTGTCGTGGCGGTGGCCGCCATTGTGGTGGCCATCATGGGTGTTCTCACAGCTCTCAACATCAACCTGCCGTTTATGCCCTCCGGGGTGCAGAGCGCGGGACGGTCATCCGCTTCGGTCTACCTGCTCGGTGCAGTCTACGGGGTCGCCGGTGTGTGCGCCGGTCCCATTCTCGGCGCCGTTCTGACTGTCGCTGCAGCGAGTGCCTCGGCACTGTGGGGCGGTCTGATTCTGGTGTTCTTCGCAGCCGGCATGGCTTTTCCGCTCGTGCTCCTTTCAGTGCTGTGGACGCGTCTGCCCGTCGTGCAGAGGATCGTGCGCCCGCGACCGGTTTCTTTCGGCCCGGTGACAACCACGTGGACAAACCTAATCGGCGGTCTGCTCATGGTGGCACTTGCCGCGCTGCTGTTCTTCACGAGCGGCACGGCCAAGCTGACTGGCTTCCTCGGTGCAGGAACGCAGGCGCGCATTGAAGGGTGGGTTCTGCAGAATTCATCAGCCGGCATCGAGTTCGTCATTCTCGGTGCCATTGCCGTGATCACTGCAGTAATCGCCGTCGTTGTTCTCAAACGCCGCGGTCCGCGCAATGACTGACTTCAGTGGCCGGGCAGTCGATTTTGCATTGGGCCGATGCATGGTCTAAGCTAGCACCTGTTGCCCAGACGGGTTCTGGGGGATTGGCGCAGTTGGTAGCGCGTCTCCATGGCATGGAGAAGGTCAGGGGTTCGAATCCCCTATCCTCCACTCGAGAAGCTTTGAGACAGCACTCGTAAAAAAGCCTCCGGTTGTTCCGGAGGCTTTTTCATTTCCCCTTCTGCCACTCTGCACTGACTGTGAGCCACTGCCCTGCATACCGGCTTCCTGGGCTCACCCTCACGCGCTGCATACCACTTGCATTTCACTGCCATGGCAACATCCTGGTTCTTCCCGCAGACCCCTAGCCATATGCGCATTCATCTATAAGACTGGTGACTGCGGCTACGTCCGCCTAACCCATAACAACGACGTTCATCATCGGATGAGTTAGGAAATTTCCATGTCAACCATGAAAGCAGCGGTTGCCGAAGAGTTCGGTCACAACCTCAATGTCTCTGACTCCAATCTGCCAGAACCCGGCGAACACCAGGCGCTGGTGAAGCTCATCGCTTCCGGTGTCTGCCACACAGACCTGCACGCCATGGAGGGCGACTGGCCTGTCAAGCCCAGCCCGCCCTTCATTCCCGGCCACGAGGGTGTCGGCATCGTCGAGAAGCTCGGCCCCGGCGAACACACCGTGAAGGTTGGCGACATGGTCGGCAATGCGTGGCTGTGGAGCGCGTGCGGGCACTGCGAACACTGCCGCCAGGGATGGGAAACGCTGTGTGAGCAGCAGGAAAACGGCGGCTATTCCGTCAACGGCTCCTTCGGTGAGTACATGCTCGTCGACACCCGCTACGCCCCGGTCATTCCCGAAGGATCTGATCCTCAAGAGGTCGCACCCGTGCTGTGTGCCGGTGTGACCGTGTACAAGGGCCTGAAGATGACCGACACTCGGCCCGGACAGTGGGTTGTCATCTCCGGCATCGGCGGGCTGGGACACATCGCTGTCCAGTACGCTGTCGCAATGGGACTGCGCGTGGTCGCAGTGGATATTGCCGAAGACAAGCTGGCTCTGGCTCAGAAGCACGGCGCTGAAATCATCGTCAATGCTCTGACAGAAGACCCCGCACAGGCCGTTCAGGACAAGATCGGCGGAGCCCACGGAGTGCTTGTCACCGCCGTCCACGAGCAGGCCTTCAGTCAGGCGATCGGCATGTCCCGCCGCGGCGGAACCATTGTGTTCAACGGTCTGCCGCCGGGCGAATTCTCCGTGTCGATCTTCAACGTCGTCCTGGCTGGTCTGACCATCCGCGGTTCGATCGTCGGCACGCGTCAGGACATGGTCGAAGCTCTCGACTTCTATGCCGCGGGCAAGATCAAGCCGACGTACTCCACACGCCGCCTTGAGGAGATCAACGACGTCTTCCAGGAGATGCGCGACGGCAAGATCGAAGGTCGCGTGGTCATCGAATACTGATGACTCCCCTGCCGCCGTCAGCGGCAGCCGACGTTCACGAGGCGGAGCTTGGCTCCGCCTCGTGAACCCAATTGAAAGGAGGTGCACCATGACTACTAAAGCCAATATCGGCTTCTGGCTATCGTTGGCAGCCTTCATCGTACTGTTCGGCGCATTCATTGCATCGGGGACCATTTCAGGAATGGAACGCGATGCGAATATCTACGGCGGGCCGTCCGAGCTGATCTTTCCCATCTCCGGAATCGGAGCACTCATTGCCGCCGCAATCGCCGCAATCTTTGCAGTGAAGGGCCGCTTCTCCAAAAACTGAGGATAACAACAGCCAACCCTCACGAGGCGGAACTCACGTTCCGCCTCGTGTTCTGTTTAGAGACTGCCGCAGAAAAGGAGACCGGAAAACTCGACTCTCTGCTCAACGCCCGGAAAGCTTAGAGCCAGCACTCATGGAAACCGCGGCTCGTTCGGAGCTTCGTACCTTTGTCCTTGCTCTCGAACGGATCTTCACAAACGCCACGGCGCTCACAAGCAGCACACCGCTGACAGCCGCCATGAGCGGAGCTGTGGGCAGGTCGAGCACATAGGCCGTCCAGAAGCCCGCCACCGCGCTGATGACAGCAATGACGAGGCTCAGTGCGATGACGACCGGCAGACGATTGCCGAACAGGACCGCAACCGCCGGCGGCACCACAACGAGCGCGACGACGAGAATAGCGCCCGCGGCATTGAACGCCACCACGACAGTTACGGCCACGAGAGCCATGAGCGTGTAGTCAACCGTTCTAACAGGCAGACCCATAGTGCGCGCCAGAACCGGATCGAAAGTCGCCAGGGACAGCACCCTGTAAGTGCAGGCGATGAAAACCGCCGTGACAGCGAAGACACCAAGAAGCATGAGCGCCGTCTGCGGACCGAGGTTCACTCCCCTGACAAGCACGTGTTCACTCGGCAGAGCCATAAGGTTCAGATCACCCGTCAGCACGGTGTCCTCACAGATGTGCACCGACTTCAGGCTCGTGGACAGAAGAATCACACCACCGGCGAAAAGAGCGGGAAAAATGAGCCCCTGATCGGCGCCTCGTGCTATCAGTCCGGTCCGGCGCAGCCATTCAGAGCCGAGCACCACGATCATGCCCATGGCCGACGCGGCTGCAATCATCCACGGCGAATGGGTTGTGCCCGACACAATCGCCCCGATGACAACACCGGGAAGAACAGCGTGAGACATCGCGTCAACGAGCATTGACTGGCGCCGCAGCACCAAGAACACCCCCGGCAGAGCACATGTCACCGCGGTGGTAACAGCCAAAAACACGGTCGCCGCTGCAATGCTCATCTGCCATCACCTCCCACAACAGCCAACCGGGCTGCATTCCGCCGGGCACGCACGGCCCTGCCGATAACCGAGCGCCGCGGGGCAAAAAGAACCGACACGAGGAAAACTGTGAAGAGCACCAACACCACAATCGGGCCTGTCGGCACTCGCCCGAAGCTGACAGCGGCATAGGACCCGACGGCGCCGGCAGCGCCGCCGATAGAACCTGCGAGCATCACCATAGATCTGAGGCTTCCCGTCCACTGGCGAGCAGATGCGGCCGGCATAATCGCAAACGCCACCATGAGGATGAGCCCCACTGACTTCACGCCGATGACGACGGCAACTGTTGTCGCCACCCCAAGTACTGGCCCGATCACGGCTGATCGATAACCCACGGTGTGCGCGAAGACCGGGTCGAAGGTGAACAGCCCAAAAGCACGCCAGCCGATGATGATCGTCAGCAGCGCCGCACCGCCGCACACCGCGATCACAAGCAGGTCTTCGTGCGTTGTGGTTGCGGCATTGCCGAAGATATACGTTTCGATTCCGCCGCGGCCCGGCAGCGACGACAGCGACGCCGAGCGCAGCAGCACGATACCGCTGCCGTAGAACAAAGCGAGAACTCCGGCCATGGCTGCATCTGAGCCCAGGCGGGTGCCGCTGATCCAATTCACGGCAAACGCCGCAAGAGACGAGGAAATCACCGCACCAATCGTCAGAGTCACCATCGACCTGCCTGACACACCGAGCACCGTTACAGCCAGGACGAAGCTGGCCGCAACACCGAAGACGGCCGAGTGGCCGATGACATCGGCAATGAGAGCCTGCCGGCGGAGATACAGGAAGCAGCCCATCGCACCCGAGAAGGCCCCAACGAGAACAGTCCCGATGAGCATGGCGCGGAACGTGTAGTTCAGCAGAAGCTCACTCGGTGCGACGAAACCCGCGGCCAGCAGATCAGCGGTCTCCACTGGGACCTCCCTCCGCTGTGAAGATGGTCCCGAAACCGTAGACCGAGCTGAATTCCCGACTTACGAGCACCTCGTCAACAGGCCCGCTGAGCACACAGCGGCCCTTGTTCAAAACGGCGGCGCGAGTGCAGAAATCGCGGACTGTCGTCAGGTCGTGGTGGACAACAACGACTGTCTTTCCGGATGCGCGCAGCTGTCGAATGACCTCGAGGACGACTTTTTCGCTCGACGCGTCGATGCCCGCCAGAGGTTCGTCAAGGAGAAACAGGCCGGGGTCCTGTGCGAGGATGCGGGCCATAAAGGTTCGCTGCTTCTGCCCGCCGGAGAGTTCAGAAATCTGCTGTCCTTCGAGATCCGCAATCCCCATGGCGTTCAGAGCTTCATCAACCCGCTGACGCCGGCTGGCGTTGATGCGGCCGAACAGCCCGACTTCGCCATACAGGCCCATCGTGACGACATCGCGCACTGTTGCCGGGAAATCCCAGTCGATATCCGCAGATTGGGGCATGTAGCCCACGTGCCTGCGCATCTGCGAAAGCGACCCACCGAAGAACTGCACCGTACCCGCCAGGGGTTTGAGCAGTCCCAGTGCTGCTTTCAGAAAAGTCGACTTGCCTGCACCGTTGGGGCCCATGATGGCAAGCACTTCCCCAACGGGAGCCGCGAGATCAACGCCGTCAAGTGCGAGCTTGTCGTGATACGCGGCTGTCAGTCCGCGCGCTTCCAACGCTGGGGCTCCCGCAATGGGTTTAGCTTCCCGAGCTCTGTTTGTCATCGATGCTCCGTTCAGCTCAGGGCTTCTGCAATTGCATTTGCGTTGTGTTCAAAAACACCGAGATACGTGTCAAGCGGGGCGGATTCGCCCAGTGAGTCTGCGTAGAGCTCCTTATCGGAGATCTCGACCTCCCACCCCTTCGCTTTGACCGCCTGCTTGAGGTGTTTGATCGCCTCTGGGCTCTTCAGGTTGTCCTGGAAGATGACCGGCACCTTGTGGTCGGCAATCGTCTTTGCAAGTTCATCAATCTCAGCAGCCGACATTTCGGATTCGGATGACACGAAGTCTGTTGCGTAGATTTCCATGTCGTAGGTCTTGCCCAGGTAGTTGAACGCGTCGTGTCCGGTCACAAGGACGCGATTCTCTTTGGGAATCCGCTCGAGCTTTTCTTTCGCATCCGCCGCAACTGCATCGATTTTCTTGTTGTACTCTTCCGCGTTAGTCGTGTACTGATCCGCGTTTTCGGGGTCGATCTCACCGATCTTCTCTGCCGAGGCCTGCACAACCTGCTTCCACAGGTCGGGTGAGTTCCACACGTGCGGGTCATGGCCTTCGATCTTGCCGTCCTCTTCCCACGGCAGCAGCTCAGATTCGTCAAGCTGTCCAGCCGCGGCAAGCTGCTTGTCGCCGAGCTTGTCCAGCTGATCCATCATCTGGTGCTCCATGTCGCGGCTGGTCCACAGCACGACGTCGGCTGAATCGAGCTTCTCGGTGTCGCGAGTGGTCAGAGGCTGAGTGTGCGGGTCTCCCCCGGGCTTGACGAGCACGGTGACATCGGCGTCGGGGGCGATGTTCCTTGCCGCGTCCCCCAAGTAGCCGGTGGTGGCAACGATGCTGAGCTGCCCCTCTTCACCGTTGCCCGTCGTGGAGGGGGCACAACCTACCGCACTCATTGCCAGTACCGCACCTGCGATGCCCGCCATTGCGCGCTTGAACCCGAGTCGCTTCATTTTCTGCCTTTCGTTGCCGCGAATCACGCATATATTAAGTTCGCTTAACACATATTAGGATCACCTAATGCCACGAACAAATAAGTGTCCGTTTATGCAGATCCGACCTGAGTCGAGCGCTCCCAAAACTCACGAGGCGGAGCCTGAGCTCCGCCTCGTGATCTGTTTCCGGGGACTACAGTTGGCATATGGCACTCGAACACACACAGGTCGCCCTCCAACTGCCCTCGGGGCAGGCACAAGCACACATCTGGACCACCGGAACACCGTCACAGCGCCAGCCGCTGCTGTTCATTCACGGTTTTCGAGGCGATCACCACGGCCTGCAGTTCATTGCCGAAAACATCAAAGGCCGACAGTCGTTCATTCCCGACCTGCCTGGCTTCGGTCAGACCCCTCCCCTGCCTGGCAAACAGACGCTTGAGACCTACACGTCATTTGTTCGCGGTCTTGCCGACTGGATTGAAAACCAGACAGGGAAGCAGCCCGTTCTGGTGGGCCATTCCTTTGGTTCGATCGTGGCGGCGAATGCTGCGGCTGACGCGGGAGCGTCCACACCCCTCGTGCTCATCAATCCGATCGTCAGCCTGCCCGACCGAGGACCGGGCCGTCTGCTCACAGTGACGGTCGACAATTACTACCGCATTGCCGAAGCCGCTCCAGAGAAAGTCGGCAATTTCCTGCTGAAGAACCGACCGACGGTGCGGCTCATGAGCGAAGCCATGGCCACCAGCCGCGACCGTGACACACGTCGTTTCATCCACGATCAACACCAGCAGCACTTCAGCAGCTTCAGCGACCGAAAATCCCTGGCTGATGCCTACCGAGTATCGACCCACCACACGGTCCGCGAGGTGGAGAAGCAGCTGACCATGCCCGTGTTGGTCATCAGCGGCAGGGCGGACGCGATCGCTTCACCTCGGGCCACTCATGAGTTCGTCAAACGCCTGCCGAACATCGAACACCATGAGTTTCCTCGCGTAGGGCATTTGGTGCACTACGAAAGACCGGCCGAGACGGCTCATCACATTGAAGACTGGCTAGACTGAAACCACACGTCCAGACATCAGGAGGAACCATGTCGGTTGTGAAAATCAATGTTCTGTCAGTGCCTGAAGCACAGGGCGAAGAGCTCGAAGCTCGGTTCGCAAAACGCGCACACAGCGTCGACCAGGCCCCGGGCTTTGAAGGCTTCCAGATGCTTCGGCCCACAGCGGGCACCGAGTCCTACTACATCGTTACCCAGTGGGACTCAGAAGAGTCTTTCCAGGCGTGGGCAGCACAGCGCACGCACCGCAGCCCCAATGAAGCCCTGTCCAAACAAGAGGGCCTGCTGGAATTCGAAGTCGTCGAATTCGACTGACCTTCGATCAGGTCGAAACCAGGCAAAGCCGGTGACCGCAGTGTGCGGTCACCGGCTTTGTCATATGCGTCCCGCCAAAAAGCTGGCAGATCGAGGCGAGGCTGCCAGCTTCGGCGGGGTTGCCATCTTCAAGGAGAAACGAACTCAGTCGTAGGGGTTGAATTCATCAACATCGGCCGCGTCACGCAGACGCCCGGGCTCAGCGAGCCGGTTGACCACAGTCTTGCGGCTGACCGGCGAACCTGACACGTATACCGCACGCGACAGCACATTCGACGCAACACTCGACACAATGATCAGCGAAAGAAAAGCGAGGATCGCCATGAACAGGTGCAGGAACCTAAAGCCCTCCGTGCTGAGCGTAAACACGTAGGCTGCCGCCAGAATCATCGGCATGGCAAGTCCCGTGCCCGGCGAGAAAACATTGATGCGGCTGAGGGCATCGCGCGCCCGGAACATGGCGATGACGGTGCCCAACAGGATGAGGCTTCCCCCGATCCCGAAGATGCCCACGAGAACGACAGCGAGCGTTTCCATCAGCGATGCCCCCTGGTGAGAATACGCGACAGAGCAATCGTCGACAGAATGCCCAACAGCGAAGCCAAGAAGATGACGTCCAGCAGAATGGACAGGTTCACCAGCATCGCTATGAACACCAGAATGCCGATTGCACAGAAGTACACGAGGTCGCCGATGATCGCCCGGGAACCGCTTTCCTTAGCGGTGAGAACGCGAATCAGACCCAGAACGATCGTGCAGGCGAGAATCGCAATGCATACCCAAATGATGACAGTCACTGCTGGTCACTCCTTCGCGGAGGAACTTCGCCGCGCAGGGCCTTGAGCAGCCTGTCCTCCATGTCATAGAGGCCTTCGAGCACATCCTGTTCGGACTCACCGAAAAGAGAGTGGACGAACAGAGTCGGCGGAGTCTTGGAAGTGCCGTACGCGGTCGCGACCACAAGTGTGCCGGGTGTGATCGTGATCGACTGAGCCATCGACGTGATTTCGAAGTCGGTAACACAGCGCAACGGCAGCTGCACGATCATGGGGTTTCCATACGGTGTGCGCCACAGATTCGATATGACATCCCACGTGCCCGACAGGATCTCCTTGAAAATCCACAGAGCGTAGGCGAACAGGCGCAGAGGCTTCATCATCGTCCCAGCACCGCCTCGATATAGGGAGTGTAGTCAAGCATGGATTCGGCGGCCGAGTTCGTAACCTCCGCAAGAGCACCCGCACCGACGAACAGGGCAACGGACACAGCGATGAGCGAAGCGCCCGGGGCCAACAGCTTAGAGGGGATGCGCACATCGGCGGGCAGATCTGTCAGGGCGGCCCTGCCGGTGCTCGAAGAGTCCGGACGGTAGCTGCTCATTGCTCCACCCCAGAAAGTGTTGCGCCACATGCGCTGCAGAGCCAGCACCGTAATGCAGGCGCCGAGCACAATGACCCCGATGAAGACGAATCCCAACGGTGCGGGATTCTCCGCGGCAGAGCGCACAATGCCGAGCTTGCCCCACAGTCCCGATGTCGGAGGCAGGCCGACAAGGGAAAGCAGACCCAGAACATAGAACACGGCGGTCCAGCGGTCGCGAAAAGCAAGGCCCGATAGGCGCCGGAATGCCCCGGTTCCGTAGGTCTGCTCAATAGCCCCGGTCAACAGCAGCAGACCGGCCATCGTAATGATGTGGTGAACCATGTAGAACATACCCGCCGACAGCGATGCGACAGTCAGCAGAGAAGCACCGATGAGAATATGGCCAACGCCGTCGGTCATCATAAAGGCCAGCACATTGCGCATGCGGTTGATGCCCCACGCCGACAGCGTTGCTGTCAGAATCGTGACAACGGCGACAATCGCCAAAGGGATCTGCCAGGAGTTCGCAGACCCATAGGCCACGGTGTAGATGCGGTAGATGCCGTAGAGGCCTACCTTCGTATGCAGGGCCGAGAACAGGGCCATCATGCCTGCCGAGGTGTCGGGATAGGACCGAACCAGCCAGCCGTGCACGGGAACAAAGCCGGACTTAATGCCGAGTGCCGTAACGACGATGGCCAAGCCCAGTCCACCCTGGGCTGTGATGTCGCCGTTCATTCCCATCTGAGCGAGCACAGCGATGTTGACAGTCCCCAGAGCGGCGTAGACAAAGCCGACGCCCATCACCAACAGCGTGGAGGTCAGCAGGTTGACCATGACGAACATGCGACCGATGCCCAGACGCTTCCACGTGCCGGTCACAGCGATGAGTGCGTAGCTGGGAAGCACCATCACTTCGACCATCACGAAGAAGTTGAAGAGGTCCCCGGTGAGAAACGCGCCGGTGACACCGGCCATCATCATGAGCACGAGCGACGGCAGGAAGCGGTACTGGTCTTCGCCGGTCACAACGAGGAACCAGCAGCACACCACCGCGGCAAGCGAAGTGACGAGCACCATGAGCGCTGCGAACGCGTCGACCACAAATGGGATTGCCAATCCGCCTTCGTAAGCGCCGACGTTTTCGGCGTAGACGCTGCCGTCGATCGTGGCTATGAGCATGTAAACAGCCGCTGCCGCATTGATCAGCGGAATGCCGAGCAGCGCGACCACATTGAGCACACGATGACGGATAAGAACCGTCAGCGCGGTGCCGAACAGCGGCAGGCCGACAAGAACGGTGAGAAGAGCAGCGCTCATGATTCGCCCTCCCGCAGTCCCTGTTTGACCTCGGCGAGAGCTGAGTCGCTCAGCAGTTCGTCCTCAGAAACATCGCCCTCGCGGATTTCACCGGTTTCGGGAAACACCTTCTGGTCATCATCGTGTCCAAGAACTGCCAGGGCGAGCATAAAGATAGTAACGGCCAGGGTGATGACAATGGCTGTGAGCACAAACGCCTGCGGCAGAGGGTCGGCCGCATCAGCCGGAAGGGAGCGACCGCCCAGTGGTTCGTGACGCCAAGCCGATACACCGGAGGCAAGCAGTGCGAAGTTCGCGGCGTGGGAGACCATCGCCAAACCGAAGACGGCCCGCACCATCGACCGCTGCAGCATGAGATAGACTCCGCCGGCGGTCAGGATTCCGATGGTGATCGAAAGAATCACTGTCGGCCTCCGTTCTTCTGGTCTGTTTTCTTCTGTTCGGCGATTCCCAGGCGCCTTCCGCCCCGCAGACGCTGCGCGGCTGTCGGCCTCTGTGCGCGAACTGCCTCAAGCGGACCGGAAAGCTCACCGTGGACCATTTCATCGGTGCGTTCGCGGGTGCGCTCGAAGTCGACATCGCGGTGCATGCGCCCACCGGCGAGGATGTCCGAGCCAGCAGGCGTAAAGGCCGAATCGGAGGTTCCGAGCAGGTTGAACGACACGAGAATCAGTCCGACCACGGCCAGGTAGACGCCCACGTCGAAGATGATCGATGTGGTCCAGTGCTGCCCGGCGAAGTATCCGTGGGCCGGCTCGAGGAACGAACCGGTCATGCCCAGGTTGAGGAAGCCGGTCAGCACAGCAGTCATGATGCCGCCGCCGATGAGGTACAGCGGCAGACGCGGCGGTCCGATTGCGCGGTCGCCCGAGGTCGCCATGTAGGCAAGCCCGATGATGGCCGAACCGACCAGCGCGGCAATGAAGCCTCCGCCGGGCTCGTTGTGGCCGCGCATGAAGATGATGAACGAAGTGATAGCGAGAATCGGTGCTGCAAACTTGAACGTCAAACGCAGCGCAACGAGATTGGGCCAGGCTTCGAATACTGCACGGTGGGCGACGGTTCCCTTGGGCCGGACGGCGACCCACGGTTTGCGCGGAACTTCTGCGATTTCAGACGCCGGCGGGTCAATGTAGCGGTCGCGAACCGATGACATGACGGCGACAATCGCAATGCCCGCCATGCCGAGCACCGTGAGTTCGCCCAGCGTGTCCAGCGCGCGGAACTCCACGAGGATGGTATTGACGATGTTGTCCCCGCCGGAGATCTCAGGAGCTTCGTGCAGATACTTCATGGCGATCTCGGAGCGTTCGCGCCGGCCTGACACAAGGAACGTCACGAGCCCCATAGCGCCGCCGATGATCACTGCGAATACCGCACGACTGAACTGCTTGCGCTTAGGGTAGCGCCAAAAAGTCTTGGGCAGCTTCTGCAGAACAAGCATGAACACGATGATCGTCATCGCTTCAACGAGCAGCTGCGTCAGCGTGACATCGGGAGCTCCAAGGGCCATGAGCTGCACTGTGGCAAGAATGCCGACTGCTGAAAGCGAGATGGTGGCCGTCAGACGCGAACGGGCCATGCAGACCGACAGAACCGCGAACCCGATGACGAGCATGAGGACGACGTCCATCGTGCGGTTGAGGTTCTTCTGCAGGGGCGGCACTCCCCCGGTGGCATACACGGCGATCGCGCCGCCGTAGACGATGACGGCAACGAGCGTAAACGAAGCGGTGATGTGCGGCAGGGCTCGTTCAGAGCCGACAAGTCGGTTCAGAGCAACACCGCAGCGACGGAAGACTCCCTGAATGCCGCGCAGAACCTGGGCTGTCGTAATGGGCGGACCCGATTTGGCGAAAGCAGCGAACACTCTGCTGCGGAACGCTATGACAACAAGGCCCGCGATGATGATGACGATGCTGGCTGCGAGTTCAAGGTTGAAACCGTGCCACATGGACAGGTGAACATCCGCGGGAGCGCCCAGGGCAGAGGCCACACCGGGAGTGAGGAGCGTTTCGAGACTGCCCAGCGAGAACACGAGCGGCACCGATACGAGAATCGGCAAGGCCGCAAAAGTGAACATGATGGGATCAGACGAGCTGAGCTCGGACTTGTCAGCTTCCGGCCCGTCAATGAACGCGCCGAAGACAACCCGCACGCAGTAGGCGATAGTGAAAATCGATGCGAGAGCCGCCGCGACAAGTGCCGCCACACCCGCGGCAGACCCCGCGGAGAGAAGACCGGTGAAGATCGCTTCTTTAGACACAAAGCCCATCAGCGGCGGAATGCCGGCCATGGAAGCCGCACCGACAGCGGTGACGGCGAAGCTGAAAGGAGCGATGCGCACAAGCTTCGGGATTGAGCCGAAGACCCTGGTGTGTCCGATGTGGTCGATGACGCCGACCATCATGAACAGGCCGGACTTGAACAGCGCATGGGCAACAACGTGCAGCAGGCCGGCGGTCAGTGCAAGCGGGGTGCCAACACCCACTGCCGCCACAATGAGTCCCAACTGGCTGACTGTGGAAAACGCCATGAGCTTCTTGACATCGTCCTGCGTCAGCGCCAGCCAGCCGCCTACCGCCACCGTGACAAGGCCCACCGTGGTGAGCAGAACATTCCACACGAGAACATCGTGGAACGCGGGTGAAAAGCGAAACAGCAGGAAGATACCGGCCTTCACCACGGCGGCGGCATGCAGATAGGCGCTCACCGGTGTGGCGGCCGCCATCGCATCGGGCAGCCAGGCGTGGAACGGGAACTGAGCGGACTTGGTGAACGCTGCGACCGCCACCAAAACAGCCGCCGTCGGGGCAAGCCACGGAACATTGATCCACGCGCTGGAGGTCAAAGCCTCAGACACCGAGGTGGTGCCGGTTGCCATAGCGATGAGCGCGACCGCAGCCAGCAGCAGCACCCCACCGAAGAAAGTCATGAACATGGTGCGCAGAGACGGCGCCCACGCAGCGGGACCCGAACGGGCAATCAGCATGAACGAGGCCAACGACGTGACTTCCCAGCACACGAACAGCAGGAAGAGGTCATCTGCCAGGACGAGGCCCACCATGGCGAAAGTGAATGTCGCCATCAGCCAGTAGAAGCTTGTAGTGCGCCCCGGCGGGAAGTAGCGAGTTGAATAGAACAGCACGACCGCGCCGATGATAAGCGCGATATAGGTGAAGATGACGCCGAGCCCATCAGCCTGCAGCGCGGCACGAGCGCCCAACGACGGAACCCAGGCAACGGACCACGACGGGGTCTTCCCGGCCAAGACCGCGGCTGCGGCCGGAGTGAAGACAACCGCGGCGGCTATGTACGCCGCGCCGATGAACCAGCCGGAATTGCGTCCTAAGATCCGCGTGATCAGCGGTACGAGAACAACAACCGCACCCAACAGGCCAAGTGTCGATGCGAGTTCCACGTGGGCGCCTTTCATCATCGGCGAATCGGTAAAGGTCAGAGACATCCTAGCGGCGGGGGAACTCCATCACCAACCCGGCCAGGACAAACACCGGTCTTCGGGAAGGGTTTCACCGTCGCTGACCCCCTTCATTCGAGACCGTGTTCAAGCGCCCAGGCGAGACTGCCTCTTGCGTTCGGCGGTGACGATCGCGGCGAGCTTCCGCGCATGGGCTGTGGGGGCCGATTCTGCCGCCCGCTCCCCCGCCGCGCACGAAGCGGCCGTGACTGCCGCCCAGTCAGCGGTCAGAGCTTCGAGAGTGGCAGCCAGTCCCGCGGCATCCGTCGAAGAGGCGAGGACCGCCGCGTCTGCAAATTCCTCCGCAAGAACAGGATCACTCACAACAATTCCGCGAGATGCGGCACAGGCTTCGACCATGACCATCGGCTGGTTGTCAAAGCCCAGTGAAGTCTGCACAGCCAGGTGACTGCGCAGCAGAAGCTGCTCGACCTGTTCTTGAGGGATCGAGCCGATGCACCGAACGTTTACCGGGTGCCGAGCCAGGTCACCACCGGCGATTTCCAACAGAACCGGCACCTGCCGATCCAAAAGAATCTGCATGGCTTCCAGCGCAACTTCCAACCGCTTTTCGGGGGCAAAGCGACCAATCCATGCCAGACGCAGCGGAACTGAACGAGGCAGCGGCTGCGGTTGAGCTGTTCGCTTGGACGCATTTGACAGGACCACAACGTTCTGCGCGCCCGCGGCACGCAGCTTCTGAGCCTGATGTCCTGACGGCGAGAGCACAACATCAGCACGTCGAGCCATGGCCAGCGTCATCGACCGCAGCGCTGAATCAGCTGGACGGTCGGAAAGTTTCGCACGTGGGGCCTTCTGCCGAGTGAAGAGTCTGTAGAGACCGCGCAGGGCAGGTGCGGCCGGACCAGCGGCTTTCGGTGCACGCCAAAAAAAGGTGTGCACCGTGTGCAGGGTGACTATCCCCATCGCCGAGGCAGTTGTGACCGCTGCCGCGGCAAGACCGAATTCCGAATGCACAACAACCGCGTCCGGTGCGGCTGCTGCCAGTGTGCGCCGCATCCAGCGCTCCAACCCCCGGCCGAAGCGAAAGACCGGCAGTCCCGCGCCGGGAACGCGAACAGTGCCCGGCGGGTTTATGACTTCAACGGAGGGCAGATCTGCCACCAGCCGTGCACGCGGTGCCATAACAGCCACGCTGTGCCCGGCGTCGTGCAGGGCTTTGGCCTGCGCAACAAAGGCTGTCTGCGCGCCGCCCACATAATCCAGGTCGTAGTCACACACCAACAGGAATTTCATGAAACCGCCGATCTCAAAGCATCAGAGGCTGCCGAAGGTGCGTCGCACACGGCACTGCCCTGTAAGGCCGGGCCCGCGTGCGCACACGCGCAGCGGATCACTGTGAAGGCTGGGCTTCGAATTCGGGGAGTTCAATAGCTTCGCAGTCGCCCCACAGTTTGTCGAGACCGTAGTATTCCCTGTCGTCTTCGTGGAAGACATGCACAGTGATGTCACCGTAGTCGACAAGCACCCAACGATTCTCTCCCGTGCCCTCGCGCCGAATCGGCTTGACCTGGTGCTTGCGCAACAGCTGCTCTTCGATGTTGTCAACGACAGCGTGGACCTGCCGCTCGTTCGATGCTGATGCGATGACAAAGGCATCTGTGAGCACCAGATTGTCTGCGACGTCGATTGCGGTGATATCGGCTGCGAGTCGGTCGGATGCTGCTTGAGCTGCCGTGCGGGCCAGCTCTTTTGCCGTGTCAGTTGCGGGCACTGTGACCTTTCTGTTCAGAAGAGCATGATGAGGGCGACGATGATCAGGACGATGGCCACAAGGCCGCCGACCCCGAGGACAATATAGGGAAGCACAGAGGGGCGGTCGCCGACGAGGATTTCTCCGTCTCCGTATGTGACATCGCGGGCTTTCATGGGTCCAACCGGCGGGTTGTCGACCTCTTCGCCTTCGTCTGCCTGCAGAGTTTGGCTTTCTTCCGGCGAGATCTTCACCGATTCAAGCGGCATTGTCGCAGGACCCGAAGCCTCGTTGCGGAAGTCAGGGCTCGGCTGCTGTTTTTCAGTCGACGGCTGGTAGTTGACCCGTGTGCTGGTGCCGAGTGTGCTGGTGCCGAGATTCGCGATGTCCTTGGTCGCGGAGCCAGCAGTCGGAGCCGACGCGGCCGATACGACGGTGATTCCCGGATTGGTGGGCTTGACTACCGGTGCGCGGCGTTCGCGCGGCTTGCTCGCTGCCTGCCTGCGCGCCACCCAGTCGTCGGCCTTCGGGCTTTCGTTGGCCCTGTCAACAGCTCCGGAAATCTTCGGAGCTGTTTCGCCAAGCCGGTGAGCTTCTGCACTGGAGCTCGGCGCGTAGGCCCGAGTGACCGCTGGACTAGACGGTGCGACCGACGCGGGGGTCGTCCTCACCACGGGAGCCGAACCTTTGTCAGAGTATGCGCCCGGCTGCGGCTGTGCCGCCGGTTCTGCAAATGATGAGGTGTTAGTCCGCAGGCCCTGATCAGCATCGTCCTGATCTGCATAGACCGGTGTGGGGTTCAGCCCGTGATCGATCATGTACTGGCGGCGCTCGGCGCGCGTTTGGAAGTGCTGATCTTCGTGCTGGCCGAAGCGAGCCTCTGGAAGAGACGGAGCCTCGCTGCGTGCGGGCGCCGTGCCGGTGGTGGGCGTGCTGCCGCCCGCCCGCCAATTCGATTCACGTTCGGAGTAGGGAGTCTCTGAGGCAGCGGACGCCTGCGGTTTGACGGTCAGCTTGGCAGGAGCCTGATAATCGCTACTATAGTCGTCATCTGGGACTTCCGCAGAGTGCTGTGCAGCAGCTTCAGCTTCCGCGGCACGACGTTCGGCTTCTCGCCGTTCGCGTCGGGTTAGGTACTGCTCAGCCAATTTCGCTCCTGTAGAGGTTGTGTTTTGCAATGTACTGCACGACGCCATCGGGAACGAGGTACCACACCGGGAAATCGTCACGAACCCGGTCGCGACAGTCAGTTGACGAGATTGCCAGAGCGGGAATCTGCAAGAGGCTCACGCCGTCCTTGGGCAGACCCTCTGACGACAGTTCGTGGCCCGGCCGACTGACGCCGACGAAATGGGCAAGTTCGAAAAGCTCGTCGACTTCTTTCCATGACAGGATCTGTGCAAGTGCATCGGCTCCCGTAATGAAGAACATCTCGGTGCCTTCACCGAGCTTCTCAGCGAGATCGCGCAGCGTGTCGATGGTGTAGGTGTTTCCTGGACGATCAACGTCAACACGGGAAACGGTGAAGCGCGGGTTGGACGCCGTGGCAATCACGGTCATGAGGTAGCGGTGCTCGGCATCGCTGACGTTTCGGCCGGTCTTCTGCCACGGGCGGCCAGTGGGGACGAAGATCACTTCGTCCAACCCGAACCGTGCCGCCACTTCGCTGGCGGCGACCAGGTGGCCGTTGTGGATGGGGTCAAATGTACCGCCCATCACCCCGACCCTGCGCGCTTCGTGGTTCATCATCAGTGGCGGTAGGAGATGCCCTTCCAACTGAGGGCGATGATGCCCGTGAACAACAGGATGCTCAGAGCGGTCACTCCGTACCAGATGGGCTCCATGGGAAGTTCGGCCCCTTCGTGCGCGTGTTCTGCAGCGGTAATGAGAATCTCGTTCACTTTTTCTCCTATAGGTAGGTGTACAGGGTCTGTTTGGGCACCACTTTACCCGTTGGCACGCGGTGCCGCTCGGCGTGTCGGGGTCAGCTGCGAATCTGCCCCGAACCGCGCATGACCCACTTAGAGGTGGTGAGCTCCGCAATGCCCATGGGCCCACGGGCATGGAGCTTCTGCGTAGAGATTCCGACCTCTGCTCCCAAACCGAACTCACCGCCGTCAGTGAATCTGGTAGACACATTGACTCCGACGACAGCGGAGTCGATTGCGTCAACGAAGACATCGGCATTGGCGATCGTGTTTGTGACGATGACGTCGGTGTGACCGGTTGAATAGGCCCGGATGTGCTCGATCGCCTCGTCGACGTCGGCCACAATGCGCACGGCGATCTCGAGGTCGTGATATTCCTTTGCCCAGTCGCGCCGGGTGACGCGGCGGATCCGGACGCCCTCTGGCGCGCATTCGGCGACATCAGAGCCGCCGTGGATGGCAACCCCCGCCTCGTTCAGGCGATACAGGATCTTCGGAAGCACACGACGGGCGGCCTTTTCGTGCACCAACAGCGTCTCCAGGGCATTGCACACGCTCGGTCGGTGGGTTTTCGCGTTGAGGACCAGGTCAGAGGCCATGCGCACACCCGCCGACGAGTCAATGAACATGTGAGTGTTCCCGGCGCCGGTTTCGATGACTGGCACGATCGAGTCGTGCACGACCCGCTGGATGAGATCGGGACCACCCCGCGGAATGAGCAGGTCGACGTAGTCGCGTGCTTTCATCAGCACCGCGGCGCCGTCACGGCCCCACGAGTCAATACTCGAGACTGTGTCTTTCGGCAGCCCCGCCGAAGCCACCGCTCTGCGCAGCAGTTCCACGAGGAGGGTATTGGCAGAAATCGCGGCCGAACCTCCGCGCAGGACCACCGCATTGCCCGCTTTGATTGCCAGAGCCGCAATGTCGACCGTGACATTGGGCCGAGCTTCGTAGATCGCGCCGATCACGCCCATGGGAACGCGCTTCTGCATGAGCTCAATGCCGTTCGGCAGAGTTCGACCGCTGATCAAGCTGCCGACCGGGTCCGACAGACCGATCACGTGCCGAACAGCTGCGGCAATGCTGCGCACCCGCTGCTCGTTCAGTTCAAGCCGGTCAAGCAGCGAATCGGACAAGCCGCGCTTCTTCCCCGTTTCGATGTCTTCCGCACTTGCCGCGACGATATCGTCGATGTTGTCTTCCAAGATCCGGGCTATCGCTTCGAGGGCCGCGTTCTTGTCTGCTGTAGACGCGGTCGACACAACAGCCGAGGCATTCTTGGCGGCCGCGGCGACGCGGGTGACTGCCCGCTCAGTTTTGCGGTCGATCTCAGGGGTTTCCGTCATGTCACACTGTCCCGTTCTTTGTCAACATCATGTCGTTTCGGTGAACGACTTCTCTTTGGAACGATACGCCGAAGCGGCGACCGAGTTCACTTTTGCTCAGGCCGAACATCTGAGGGAGTTCGTCCGCACTGAAGTTTGGAAGACCGCGGGCCAGTCGAGTGCCGCGCGGGTCGACGATGTCCACTGGCTCCCCCGCTTCAAAGCGGCCGGACACATCCACAACACCCGCGGCAAGCAGAGAGCTTCCGCCCTCGGTGAGGGCTTTCGCTGCACCAGCGTCAACGCGAATGGATCCGGCGGGCTCAGCAAGGTGTGCAAGCCACAGCAGCCGTGTCTGCCGTCTGGAATGGGTGGGACCAAAGTACGTTCCGACGTCCTGACCGCGAACCGCGGAGACGGCAAGGTCGAAGGACGTGAGGACGCTGGGGATGCCTGAATCTGCTGCGATCACTGCCGCCTGGACTTTTGTCGCCATGCCTCCTGTGCCGACAGCACTGCCGCTGCCACCTATTGTGAGCGAGGAGAGGTCGTCAGGACCGGCGACGAACGGTATCCGCACCGCCGACGGGTCTTCCGGGGGTGCCGACAGCAGGGACGGCACATCGGACAGCAGAACGAGCGCTTCGGCGTGAGCCATCTGCGCGACGAGAGCGGCAAGCCTGTCGTTGTCTCCGAAGCGAAGTTCGTCCGTTGCCACAGCGTCGTTTTCGTTCACAATCGGCAGAATGTTCATCGCCAGAAGACGGTTGATGGTGTTCTGGGCATTGCG
The DNA here is from genome assembly GCF_001810665.1 of Brevibacterium sp. HMSC063G07. NCBI lineage: Bacteria > Bacillati > Actinomycetota > Actinomycetes > Micrococcales > Brevibacteriaceae > Brevibacterium > Brevibacterium sp. HMSC063G07. Next base: position 482,128 of record NZ_KV802321.1, read on the forward strand.
ATACGTGGAGCGGCGCACCATGTCATCGACTGTCAGGAGAACCTGTGCCGTCACCACTGCGTGCGCTGCGAGCTCTTCCGTATAGGCGGTCATGAGCAGACTCTGGCCGACAGCGGCCGCTGCCTGCAGGGTCGGGAGGTCCGAAGGGCGCTGATCGATTGGCATGGGACCAAGTCCTGTTGCGACCGCCCCGGAGGTTACGAGAATGACGTTCTTGCCGTCGTCGTGCAGCTTGCCGATGATCTCCGTCAGTTCGACGAGCCGATCGCGATTGAGTCCCCGTTCATCAGTAATCGACGATGAACCGACCTTGACGACGATTGTTTCGGCACGACGGACGGAGTCGCGCACTGCGGCTGCATCAGTCACCGGCTATTCAGCCTCCCGCTGGCTTTTCTCCGCCAGCCGCTCTGCTTCCAGTTCTGCACGTGCGGCGGCTTTCGCGTCCATACGCTCATGGAACGCGGCTTTGCGCTCAGCACGCGAAGCTCGGCGGTTCTCTTCCAGGCGCGAATCGCTGCCGCGCTTGCCCAGGGGCTCTCCCCCACCGAGCAGCGTGGGGTCCCAGTCGAACACGACGGCGTTTTCGGCTGGGCCGATGACAATCGTGTCGCCGGGGTGTGCGCCCTGTTTGACAAGTTCGTCTTCGACCCCGAGCCGCTGCAGGCGGTCGCCCAGGTAGCCGATGGCTTCGTCGTTGGTGAAGTCAGTCTGCAGAATCCAGCGTTCGGGCTTATCGCCGCGGACCCGGTAGACAGGCCCTTCGGGGCCGTTTTCAGGCGTGATGGTGAACGACCCCGCGCGGTCGACCGCCGCGGGTCGGATGATCTGCCGGGCGGGCTCTTCGTCAAGCTCTGCTCGCCTGGCGCGTTCTTCAAGCACGATCTCGGCCATAGCAAAGGACAGCTCTTTCAGCCCTTCGTGGGAAACAGCGGAAATGTCGAAAGTGCGGTAGCCCGCTTCGTTCAGCTCTGCGCGCACAATGTCAGCGAGGTCTTTGCCGTCGGGAATGTCGGTTTTGTTCAGTGCAACCAGCGTCGGCCGCTGAGTCAGCGGCAGCAGCTCGCCGCTGGAGTCGACATCGACTTCATAGGCGGCCAGTTCGGCTTCGATTGTCTTGAGGTCGGTGACGGGATCGCGCTCCGCTTCCCACGTTGCCATGTCGATGACGTGCACGATAGCGGCGCATCGTTCAATGTGCCGCAGGAAGTCCAAGCCGAGCCCCTTACCCTGAGCCGCGCCAGGGATGAGCCCGGGCACGTCCGCAACGGTAAAGCGCGTGCTGCCCGCCTGCACCACGCCCAGGTTGGGCACCAACGTGGTGAACGGGTAGTCGGCGATCTTGGGCTTCGCAGCAGAAAGTGCAGCAATGAGACTGGACTTCCCGGCAGAGGGATAGCCGACAAGCGCGATGTCTGCGACAGTTTTGAGTTCGAGGACGACGTCGGCTTCTTCGCCGGGCGTGCCCAGCAGGTGAAAGCCGGGAGCTTTGCGCTTAGTCGAAGCCAGAGCCGCATTGCCCAGACCCCCGCGACCGCCCGAGGCGGCGACAAAGCGAGCACCCGAACCAACGAGGTCAGCCAGGATTTCGCCATCGCGGTTCTTCACAACCGTGCCATTGGGAACCGGGACGATGCGATCACCGGCCTTTGCTCCGTGCCGCAGATCCCCAGAACCGGCGGCACCGTTGTCCGCCTTGATGTGCGGCGATCGGTGGTAGCTCAGAAGTGTCGTGGTCTGCGGGTCGACTTGGAAGACGATGTCCCCGCCGTCTCCCCCGTTGCCGCCGTCAGGCCCGCCCAGCGGCTTGAATTTCTCGCGGCGCACAGAGGTGCAGCCGTCACCACCGTTTCCGGCGGCGAGGAAAAGAGTCACGCGATCGACGAACTCGACAGCCACGGCCTTCCCTTTCTAATGATTGTGGGGCGAGCCGCGTCGCGACTCGCCCCACAATTCTAAACTCTGTTATTCAGCAATGACGCTGACCGTCTTGCGGCCGCGCTTCTGGCCGAATTCCACCGTTCCCGCAGCAAGCGCGAACAGTGTGTCGTCGCCGCCGCGTCCGACGTTGACGCCGGGGTGGAACTTGGTTCCGCGCTGGCGGACGAGGATTTCGCCGTTGTTCACCAGCTGACCGCCGAAGCGCTTGACACCCAGGCGCTTGGCGTTGGAATCACGACCGTTGCGAGTAGAGCTCGCACCCTTCTTTGTTGCCATAGTTCAGTACTCCTGGGTTCTGCTTACTTGATACCGGTGATCTTCAGGCGCGTGAGCTCCTGACGGTGGCCCTGACGACGCTTGTAGCCGGTCTTGTTCTTGTACTTCTGGATGACGATCTTGGGGCCGCGGAGCTCGTCGACGACTTCAGCGCTGACCTTGAGCTTGGCCACGTCTTCCGGGGCGTGGGTCACGGTGTCGCCGTCCACGTGGAGAACGACGTCAAGATCGACAGAGTCTCCGGCTTCGGCTTTGATCCGGTTGACGGTGATGACATCGCCGACAGACACCTTTTCCTGGTGACCACCGACGCGGACAATGGCGTAGACCATAGACAGTCCCCTTCTGCTTTGCTGCAAGCGGCTTTGCGCTCCACTCACATACGTATCGGCAACCTTCCCTTGGCACGGAGCCCATTAGGAGGAAAAGTCAGCCGTGATGCGATTGCACCGACCTGTAATTATAATCTCCGCGGCACCCAAAAGTCAAAGTCAGTGGTGTGCTTCCTGCTCGGCAATCCGCTGGTGTCGGCGGATGACGTGGGCGACGGTGAAGGCGAGAAGCTCTTCTGCGAATTCTGGGTCCAGTCCGCTGGCCTCAGCAAGTGCGCGCAAGCGCTCCAGCTGCCCGCGTTCGCGTTCGGGGTCGGCCGGCGGAAGGTCGGCGGCGGCTTTGAGATGGCCGACTTTCTCAGTGAGTTTGAAACGCTCGGCCATGATGTGGATGAGCACGGCATCGAGGTTGTCAATGCTGGCTCGCAGCTGCCGCAGTTCGTCAGGAATCTCCGTCATGGGAGCCAATGGTACCGGCGGACGCGCCCCACCGTTTGAGATGTTCAGCCAGCGAACGCGAAGTGATGGGCTTTCTGCCGTTTTCACACACGGGAACTCGCCAGGGAAGTTCACCTCGCGGTCTGCTGTCGCCCATGATCGCAGCGAACTCGCCCAGCGGTCCGTCGAGCACGCCGCGCCCGCCGTATCTGTTGGCAAGCGCACCCATTATTGCGGGCACAGCCGGTTCGGTGATCGGGATGTCGGCATCGCCACCCGGAACGCACTCACAGTCATCCCCCGCTGAGAGATCAGCCCCGGCCAGCAGGAATACGGTGTCGGCAAGGGCGTCAATCGCCGAGCCCGCAGCGACTGCATCGGCGAATACTCCTCGCATCCAGGGGCGCTGGCCTTCGTCCAGACTGATGACTGTCTGGGGCAGAGCCCAGGCGTCCACGTGTCCGGCTTGCGGCACCTGCACCGCGACGCGCAGTCCATAACCGAGCCGTGTCGGAGCTGAGACGGCCGCAGTGAACTGTTCGCGGGCTATGAACTGCACCCACAGCCAGAAGTCGATGAGGTCTTCGCGCTCTTCCTTGAATATGTGGACTTCGCGCGAACCTGATGACGCGGGTACCGAGGCATCCATCAGCATGGCCCGATAGACGGCCCAACCGCGCAGGCCGGGACCGGCTTGAGCGCAGAAGCGGGCGAATTCAGCCTGTCTGCTGGTTCGCACGGGAACTTCGTACAGCGCCAAGAGCGACCGGAGTTTGCGATCGCGCACCAGCTGCGGGTTCATCGGCTCGTTGCGCGATGAGCTTTCCAGCAGATCGATGCCGAGCGCCCGCACTGCCTGACGGGTCGCGCTCTGCGCGGTTGCGTACTCCGGGGTGTCGGTGATGCTGATGTACAGCGGATCAAGGGCGCATCGGCTCTCCACGTCAAAGGGGCTGTACCCAGAAGAGGCGGTCACCGGGGCAGTCACAATGGATTCGGCGCCGACCTCGGCGGCCTGTACCGCGATGTCCCTGAGATCAGCGAAATCGCCCACGCCCCACGAACGGCTCATACGGGCTGAGGCCAGGTGGAGACGGAAACCGCGCGCGCTGGGCTGCACAGCCGGTTCACTCACAATGAGAGGTGCTCGGCTGACGGTGCCGGCTGCTTCGCATCGGACTTCGGCAATACCCGGTTCCTGCGCTGGTGCGGTCGCAATGTACTCGTGCCTGACCTCCGAGGCGCCGCCGACCGTCACGGTGTGAGTTCCGGTAATCGTCGGAGCCAGCCTCGCGGCTGCGTGCAGGTCCGAGGCGCCAACGATCGAAACCCGCGCTGATGCTGGATCCGATGTGCGCACTGGTATTGTCACGGGCTGGCCGGTTTGCGCAAGCACTGCCGCCGGCAGGGCGGAAAGCCACTGCCGGCGGGATTCGCGATCTATGAGAATCTGCAGTTCGCCGCTGTCCTCAGCGGTGAAGCCCAGAGTCTGCAGAGCAGAGACCAGCTGATCGTCGGACAGCGGCCGACCCGCGACATCGCTTTCGCCGTCGATGCCGAGCAGGGCGGCCAGTCGGCGCATCCCGCCGGTCATATCCGACTGCAGGATCCCCGTCACGGGTCAGTCCTGGCCGATGATGAGGATCGGCGGCTTCGGCTCTGTCAGCGCCTCTGGCTCGGCCGGGGTCGGTTTCTTGGCAGCGGGCTCGACTTTGGGTTCGGGCTTCTGGACGGCCTTTTGGATGCGCGTCTGGGAGCCGCCTCCGATCATGAGCAGACCCTCCGATTCCGGTGTCGGCATGCTGATGTCCTCAGCCTGCCCGCCCGCCGCAGCGCCTGCCTTTGCTTCGCTGCCCCGGTCTTTTCCGGAGCTGCTGTCCGAACCCGTCTGCCCATCGGCACCGAATTCAGCGCTTTCGGACGCTTCTGCGGATTTGATGCGCCGGCCGCCTCCGCGGGTGCCGCGACGACGCCGCGTACGGCGCTCACCCGGCTCAGCTGCCTCAGCGCTGTCGCCGTGTGTCTTCGCGGATTCCGCGTTCCCATTGTCCGGGTTGTCATGCGCTGCCTCAGCCGTTTCGCTGTGCGCGACTGCGGTTTCGTCTGCTTCTGCGGGGACTTCGGATTCGTCGTGGTCCCTGATGGTCGCCTTGGCGATGGCAGCCATGGCCTTCTGGGATTCCCGGCTGCGCTTTTCGTCTTCTTCTGACTGCTGTTTGCCACCTGAGCTGCCGTTGGAGCTGTGCGCGGTGTCCTTGTTGTCCCGGCCCTTCCGGCGCGACTTGTACTGACGTCCGGAGTGGTCCGGTTCGGTGCCGGGCAGCATGAGGCCACGGCCGGAGAGGTCTTCTCCGGCTGCGGCAAGCCCCTCAGCCAAGCCTGTGCCGATGCGCTTGCGAGTCATCTGCACCAGCCCCAGTGATGTCACTTCGGCAACCTGGTGCTTGGTACGGTCGCGGCCCAAGCACTCGACGAGGCGGCGAACCACGAGGTCGCGGTTGGACTCCAGAACCATATCGATGAAGTCGACGACGATGATGCCGCCGATGTCGCGCAGGCGCAGCTGGCGGATGACTTCTTCGGCCGCTTCGAGGTTGTTCTTGGTGACGGTCTCTTCGAGGGATCCGCCGGAGCCGGTGAACTTTCCTGTGTTGACGTCGATGACGGTCATCGCTTCCGTGCGGTCAATCACGAGAGAACCGCCGGAGGGCAGATTGACCTTGCGGTTGAGCGCTTTGTCGATCTGCTCGGAGACGCGGTAGTGCTCGAAGATGTCATCGTCACCCTCGTAGCGCGACACACGGTCCCGCAGGTCAGGTGCGACCGATTCGACGTATTCGGTGATGACGTCCCACATGCGGTTGCCGTCGATCACGAGCTCGGTGAAGTCTTCGTTGAAGACATCGCGGATGATGCGCACCATCATGTCCGGTTCGCTGTAGAGGAGTTCGGGGGCGCGCACCTTGTTCGAACTCGATTTGCCCTCGATCGTCTCCCAGCGCTTGTGCAGGCGCTCAATGTCCTGCCGCAGGTCATCTTCCGAGGCGCCTTCGGCGGCTGTGCGCACAATGACGCCAGAGCCGTCGGGGACGGCTTCTTTCAGGATCGTCTTCAGACGGCTGCGCTCGCTGTCGGGAAGTTTGCGCGAAATGCCGGTCATCTGGTTGCCGGGAACGTACACGAGGAACCGCCCGGGCAGAGAGATCTGCGCTGTTAAGCGTGCACCCTTGTGCCCGACAGGGTCCTTTGTCACCTGGACGAGCACTGGGTCGCCGGGGTTGAGGGCGACTTCAATGCGACGGGGTTTGCCGTCCATGCCGAGGGCATCCCAGTTGACTTCGCCAGCGTACAGAACGGCGTTGCGGCCCTTCCCGATGTCGACGAACGCAGCCTCCATGCTGGGCAGCACGTTCTGCACGCGCCCGAGGTAGACATTGCCGATCAGCGAACTCTGCTGCCGCTTCTCCGAAAGATAGTGCTCAACGGCAATGCCGTCTTCAGTCACAACCAGCTGGGTTCGGCCGTCTTTTTCGCGCACGATCATCGCGCGCTCAACCGATTCTCGGCGGGCGAGGAATTCGGCTTCCGTGATGACAGGGCGGCGGCGTCCGGCGGCACGACCTTCCCGACGGCGCTGGCGCTTGGCTTCTACGCGAGAGGATCCGCGGATGCCGGTCACTTCGCTTTCCAGCGACGAGGCGCGACGGCTGCTGCGCTCGCGGCGTCGCGTGCGGCGCCGCGAGCGCCTGCTGTCGCCATCATTGTCATCATCGCTGTCATCGGATGACGATTCGCGCCCGTCGTGTTCGCTGTCGTCACTGTGTTTACGGTCGTCTCGGCTGCGGCGAGTGCCGCGGCCTTCAGAACCGGAGCCACCAGAACCTGCGGAGTCGTCGTGGGAATCGTCGTTGTCATCGCTGTCATCGCGCGACTTCGAACGACGGCCGCGACCACCGCGCCGACGTCGGCGCCGTCCGCCTTCGCGTCCGCCGTCATGACTGTCATCGTGGGAACTGTCATCAGAGTCAGAGCCCTCGGAGTCCTGTGCGTCTTCCGAATCGTCGTAGTCTTCAGGCTCCCAATCGGGATCCACCTGGACGCCCAGTTCGGCCTTCGGCTGCTGGAACAGCAGCGCCCCACCTGAGGGAGCGCTGACCGGCACCGCCTCGGCGCCATCGCCATTGTCAGACGTCTGCGCTGAGAAAGACGGCGCGGCCTGCACTTCCGCGGAATCGGCGCTCACCGGCAGACCGGCGACCTCCGGTTTGGCGGCGTTGGAGAACAGTCCGCGAGCGAATGCGGTTTCGCCAGCACCGTCCTCCGCGTCTTCATCATTGTGCGCGGTGTCCTCGTCACCGTGCACCTGCGCGTGATCAGAGTCGCCCTCGTCTTCATCGACGTCCCCGTGGACACTGCCCGGGGCTGCTGCCGCTTCCGGCTGACTGTCGGCACGATTCTCCGCACCGCGCTTCTGTCCCGCTTTGTCGGCTATTGATTCCAAAAGCTGTGCGCGGCGACTGTCGTCATCGTCCGCATCGGCTTGGCGGCCCTGAGACTGCTGACGCAGCTGTTCGAGATCGGAAAGGATTCCCTCTGTGGGATCCACTGTGTCACTCATTGAAAACTCCCGTCCCGATCAAGCGGTGCAACAGCCGCGACCGGGATCATGTCCTGTGTCTGAAACGCAAAAGTCTGTGAGCTGTCGTGGGCTCGCGCGAATGCTCAGCGCGGTGGCCCGGGCTTCATCTTGAACCTGGCCGAAGTCCTTCGGAGAGGTGGAAGCACATCCGGCGCGGTTGCTCTGCCGGAGCTCTGCAGATCATTATGTCACAGTGCGCCCGGGACAGTGCTGAATCCGACGCGTGAACCCTGCTGGGCCGTCCTCGATTCGACCGGTCGGCTCATGCGGTGGATGATGTTTCTATGACATCAGGAACCAGTGTGCAGACAGAAGAGCTCTCCGTACCGTCCCCGTGGTTCAGCCGCGGGAGGCCCTTTGGAATCTTCCTCGTGGTGACAGCCGTCATCGGGCTGATCGCATCGTTGGACCTGTCGATTGAGAAAATCAAAAAGCTCGAAAATCCCGGGCATGTCCTTTCCTGTGACTTCAACCCGTTTTTCTCCTGCGGCTCCGTGATGAACTTCTGGCAGGCGCAGCTGTTCGGCTTTCCCAATCAGCTCATCGGCATCGCCGCGTTCATCTTCCCGCTCCTGCTGGGCGTGCTGCTCATCAGCCGCACCGATATCCCCCGCTGGGTCATGGTCGGTCTGCTCACCGGCCTCACCGGCGGTGTCGCACTCGTCATCTTCCTCTTCGTCAGCTCGATCTTCGTCATCGGGATCGGCTGCCCGTGGTGCATCGTCGTGTGGACGGTTGTCATTCCGATGTGGTTCATCACCGCCGGACACCTAGCACTCACGGGAGGCTTTGGAACGGCTGTCCAGAACTCCCCCGCGGTGCAGGTCTTTGCCTCCCACGCTGTTCTCCTGTCCGCCGCGGCACTTACGCTGATCTACCTGAGCATCGTCGCGAAGTTCTGGACGTTCTTCTCCAGCCTCGTCTGAACAGAGGGGTTCGTCTGGTCCGTCGGGTCTGCAGACAATCCCGAACGGACCGCGGCCCAACAGAAGAAGCCGACCTCCGCCTCGTATGACGAGGCCCTCGCATCACGAGGTGGAGGTCGGCTTCTTCTGGTCTGGAAAGTCAGCCGAGCTCGGGGAACCAGATCTTGATTTCGCGTTCTGCCGACAAGGTCGAATCCGATCCGTGGACAATGTTCTTAACAACACCCTCGCCCCAGGAACGGCCGAAGTCACCGCGAATTGAACCGGGCGCCGCGGTTGTCGGGTTGGTGGTTCCGGCCATCACCCGGAAGGCTTCGATCACCTCTTCGCCGGTGACGACGATCGCAACCGCAGATCCGCTGCCCATGTACTCCAGCAGCGGTTCGTAGAACGGCTTGCCCTCGTGTTCTTCGTAATGACGGCTGAGCATGGAGTGGTCAGCGCGAACCATCTTCATGGCGCTGATCTCGTAGCCCTTCTTCTCCAGCCGAGCGATGACTTCACCGACGAGGCCGCGTTCAACGCCATCGGGCTTGACAAGTACGAGTGTGCGTTCCTTCATCATTCCTCTTTCTCCTGATCTCCGGGTGCAGCGGGCGTACCCGCGCTATAGGCCTGTTTGACGTAGGCGGTGGCTTCGCGGTCAATCCGCCGGCCCCAGTACACGCCGACGGCCCACATGGTGCCGAAGACGGCTGCGACGACGGCAAGACCGCCCAAAACAATACCGCTTGCCAGTATGAGCAGCTGAATCATCCACCCCAGCGCAATCCCGAGGCCTTTCTGGCCGGCCTTCTTCGGCAAGGTCACCGTCGCGGTGATGCACAGAGCGCCGAGCACCACGGCCCCTGCAACAAGCCAGCCGAACGGCAGCGGCTGAAGCCCGTAGCCGACCAGCAGGGCGAAGTAGACGATGATCGCCTCGGAAATGAGAACGGTCCCACCGAGAATCGGCAGCTTCGACTTCAGCGGAAGCTGTGGAAGTTCAGCAGGGGTCTCCTGCGTCATTGAGCATCCTTTCGGCCCAGCAGGGTGCGGGCCTCGGCAACGGTTGACAGCGAACCGGTCACAACAATTCCCGTGCTGCGCTCAGGGTCATCAAGCGCAAGGTCAACGGCACGCATGAGCGCGTCGTTGAGGTTGTCGGTTCGGATGACATCGTCCGGGTCCCACCATTCTTCAGCGGCCTGCGCGAGCTTGTGGGAGCTCAGCGCGCGGGGGCTCTGGGCCTGCGACACGACGATCCTGCCCGCGGTGCGGTAGATGTGCTCCAAAAGCCCGTGCACGTCTTTGTCTTCGTACACTGCGACGACGGCTACGACGTCCGAGAAATCGAAGGAGTCTGCCAGCGCTTCCCTCAGAGCTTCTGCAGCGTCTGGGTTGTGGGCGCCGTCGACGACGATCGTCGGATCGGAGCGCATAACCTCCATGCGACCCGGCGATGTGACGGTGCTCAGCCCGGTGCCGATCGTGTCCGTGTTCAGAGGTTTGTCCTCCGTGCCGAGGAACTGTTCGACGATTGCGACTGCAGCGGCGGCGTTGTCGACCTGGTGGCGGCCCAGCAGCGGTAGGAACAGATCGCTGTAGACGTCATAGGCCCCGCGCATGGTGAAAAGCTGTCCGTCAACGGCCTGTTTGGCTTCGAGGACTTCGAACTCGCGGCCGAACCAGCGCCCGGTGAGCCCGCGGTCGGCCAGCTGACGTTCGAGCTCGGCTGCCGCCTCGTCGTCCTGGCTGCCGATGACAACCGAGGGCGTCGGCGCTGGGCTGTCGTCCTGCGTCCTGTCGAGGATCCCGGCCTTTGCGGCGGCGATTTCGGTCAGGGTGTCTCCGAGGAACGCCTGGTGATCCAGGCTGATGTGGGTGAAGCCGCAGACGTCGGCGTCAGCCACATTGGTTGAGTCCCATTGACCGCCCATCCCGACCTCGAGCACGAAGACGTCGACGGGGGCGTCAGCGAATACGGCGAACGCGAGCACGGTCAGCGCTTCAAAATATGTGAGCGTCGGTCGCCCGTCTCCTGTCAGTTCGGCGTCGACGATGTCGAGAAACGGGCGGATTTCGCCGAATACTCGCACGAATTCGTCGTCGGCAACCGGGGCGCCGTCGACTGCGATCCGCTCTGTGACGGAGTGCAGGTGGGGGCTGGAGAACCGGCCGACGCGCAGATCGTGTGCGCTCAGCAGCGCATCGACCATGCGGACCGTTGAGGTTTTGCCGTTTGTTCCGGCGACCATGATGACCGGGGCTGCCCGGTGGATGTCGCCGAGCAGCTGGCACGCCCGCAGGGTGGCGTCCAGGCGCAGTTCGATCTCGGTTTCGCCCGCCCGGGCCTGCAGCGCGGCTTCGGCCAGCTGCAGGCCCGTCGGTTCGGGATTCGTCATGCGTGCTTCTCCACGCGAACGGCGGCACCTTCGGCGAGCTCAGCGGCTTGAAACACCTGTCCTTCGCCGAGCGGCTCCTGGGTGATCCGCAGGGTTTCGGCCAGGGTTTCCTTCGCAATGAGGTCGCTGTAGCCGCTGAGCGCTTCCGCGGCTTCGGCTGGAACGCTGACTGTCACATCGATGCGGTCTGAGACGTGCAGGTCGAGTTCCTTGCGGGCGCTCTGGATGGCGCGGATGGTGTCGCGCGCCTGGCCTTCTTCCCGCAGTTCGTCAGTCACAACCGTGTCGAGTGCCACGAAGCCCGATTCCGTGGGCGCCAGAACAATGCCGTCGTGACCGGATTCAGCGACGTCCTCGAGGGTGTATTCGCCTTCCTGCAGCTCAATGCCCCCGGCGGTGACGATGCCGTCGCTGACCGACCAGTCGCCGGACTTGGAGCCCTTGATGGCGGCCTGGACGTTCTTGCCCAGGCGCGGGCCGGCCGCACGGGCGTTGACGGTGAGCTTCTGTTCGAGTTTGAAGCCTGCCTCTTCTGCCTTTTCAACAGGCATGACGACGACTTCGCGAACATTGAGTTCGTCGGCGATGATCGACGTGAATTCTTCGCCCAGCTCAACATCTGTGGCGACGGTCAGGCGGGCCAGGGGCAGGCGCACGCGCAGCTTTTCCGCCTTGCGCAGGCTCGAACCGACCGAGCAGATCGACCGGGTGAGGTCCATTGCCCTGACCAGTTCAGGATTGGCTTCGAACAGCGAGCTGTCCGGGTAGTCAGCCAGGTGGACCGAGCGTTCGCCCGTCAGACCGCGATAGATCTCTTCGATCGTGAACGGCAGCAGCGGAGCGGCAACCTTGAGGAACGCCTCGAAGCAGGTGTAGAAGACATCGAAGGTTTCGTGTGTCTGCTCCGTTCCTTCCCAGAAGCGGCGCCGGGAGCGGCGGACGTACCAGTTGGTGAGCATGTCCAGGTGTTCGCGGAACAGCCCGCAGGCACTCCACAGATCGTACTCGTCCATGTGCTTGGCGAAGCTGTCGATGAAGTCGCGTGTCTTCGCCAGCAGGTACTGGTCGAGCACTTGCGAGGACTGATAGCGGTGGCCTGCCCGGTAGCCGGAACCGGATTTCCCTTCGGCGGGTGTTTCACCTGGAGCATCTGCCGTGTTGGAGTACGTGGCGAAGAAGTGCCAGGCATTCCACGCCGGCAGGATGATCTGGCGTACGGAGTCGCGGATGCCCTGCTCGGTGACGATGAGGTTACCGCCGCGCAGCACGGGGCTGGACATGAGGAACCAGCGCATGGCGTCGGATCCATCGCGCTCGAACACTTCGTTGACGTCCGGGTAGTTGCGCAGCGACTTCGACATCTTGTTGCCGTCGGAACCCAGGACGATGCCGTGGCAGATGACATCGCGGAATGCGGGCTTGTCGAACAGCGCAGACGCCAGAATGTGCAGCGTGTAGAACCACCCGCGGGTCTGCCCGATGTACTCGACGATGAAGTCCGCCGGGTAGTGGTTGTCGAACCATTCCTTGTTGTCAAACGGGTAGTGCACCTGTCCGTAGGGCATGGAACCGGAGTCGAACCACACGTCGAGGATGTCCTCCACGCGGCGCATGGTGGACTTGCCGGTCGGATCGTCCGGGTTGGGCCGGGTCAGCTCGTCGATGAAGGGTCGGTGCAGGTCCGGTTGGCCGTCGTGGTTCAGCGGCAGACGGCCGAAGTCGCGTTCAATCTCCTCGAAGCTGCCGTAGACGTCAATGCGGGGGTAGTCGGGGTTGTCCGACTTCCACACCGGCACGGGGCTGCCCCAGAAGCGGTTGCGCGTGATCGACCAGTCGCGAGCGTTTTCCAGCCATTTTCCGAACTGACCGTGCTTGACGTTGTCAGGCACCCAGTTGATCAGCTCGTTGTTGGCAAGCATCCGGTCTTTGAACTCGGTGACGCTGACAAACCACGAGGACACGCCCTTATAGATGAGCGGATTGCGGCATCGCCAGCAGTGCGGATACGAGTGGTTGTAGGTTTCGTGGCGCACCAGGACGGTGCCGTCGGTGACGGAGCCGGTGTCGCCTTCACCGGCCGTGGCCTTTTTGAGGTGGCGGATGATCTTGGGGTTGGCGTCGAAGACAAGATCGCCGACGTAGTCGACTGCCGGGGCGGTGAAGCGTCCGTCGGGGCCCACGGGCATGACAGCTTCGATTCCCGCGGCTTGCGTGACAACGTAGTCGTCCTCACCGAAGGCGCCTGCGGTGTGCACGAGTCCCGTACCGTCACTCGTGGTGACGAAGTCGCCGTCGAGGATGCGGAAAGCGTTGTCGTGGTCGGCAAAGTAGCCAAACGGCGGAGCGTAGGTGTGACCCAGCAGGTCAGAGCCTTTGAGTTCGGCAACAACCGTCGGCTCTTCGCCGAGTTCGCGGGCGTATGCGGCCAGGCGCTCCTTGGCGATGACGTAGCGCTGCGTGCTGCCGGTGGGCCCGTCGGATTCGACGACGAAGTAGTCGATGTCCGCTCCGACGACGACCGCGAGGTTAGACGGAAGCGTCCACGGAGTGGTCGTCCAGATGAGGAAGCGGGCGTCTTTCAGCGTCGAGTCGGCCAGTGGGCCGGACGTGCAGCGAAGACCGACGGTGACAGCCGGGTCCTGCCGGTCTTTGTAAACGTCGTCGTCCATGCGCAGTTCGTGGTTCGACAGCGGGGTTTCGTCTGACCAGCAGTAGGGCAGAACTCGGAAGCCCTCGTAGATCAGTCCCTTGTCGTAGAGCGTCTTGAAGACCCACAGGACGGACTCCATAAACGTGGGGTTGAGCGTCTTGTAGTCGTTTTCAAAGTCCACCCAGCGGCCCATGCGACCGACGTACTCTTCCCATTCGTCGGTGTATTTGAGCACCGATTCCCGGGCTGCGGCATTGAACTTGTCAATGCCCATGTCAAGGATTTCGTCTTTGGTCTTCAGCCCCAGCTGGCGCATGGCCTCAAGCTCAGCGGGCAGCCCGTGGGTGTCCCAGCCGAAGCGGCGCTCCACGCGCTTGCCCCGCATGGTCTGGTAGCGCGGTACGACGTCTTTGACGTAGCTGGTCAGCAAGTGCCCGTAGTGCGGCAGACCGTTGGCGAAGGGAGGGCCGTCGTAGAAGACGAATTCGTTTTCGCCGTTTTTGCCGGCATCGCGGTTGTCAATGGATTCCTGGAAGATGCTGTTGTCGTTCCAGAACTTCAGAACGTCCTTTTCCAGGGCCGGGAAGTCCGGGCTGGAGGACATGCCGAAAGCAGAGGTCGTCTGCTTGGGATAGATGTTCTCAGTCATGAGCGTCCTTTATTCGCGGGTCCGGCGGCACCGAACCCGTTTACGGTTTCATCCGTGCGAGGACGACTGCCCGAAGGCTGCCGCGGTACCACCCCGCTTATCCGCTGACGCGGATCGCTCAAAGGCTGTGACGGGCCCACCCGTCCGGTTCTACTGGGCCTGAAGCTCACGAGGCGAAGCTCGCCTGAGCTGTGCAGGCTTTTCTTCCGGATGCTCCCCGGTGATAGCCGGATCAACGCAGGTCTGATCTTACCCCACTGCGAATGCTGCCGAAGTCGCTCACAGCCCTGCGTTGCGCGCCACCTTGTGCTGAGCTGCCTGGGCGATCGGCCGCAGCACCATGAGGTCGACATTGACGTGATGCGGTCGGGTCAGGCTCCACACGACGGCATCGGCGATGTCGTCTTCCGTCAGCGGGTTCTCTACGCCTTCGTAGACGGTGTCGGCGGCTTCCTGCGAACCCATTCGCTTCAGTGAGAACTCCGGTGTTGCGACCATGCCCGGCGCGATCTCCATCACCCGAACCGGACGACCGGCCAGCTCGAGTCGCAGAGTGCCTGCCACCGCATGAACGCCGTGCTTAGATGCTACGTAGCCTCCACCGCCTTCGTACTGGATGAGCCCGGCGGTCGAGCCCATGAGCAGGATGTCCCCGCGCCCGCTTGCTTCCAGGGCCGGCAGGAACGCACGCACGCTGCGCAGAATGCCGAGCACGTTGATGTTGTACTCCTGCGCCCAGCTGTCCGGTGAGGCGTTTTCGACCCAGTCGTTGCCGATAGCCAGACCGGCATTGGCCACCAGGGCGTGCACTGGGCCTTCGGCAGTGATTCTCTCAGCCGCGGCAACAACCGAAGCGCCGTCGGCTACATCGCAGACCTGATAGTCACACCCGGTCTTCGCAGCCAGCTCTCGCAGGCGATCTTCGCGACGGGCCAGGGCGACAACGCTCCAGCCGAGTTCTGTGAGCTTCTCCACGGTCGAAGCTCCGATTCCCGAACTCGCTCCTGTCACAACCGCGCGCAGTTGACTCATAGCTTCCCCTCTCAGCTTCCGGCCCGCTCAGCGGGCCCCGTCCGATTACTGTAGTTGAGAAATGGCGCCGAGCACCCGCCAAGCTCAGCGGCACCTCGCGCCCGGGGACCGCACAGAACAGCCCCGGGCCCAATCCCCGCCGCGGTCTGGGACAATGACGCTATGGATTTTGGTTCTCGCACACATGACTCGGTGCATTTGCCTGACAAGCCCGCCCTCGAAGGTCTCCAAGAAAAATGGGACGCACGCTGGGCGGAAGAGCAAACATACGCCTTCGACCGCGACACGACGCGCGAGGAGGTCTACTCGATCGACACTCCCCCGCCGACGGCGTCGGGATCACTGCACGTCGGCCACGTGTTCTCCTACACCCAGACCGATGTTCTGGCCCGCTACAAGCGGATGACCGGCAGAAACGTCTTCTACCCGCTGGGATGGGACGACAACGGACTGCCCACAGAACGCCGCGTGCAGAACTACTACGGCGTCACCTGCGACCCGTCCCTGCCCTACGAGGGCGACGACTTCGAACTGCCGACCAAGGTCCCGCGCAATCCGCGCGACTTCAAACACGTATCGCGCCAAAAGTTCATCGAGCTGTGCCTCGAACTGTCCGGCGAAGACGAAAAGATATTCGAAGACCTGTTCCGCAAGGTCGGCCTGTCAGTCGACTGGAAGCACTCCTACCGGACGATTGACGCTCACTCCCGCGAAGTCTCGCAGCGGGCATTCCTCGACGAACTCGCCCGCGGCCAGGCATATTCACAAGACGCACCCACCATGTGGGACGTCACATTCGGCACCGCGGTCGCCCAGGCTGAACTGGAAGACCGCGAACGCGAAGGCGCGTATCACAAGGTCACCTTCTTCCCCGCCGGACCCGACGGTCTTGCCGACACCTCGGAAGAGCCCATCGTGATCGTCACATCACGCCCCGAGCTCATTCCCGCCGTGGTCGCCCTCGTAGCCCACCCGGATGACGAACGCTACAAAGACAAGTTCGGCACGAAGTACACATCACCCATCTTCGGTGTGGAAGTTGAAGTCCGCGCCCACGAACTCGCCCAGTCTGACAAGGGCACCGGCATTGCCATGGTGTGTACGTTCGGCGATCTCACCGACGTCACATGGTGGCGCGAGCTCGAACTGCCTCTGCGCGCAGTAGTCAACCGCGCCGGCCGTCTCGAACTTGAAACCCCCGAATGGATTGCAGACTCCGCCAAGGCCGACGCCGCCGAGCAGTACCAGAAGCTGGCCGGCATGACGACCTTCACGGCACGCAAGACGATTGTCGAACTGCTCGAAGAGTCCGGCGACCTCATTGAGGCTCCGCAGCCGATCACCCACCCCGTGCCGTTCTACGAGCGCGGCGAGAAGCCGCTCGAGGTCGTCACCAGCCGCCAGTGGTACATCCGCAACGGCGGCCGCTCTGCCGAGCTTCGCGATGACCTCATTGCCCGCGGCCGCGAACTTAGGTGGCTGCCCGGCTTCATGCGCGCCCGCT
This sequence comes from Brevibacterium sp. HMSC063G07, assembly GCF_001810665.1. Lineage (NCBI taxonomy): Bacteria > Bacillati > Actinomycetota > Actinomycetes > Micrococcales > Brevibacteriaceae > Brevibacterium > Brevibacterium sp. HMSC063G07. The sequence goes on from NZ_KV802321.1 coordinate 498,899, forward strand.
ACGAAAACTGGGTCGAAGGCCTCAACGGCGACTGGCTGGTCTCCCGTCAGCGCTATTTCGGTGTGCCCATCCCGCTGTGGTACCGCTTGGACGCCGAGGGCAATCCCGACTACGACAACCCGATTGTTCCGGACTCGGAGTCCCTGCCGGTCGACCCGCTGCAGGAGACGCCCGAGGGCTTCAGTCCAGAACAGCGCGACCAGCCCGGCGGCTTCATGGGCGAACCGGATGTTCTCGACACCTGGGCCACATCCTCACTCACCCCGCAGATCGTCGGCGGATGGAGCACTGACGACGACCTCTTCAGCAAGGTCTTCCCGTTCGATCTGCGACCGCAGGGGCACGACATCATCCGCACGTGGCTGTTCTCCACGGTCGTGCGGGCCAATGCGCTCAACGACTCCGTTCCGTGGTCGCACACTGCCCTGTCGGGCTGGATCCTCGACCCGGACCGCAAGAAGATGTCGAAGTCTAAGGGCAATGTCGTTGTGCCCTCGGACATTCTGGCGGAAAACAAGCCCGGCTTCGGTCCGGATGCCGTCCGCTACTGGGCATCCTCGGCGCGCTTGGGGGTCGACACCGCCTACGACGTATCCCAAATGCAGATTGGCCGCCGCTTGGCCATGAAGATCCTCAACGCGTCGAAGTTCGCTCTGGCCCAGGGCGTCCACTCCGGTCATGTGGGCCAGCTTGAGGATGTCATCAATCCGCTGGACAAGGCCCTGCTGACGGCATTGTCGAAGACAGTCAACAGGGCCGGCAAGTTCTTTGAGGACTACGACTACGCGCACGCCCTCATGGAAGCTGAGTCCTTCTTCTGGGAGTTCACCGACGACTACGTTGAGCTCATCAAGGACCGTTCCTACGGTGCGGCAGGGCAAGAACAGCAGCGCTCAGCACATGTCACCCTGGCCACCGCACTGGAGACTTCCCTGCGCCTGTTCGCACCTTTCATGCCGTTCGTAACGGAGGAAGTGTGGAGCTGGTGGCAGGAAGGCTCGGTGCACGCTCAGGCATGGCCGGCACCTGGCAGCGTCCCGGAACAGGACGTCGCAGGCGAATTCTTGGAGACAGTCTCACAGGCGCTCTCGGAAATTCGCCGGACCAAGACAGAGGCCAAGGTGTCTCAGCGCACCGAGATCGTCAAGGCCACTCTGCGCGCACCCCAGGCTGACATCGACACGATTGCCGCAGCCCAGAGCGACCTGCAGGCCGCCGGCCGTGTAGCCGATCTCGTCCTCGAAGTCGCCGCAGATGCAGAAGGCCCACGCGTTGCCGATGTCGAATTCGCACCGGCTGCAGACAAGAAGTAGCGACTTCTGAATGCGCAGAGCGCGCCGCTTGAAGCGGCGCGCTCTTGTGTTTTCTGCTGTTCGGGTTCTTCTGCTTTGTGTCAGCAGCTTTACGTCAGGCGGTCTTCCTTCGCTGCTGGCCAGACTGTTTGTGTGGGACGAGGGTGGGAGCAGCGTTCTCTTCGACTGTTTCGCGGGTGACGAGCACCTTGGCGATGTCATCGCGGCTGGGCAGATCGAACATGACCGGCTGCAGGACTTCTTCCATGATCGAACGCAGTCCTCGCGCACCGGTCCCCCGCAGCAGCGCGAGGTCTGCAATGGACTCAAGCGCTTCAGATGAGAACTCCAGTTCCACACCGTCGTAGGAGAACATCGCCTGGTACTGCTTGACGAGCGCGTTCTTCGGTTCCGAAAGGATGGTGACGAGCGATTCGCGGTCGAGATCTCCCACCGCGGTCAGAACGGGCAGACGACCGATGAATTCGGGAATGAGCCCGAACTTGAGGAGATCCTCGGGCTGCATTTCTGCGTAGAGGTCGATTTCGTCGTCTTTTGAGTGGATCGGCGCCCCAAAGCCAACGCCGTGGCGGCCCTTGCGCGCAGCTACGATCTCTTCCATTCCGGCAAATGCGCCGGCGACGATGAACAGGACATTCGTCGTGTCGATCTGAATGAAGTCCTGCTGCGGGTGCTTGCGTCCGCCCTGCGGTGGCACGGAGGCGACGGTGCCTTCGAGAATCTTCAGAAGTGCCTGCTGAACGCCCTCACCGGAAACGTCGCGTGTGATCGACGGGTTTTCAGACTTCCGCGAGATTTTGTCGATTTCGTCGATGTAGATGATGCCCTTCTGGGCACGTTCGACGTCGAAGTCCGCCGCCTGAATGAGCTTGAGCAGAATGTTCTCGACGTCTTCGCCGACATAGCCGGCTTCAGTCAGCGCCGTGGCGTCGGCTACCGCGAAGGGAACGTTGAGCATCCGTGCGAGCGTCTGCGCCAAATAGGTTTTGCCAGAGCCGGTAGGACCGACAAGGAGGATGTTCGACTTTGCGATTTCCACGCCGCCGTCGTTGCCCTTGCCGTCTTCCAAGGCGTTGATTCGCTTGTAGTGGTTGTACACGGCCACGGCCAATGACCGCTTGGCGGCATCCTGGCCGACAACGTACTCGTCGAGGTGGCTGTAGATTTCGTGTGGTTTGGGCAGTTCGAGCTTCTCAGCAGGCGCGTCTGGCTGGCCGAGTTCTTCTTCGATGATTTCGTTGCACAGGCCAATGCACTCGTCGCAGATGTAGACGCCTGGCCCGGCGATGAGTTTGCGGACCTGCTTCTGCGATTTGCCGCAGAAGTTGCACTTGAGGAGCTCTGCTCCCTCACTGCTGCGAGCCATTCACACTGCCTTTCGCGCCCGGCCGTACCGGGAAGATCAGATTGCTGTACTAGTCGAGTCTTTCACACTGTGCGAGTATGCGCCGCGACCTCTGTCGCGTGTCGATGCCAGACCGGGTGCTGTCAGCCACAGGAGTTCGCGCTGCTTGCCTCACCGCATCTGCTGGCACAGCCGTCAGTACATCACAGACGCAAGAGGCCGTCGGGATTTCCCCGACGGCCCCGTGCTGCAAGCAGCGCCTGTGCGCTCACATCCAGGGGTCAGTCAGCGCCCTTGCGCGAGCTGAGCACCTGGTCGACAAGACCGTATTCCTTGGCTTCTTCGGCTGTCAGGAACAGGTCGCGCTCGATGTCGGTGTTGACCTTCGCGGCATCCTGCCCGGTGTGTTTGGCCAAGGTGTTCTCCAGCCATAGGCGCATGCGCAGAACCTCGTTTGCCTGGATTTCGATGTCCGAGGCCTGCCCTTGGCCGCCGCCCTGCATGGCCGGCTGGTGGATGAGCACCCGCGCGTTCGGCAGCGCGAGACGCTTTCCGGGCGTACCGGCCGCTAGCAGCACGGCAGCGGCCGATGCCGCCTGGCCCAGGCAGACGGTCTGGATCTGCGGCTTGATGTACTGCATCGTGTCGTAGATGGCCGTCAGCGCTGTGAACGACCCTCCGGGCGAGTTGATGTACAGGGTGATGTCGCGGTCGGGGTCCTGGGCTTCGAGCACAAGAAGCTGCGCCATGACATCGTCTGCGGAGGTGTCATCCACCTGGACCCCCAGGAAGATCACCCGATCTTCGAACAGCTTGGTGTACGGGTCCTGCCGCTTGAAGCCGTAGGGGGTGCGCTCTTCGAACTGGGGCATGACGTACCGCGAGTTCGGCATGTTGCCGGCGGTTCCGCCGTAGTATCCGGCACCGCCGGAATAGAGGTCAGCCATTTCTTCTCCTTGGGAATGCGGTTCAGCGGCCATCCGGCACGTCAGCGGCGTGGGTGACGACCTTGTCGATGAAGCCGTAGTCCAGGGCTTCATCTGCAGTGAACCAGTGGTCGCGGTCGTTGTCCTTGAGAATCTGCTCGAGCGACTTGCCCGTCTGCTCTGCTGTCAGTTCGGCCATCTGCTTCTTCATGTGCAGGATGAGCTCTGCCTGGATCTTGATGTCCGTGGCAGTGCCGCCGATGCCGCCGAGGGGCTGGTGCATGAGGATTCGCGCGTGCGGAGTGGCGAAGCGCTTGCCCTTAGCACCCGAGGACAGCAGGAACTGGCCCATAGAAGCCGCCATGCCCATTGCGACGGTGCCCACGTCGGGCTTGATGTACTGCATGGTGTCGTAGATTGCCATGCCTGCCGTAACGGAGCCGCCGGGCGAATTGATGTACAGCCAGATGTCGCGATCGGGATCTTCTGCCGCCAGCAGCATCATCTGGGCGCAGATGCGATTCGCATTGGAGTCGCGGACTTCCGAGCCGAGCCAGATGATCCGCTCTTTCAGCAGACGGTTGAAGATGTGGTCATCCAAACCCATGCCCGCCGTGCCCTCCGAGGCGACCGGCGCGGTCAGTTCGTGTTTGCTCACAAGTTTCTCCTGTGGGTTGATTTCTCTTGACCCTAACCGCCCGCGCGCAACTTTTAGTCCAGCCGGTCCGGATGTTCGCCATGAGCGTGAAAACCCGTGCGCCACAGCGAGCTGAGCGCAAGGTGCGTGCGAACGGCCAGGCCCCGCACGACCCGCTTTTCGAGCAGTCGAAAACAAAAGCAGACGAGGCGGAGCTGGGCTCCGCCTCGTCTGGTCAACCTGCCTAAACAGGGGGTGGGTCAGTCTTCCGAAGCTTCTTCTTCGGCTTCCTCAGCTTCTTCCGAACCCTTGGTGAATTCGGTCATGTCGATGACTTCGCCCTTGGTGTCCTTCACGACAGCCTTTGCGAGAACCGCGGCCAGCGCCTTGCGACGGCCGACTTCGCCTGCGACGGCGCCAACCTGACCGGACTGGTCAAGGGCCTGAGCGAAGTCGTTGGGGTTCATGCCGTACTGCTGAGCGGAGGTGATGATGTACTCAATGAGTTCGGGCTGGGTGACCTCGATCTCTTCGGCATCCTGCACCTTGTCGAGGATGAACTGAGCGCGCAGCTGCTTTTCAGTCTGCTCGCGGACCTCTGCTGCGTGCTCGTCGTCTTCTTCGCGGCCTTCGCCTTCGAGGTGGCGCTTGACTTCGTCTTCGACAATGCGCGAAGGCACCGGAAGGTCGAGCTTTTCGATGAGCAGTTCGAGGACCTTGTCGCGGGCCTCAACACCCTGCTGCAGTTCCTTGTTGGACTTCGCCTGCGCCTTGAGGTCTTCTTTGAGTTCGTCGATGGTGTCGAATTCGGAGGCAAGCTGGGCGAAGTCGTCATCTGCTTCGGGCAGTTCGCGTTCCTTGACCGCGGTGAGCTTGATGGTCACCTGCGCTTCTTCGCCTTCGTGCTCGCCGCCGGCAAGCTTCGTTTCGAACGTGGTCTCTTCGTCAGCCGACAGGCCTTCGAGTGCTTCGTCCATGCCGTCGAGCATGGTGCCAGCACCGACCTGGTAGGAAACCTCGGAGGCCGAGTCGATCTCTTCGTCGTCAATCTTGGCCGTCAGGTCGAGGGTGACGAAGTCGTCTTTCTCAGCAGGACGGTCAACTGCCTTGAGCGAACCAAAGCGGCCGCGCAGGGCTTCGAGTTCCTGCTCGACATCTTCTTCGGTGACTTCGAGCGGCTCAACTTCAACTTCGAGGCTCGAGTAGTCGGGCAGTTCGAACTCCGGCACGGCGTCGACTTCGACGGTGAAGGTCAGGTCGCCCTCTTCTTTGCCGTCCAGGCCCGGCATTTCGAGGTCTTCGATTTCCGGGGTGCCCAGCGGCTGGATGTCGTTTTCGGCAATAGCCTTGCGGAAGAAGCCGTCAAGGCTGTTGTTGACAGCCTCCTGGATGACAGCTGCACGGCCGACGCGCTGGTCGATGATGCGCGCGGGAACTTTGCCGCGGCGGAAGCCGGGAATTGAGACCTGCTTGGCGATCTCCTTGTATGCCTCGTCGACGCTCGGCTTGAGATCGGCGTAGGGCGCTTCGATGCTGAGCTTCACCCGAGTGGGTTCAATGCGTTCGACGGAGCTCTTCACTGTCTACCTCTTCAAATTTGACTAACGGGAACGTCGCCGTCACCGCAGGCCGACCGAGGAGCCACTCCCCCGGGCACGTGCGGCTGTGCGTGCGACACACAGCGCTCTATCCTAGTGTGTCCGCCTATCAGAATGCACACCGGGGCGCACCCGCGCTGCGCGAGGGACAGGTTTCTGTGTGAACCCGCAAAGACAAAGAAGTGAACATCAGGCTATGATTGAATGTCCAACTGCGCTCGCTTTCTATTTCCGCGGGCACTCCCCAGGCATACCTTGCGAAACCAACTGACTCAGAGGCGAAGACGTGAAGGGACCGAAAACCACCGCTAAGCACCGGATCCTCAGAACCATCGGTGCCGCTACCTTGTGGACGCTCATCTTCTTAAGCGTTGCACTGCTCCTCACCGGAATCTTCATCCGCAAGCAGTGGGGACAGATCACCGTCGACCAGATGCTGACCAACATAGCCGGCGCCGGTCAGGGCGGCGGCTACGTCTGGATCACCGTCTTCTGGGTTATCGTCGCGCCTCTTGCCATCACCGCTCTGCTGTTCGCGGGTCGCCGACTCTGGATCCGATACCGCGTGTCGGCTCGCCTGCGCTTGTCTGCTGCGCGCCGCCGTATTCGACACGCGGCGGTGCGAGGTGTGGCCTCCGCCCTTGTCGTCCTGCTCATCGGGGGAACCGTCATCACCGGTTCGACCTCGTTCTCTTCGGCAGTTCAGCTTCCCACCTACATCAAATCCGTCAGCAGCTCGATGAACATTGGCGACTATTACCGTGAGCCGACGGTCGTGGGCAATAAGAACGCACGCAACATCGTGGTGGTCTACGTGGAGTCTGCCGAAAACCACCTTGCTGACGATTCACTGTTCCCGGTGAACATGCTGGAGCCCATGGAGGATGCCACGAAGGGCTGGGGCGAAATTCCAGACCTCAAGCAGTACAACGGAGGCGGCTGGACCATGGCCGGCATCACATCCACCCAGTGCGGCATCCCACTCAAGGGGAAGGGATCTGCCACCGGTGACAAGGTCATGAACAACCTCGCTGTTGCCGACTTCATGCCGGGCATCGACTGCTTCGGCGATGTCCTGAAGGAAAACGGCTACAAGAACGTGTTCCTCGGCGGCGCAAGTGCCGAATTCGCATCAAAGGGCTCGTTCCTGCGTACGCACGGCTACGACGAAATCAAAGACCTCGCCCACTGGAGGGAAATCGGCGAAAAGGAAAAGGACATGCGTCCCGACTGGGGTCTGAGCGACCGCCGTCTCATGGAGCACGCCAAGGACGAAGTCTCGACGCTGCACCGCGAATCGGCCGAGACGGGCCAGCCGTTCAACCTTTCGGTTCTTACGCTCGATTCCCACGAGCCCATCCACCGCTACCACGACTGCCCGCAGCGCACCGGAGACGATGAACTCGCATCGGTTTGGCTGTGCTCGTCGGAAGCTGTCGGCGGCTTTGTCAAGCACATGGAAGATGAGGGGATCCTCGAGGACACCTCGGTTGTCCTGATGGGCGACCACCTCAAGCACATGGCCGACTGGAACGTCTACCACGAAGAGCTGGACGACAAGACCGACCGTTCGGTATTCAGCCGCATCTGGATGCCCGGCACCAAGGACGGCAAGCTTCCCCTCGGCGAGCCTCGTTCCGGTGCCGATCAGCTGAACATGCTGCCTACCCTGCTGGAGGTGGCCGGTCTCGAAGTCAAGGACCGTCAGGCTGGCATTGGCGTATCGGTCTTCTCTCAGGCCGTTCCACACGACTCTGCTCAAGCACTCAATGATGATGCCTATGCCGAGCTGACACTGGCTCGTTCGGCTGACTTCTATAAGAAGGTGTGGGGCATGGAAGAACCGCAAGAAGCTCCGAGTACGCAGCCCGGCGACAGCGCCGAATGATTCAAAGCTCGGGGGCCGTCAGTCTGACTGACGGCCCCCGAGTGTTTCTGCTGCGGCAGCGCCGTGGGTTCTACAGCAGGAGCACCGCGATCCCGGCGAACAGCAGCATGCCGATATTGCAGTGCAGGAACGTTGGGATCACGGTGTCTCGGATGTGATCGTGGTGCCCATCGGCAGCCAGGCCGGAGGTCACGCCGAGAGAAATGGTCGATGCTGGAGAGCCAGCGTCTCCGAGGCCCGCCGCCGCACCGAGCAGGCAGACTGCGGCAAGAGGATCAAGTCCCTTTTCCAATGCGAGAGGAATGTAGATCGGAGCAAGGATCGGCACACTGGCAAAGGAATCTCCGAAGCCGATCGTGATGAACAGGCCGGCAAAGCCGGAGGCGACGGTGATGATGATGGCAATGTGGCTCATCATGAGCACGCCGTGGGTGAAGACATCGTCCTGTTCCCTCCACCGGAATACGCCGGCCAGGGTCAGGATGAGAAATCTGATCATTGCGCCGACAAGCAGAGAATCGAAGGCAATCTGGAATATGAGTGCCGCGGTTACCGCGATGAGTGTCATGATCAGCTGGAACGGGTGCAGCGACACAGCTTTCTCAGATCCCGCACTCCCCTGCGCGTCAGCCTGACGGTCTGCCTGCGGCAGCTGAGGGTAGTCGCGAGGTTTGCGGTAACTGAAGAAAACGGCCGTGAGCATCCCGGCTGCCAGACCCATAACGGGCCAGAACATCGCTTTCCACGCCATATCAGGGGTTGCAGTGAGCCCCCGCGCATTGCCGAACCCATTGACGTTGGTCATCAGAATTTCGTTGAGGTAGATGGCGCCGAAGCCCGTGGGCAGCAGCAGGCAGCTGGCACTCATGGAGCAGGCGAGTACGACGGCAACGGCGCGGCGGTCGATGCGCAGTCGGTTGAGGACTTCCAAGAGCGGCGGGAGCATGATGGGGATGAAGGCGATGTGCACGGGAACGAGATTCTGGCTGAGCACGGCAGCGCCCGCAAACAGACCGAACAGCCCCCACTTGGCGCCCAGGTTTACCGTGTCTTGTTCTGCGTTTGTCTTCTTTGTGACCCTCTGAGCAAACAGTTCAAGAAGACAGGATCAGCAGCCATACGGCTGCAAGACCACCCAGTGCTGTCAACACTGAAGGCGGAAGAATTGGGGTTACCCGCAAATCGTGGACACGTAGTGGAGCTACCTAGTGGTTAGGCAGCTATTTCTTTTCTGCTAGTGATTAGACCAATTTGGTTCTCAAAGTCGACGGGGCTGACCATACCGAGTGCGGAATGTCGGCGTCGACGGTTGTAGACGACTTCAATCCAGTAGGCAACGGCCTTGCGTGCAGCATCATGAAGTGTCCTGGGTTTAGTTCCTACCTTAGGTAAGGAAG
>NZ_KV802322.1:0-464 GCF_001810665.1 Brevibacterium sp. HMSC063G07
GTCCTGGGTTTAGTTCCTACCTTAGGTAAGGAAGGATTGAACTATGCCTAGAAAGTATTCCGTCGAGTTCAAGGAGAAGGCGGTTCATCAGATCATCGAAATGGTCCGTTTGGAGTCTTGCTCACTGCAACGCGCCTACACTCAGGTCGGCGAGCTCCTTGGAGTATCTCACCACACGTTGCGGGCTTGGTACCGTGACAGTGCTTCAGTACGTGATAATTCTGATGCGTCAGGCGGCGAAGGAATGGAAGAAGAGCTCAAGCGTCTGCGCCGAGAAAACCGCGAACTGAAACGAGCAAACGGGATTCTTAAGACTGCTTCGGCTTTTTTCGCAGCGGAACTCGACCGACCCGCGACCAAATGATCTCTTACATCGACGCATATAAAGATCAGTTTGGGGTCGAGGCTATCTGCCGAGTCCTTCGACAAGCAGATCGTGGATTCATTACTTCACGCGGCTACCG
>NZ_KV802323.1:0-291 GCF_001810665.1 Brevibacterium sp. HMSC063G07
GGATTGCCGCTTCCACCGGAACGGTCGGGGATTCTTATGACAATGCTCTGGCAGAAAATGTTAATGGTTCCTACAAGAACGAGCTGATCCATGCTCGCAGGTGGGATGATGTTGTCGAGGTAGAAATCGCGACGTTCGAGTGGGTGTCATGGTGGAACGAGACTAGGCTCCACCAAAGCTTGGACTACCGAACCCCGGTCGAGGTCGAAACCGAATTTTGGAAGCAGAACCCGCCACAGGAAATAATAGAAATCAAGGCAAACGCCTAGGAACAAAACCCGGGGCACTTCA
>NZ_KV802324.1:0-421 GCF_001810665.1 Brevibacterium sp. HMSC063G07
CATAACAGGCAACAGTAGCCCCGCCCAACACCACACAAAGCCAAAACCAGACCCAAAACCAGGCCCAAAAAAAGACCCCACACACAACCAACAAGGGCGGGTGCTCAGTCACCTGAACACCCGCCCCACAGGCCTACGGAATACCGATCAACCCAGCCTGCGACGGCTGCGCACCACTGCCCAAGCACCAGCACCCAACAGCACAACAGCAATCACAAGAATCCCCGCAACGCTCGCACCCGTACGCGGCAACGGACTATCACTGCCCTTGGCCTCATCGGAAGAAGTCGAGCTGTGCTGCTCGCCAGCACCGGTGGAATCACCACCAGATGCGGTTTGTTCAGCTGTGCCACCGGCTGCTGGTGGGTTCTTGTCCGATGAGCCCTGAGCCACGATCTTCAGCCCAGCACTCTTCACAGTC
>NZ_KV802325.1:0-541 GCF_001810665.1 Brevibacterium sp. HMSC063G07
GTCTGTTCTTTGTCAACTCAATAGCGTGTTTGTTTGTTTCGTGGTGCCAGATTTTTTGTTTTCTGGCCATGGATTTTTTTGATTTGTAGCAGGATGATGCTGGCTGCACTGTTTGGTGTTGTTGGTGTTGTTTTGTTCTTGTCAGTTTTCTTTTGGTTGGGATCTTCTTTTTGTTTTTAGTGGAGAGTTTGATCCTGGCTCAGGACGAACGCTGGCGGCGTGCTTAACACATGCAAGTCGAACGCTGAAGCTTGGTGCTTGCACTTGGTGGATGAGTGGCGAACGGGTGAGTATCACGTGAGTAACCTGCCCCTGACTTCGGGATAAGCCTGGGAAACTGGGTCTAATACCGGATATGACCATCTTTCGCATGTTGGGTGGTGGAAAGTTTTTTCGGTTGGGGATGGGCTCGCGGCCTATCAGTTTGTTGGTGGGGTAATGGCCTACCAAGACGACGACGGGTAGCCGGCCTGAGAGGGCGACCGGCCACACTGGGACTGAGACACGGCCCAGACTCCTACGGGAGGCAGCAGTGGGGAAT
>NZ_KV802326.1:0-2540 GCF_001810665.1 Brevibacterium sp. HMSC063G07
GTGTTGATTTCCATCCAGAAGTGACCCAGTTGACGGTGTGATTTCCATCTAAAACTGACCCACGTAGTAACCCTAACCTGCTGCTTTTAGCGGCAGGAGCACAGGAGTGATTGACGTGGCGACACTGAGTGTCATCAGACGTTGGGCATTGCGTGAGCAACTGTCCATCCGAGAGATAGTCCGGCGCACGGGCTTGTCTCGCAACACCATCCGCAAGTACCTTCGCGAGGGCGAGGCGGCGCCCAGCTACGCGAAGCGCATCAGCCCGAGCAAGCTCGACGCCTTCGCCGAGAAGCTCAGCGGCTGGCTCAAGAGCGAAGCGTCCAAGTCCCGTAAGCAACGACGCACGCTCAAGCAGATGCACGCCGACCTGGCAGCGCTGGGCTACCAGGGGTCGTACAACCGCGTGGCGGCCTTTGCACGCGCCTGGCACGCGCAACGCCACGCGATCCAGCAGACCACCGGGCGAGGCACCTTCGTGCCCCTGGCCTTCGGCCCCGGCGAGGCATTCCAGTTCGACTGGAGCGAGGACTGGGCGGTCATCGCCGGCGAGCGCACCAAGCTGCAGGTGGCGCACTTCAAGCTCAGCCACAGCCGCGCGTTCATCGTGCGCGCCTACCTGCTGCAGACCCACGAGATGCTGTTCGATGCACACAACCGGGCCTTCGAGGTGCTCGGCGGCGTGCCGCGACGGGGCATCTACGACAACATGAAGACGGCCGTGGACAAGGTGCGCCGCGGCAAGGAGCGCGATGTCAACGCGCGCTTCAGCGCCATGGTCAGCCACTACCTGTTCGAGGCCGAGTTCTGTAACCCGGCCTCGGGCTGGGAGAAGGGCCAGGTGGAGAAGAACGTGCGCGACGCCCGCCACCGGCTGTGGCAGCCCGTGCCGGCGTTCGCCACGCTGGCGCTGCTCAACGACTGGTTGGAGAGCCGCTGCAAGGCGCTGTGGGGCGAGATCGTCCACGGCAAGCTGCCTGGCACGGTGGCGGATGTCTGGGCGCAGGAGCGATCCTTGCTCATGCCTGTGCCACGGCCCTTCGACGGCTTCGTGGAACACACCAAACGCGTCTCTCCGACTTGCCTGGTGCACTTCGAGCGCAACCGCTACAGCGTGCCGGCCTCGTATGCGAACCGCCCCGTGAGCCTGCGGGTGTACGCTGCCCGGCTGGTCGTCGCGGCCGAGGGGCAGGTGATCTGTGAGCACGAACGTGTGTTCGAGCCGGGGCATCGCCACGGTGGTCATACCGTCTACGACTGGCGCCACTACCTGGCGGTCGTGCAGCGCAAGCCCGGGGCGCTGCGTAACGGGGCGCCCTTCAGCGACCTTCCGCAAGGCTTCCGTCGCCTGCAGGCGGTGCTGCTGAAGCAGCCGGGCGGAGACCGCGAGATGGTGGAGATCCTGGCGCTGGTGCTGCACCATGACGAGCAGGCGGTGCTGACCGCAGTCGAGCTGTCCCTGGAGGCTGGCGTGGCCAGCAAGACCCATGTGCTGAACGTGCTGCACCGGTTGCTGGACGCCAAGCCCGTGGCGCCTGCGCCGGTCACGGCGCCACAGGCGCTGCGCCTGGCGACCGAGCCGAAGGCCGACGTGCGGCGTTATGACACCCTCAGGAGTCGTGCAAGCGCTGCCAACGCGGTGATCACCCGGGAGGTGCGCCATGCGACATGACCCAGCGAGTGGGGCCATCGTGATCATGCTGCGCGAGCTCAAGATGCACGGCATGGCGCAGGCCGTGGCGGAGCTGGCCGAGCAGGGATCGCCTGCCTTCGAGGCAGCCCAGCCCATGCTCTCGCAGCTGCTCAAGGCGGAGATGGCCGAGCGGGAGGTGCGCACGGTGGCGTATCAATTAAAGCTGGCGCGCTTGCCCGTCTACCGCGACCTTGCAGGCTTCGACTTCACCCACAGCGAGGTCAATGAAGCCCTGGTACGCCAGTTGCATCGGTGTGAGTTCATGGACGATGCACAGAATGTGGTGCTCGTGGGCGGACCGGGCACAGGCAAGTCCCACCTCGCCACGGCCCTGGGTGTGCAAGCCATCGAGCATCACCGCTGCCGCATACGCTTCTTCTCTACGGTCGATCTGGTCAACGCGTTGGAGCGGGAGAAGGCCAGTGACAATTCCGGGCGCATCGCGCACAGGCTGATGCATATGGACATGGTGGTGCTCGATGAATTGGGCTACCTGCCGTTCAGTGCTTCAGGTGGGGCTCTGCTGTTCCATTTGCTGTCCAAACTCTACGAGCGCACGAGCGTAGTGATCACCACGAACCTGAGCTTCAGCGAGTGGGCCAGTGTGTTCGGCGATGCGAAGATGACCACTGCATTGCTGGATCGTCTTACGCATCGCTGCCATATCCTGGAAACAGGCAACGACAGCTTCCGGTTCAAGCACAGCACGGCGCAATCCGTTCAGCAAGTCCAACCCAAGAAGGAGAAAACCAAGAACTTGTCCACATCGTGAGCCATCAGGCTTACAAAGAGGGTGGGTCAATATTCGATGGAAATGCCGGGTCAGGATTCCATGGAAATCAACAGC
>NZ_KV802327.1:0-701 GCF_001810665.1 Brevibacterium sp. HMSC063G07
GGAATCACCGAGTGCTGGTCCAAGCCACGAACCCACGGATGAAGCTGATGAACCAACCGATCAGCCGGAGGACTCCGCACCCGAGGAGGAACCGAACTCGTCAGACAGCGATAGCCCTGATGAACCTGATCAGAGCGACAAGCCTGACGACAGCAAACCTGCAGATCAGTACTACCCGAAGCTCGCCAAGAAGCTTTTCAAAAAGGGCGAGGGCCGTTATGAGGTCCCTGCCCCGAAGCCTGGTGGTAAGTCTGCTGGCAAGGTTCCGGCTGGTTTAGAGGCGTATTACAGTCAGAAGATCGACTGGTCTGCCAAAAACTGTCAGGACCTTGGCTATGAGGATTTGTCCGACATGCTCGGGCGTGCGCCTGAGTGTGGTTACATGATTGCGCCGATTGATGCGAAAAACCCAGACAAGGGCAACATCGCAATCGGAGTTATGCGCGTCAAGGCCGGCAAAGCGGTGAGCAATAAGTACGGCACGAAGTTCACGCCGAACAAAAAGCCGCAGGGCTCTATCCTGTTCAACCCCGGCGGTCCCGGTGGGGCGGGTATGCCGCTGGCCATTGCCCAGGCCAATGCCCAGCGAGAACTTGCCGAAAACTTCGACATGGTGGGTTTTGACCCCCGTGGTGTGGGTGCGTCTATGCCGTTTTCGGAGTGTCAATCGGATAAGGAGCGGGATGCTTCGCGTGCTTTGA
>NZ_KV802328.1:0-287 GCF_001810665.1 Brevibacterium sp. HMSC063G07
TCGGCACAGTAAACACACCAGAATGATTACCACTACCATCAGTCCTAAACTTCTGACGCTTCTTACCAACCGTCAGAACATACTCAGCCTTCGGATCAAGACGCGAAACACTAAACCGCACATCCTGACCCACATGAGCCTTCGAAGCCGACAAAGCAAAACCATCCGCACGGAACGTCTGCATCTTGCACCGCTTCGACAACGTCACAGTCTTACCACGATGATCCTTCGCAGAATCCGGCTTCTTCAACTTCTCACCAAACTCACCATCACGCGGCACACGACCC
>NZ_KV802329.1:0-1487 GCF_001810665.1 Brevibacterium sp. HMSC063G07
GAGCCGCAGGATGGTGCGTGGTGGTCTCTCCTGGTCCGTCAGGCTCGATCCTTCAGGACGCTCTACGCCCGTGCAAACGCCCTCGAGCAGCTGATACAGGCGCAGGGAGCGGCGCGCGACGTCTCGGGAAGGGGCCCCGCCTGCGGGGATATGCCCGAGGCGGCGGGCGCGGCGCCCGGCCACGCGGAGGCGAAGCCCGCGGGGCGGCGCGCAGCGCCGCCTAACTTGTTCTTAAAACACTTTAGGACACGGAATTATCAGATTGGCGTGCTGCCTCACTCTGATGCTATCGATAACGTAGCAGGCCGTCAGCGGCCACTAACCTAGCAGGGGTCTCTTCATGAAGCGTAGTTCTCGGTTGGCCACGAAGGCTCTGAATCGAGGTGTGTCCTCTCGCAGCTATGAGATGGCCTTCAAGCGTCGTTTTGCTCCTGATGGCTCCTCGGGTAGCCCGGGGCTCCTCCAAGGGCTTCTGGTGCGTTCTGGCGCCCTTCCCGCGCCGCCTGCTGTCGAGCCTGCTCCTCCTGCTAAGAAGCGCGGCAGGCCTCGCAAGGCCGATGTCGCAGCGATCGCTGCGCAGGTCTGGTCCGATGTGACTGACGGTGCCGGCGTCGTTCTGGTCGACGGAAAGGAGGTCGACTCCAAACCTGCTGATTAAGTCGGTCCCCGGGGGTGTTGGAGCACGCCCGAGGGCCTAACCAAGTTCAACTGTAGGAGAGCTGAAATGGCTGATAGCGAGTGTATTGCCCGGGCTGAGTTGCGGGCTGTGTTGGAGTCGGGGGAGCCTGGACTTCCTCAACAGTGGCGGGCTGCGTTCCGTAGTCCTGAGGATGCGTTGGTCTGGGTGGGGCAGCACCACCCTAACCTGCTTGCGCGGACTCTGTTCGCGGCCGTGGCTGAGCTCAGTGCCAGCTTCAAGGCTCAACTTGAGGTCGAGGCCACCTGGAGGGCTGTTCGGGGGCCGGAGCGAAGCGTAGGGAGGGGGCGAAGCGCCCCTGCAAAGCGGTGCCCGAATTGAGCGATGGCGCCCTCCCCCTATTGGTTCTCGCGTGGCTAATTGCTTGCGCCTCGCAGGAGCTAATTCGCGCTTTGCAAAGCGGTCTTCAATTGGTGTCTAATTGAAGGAAATTCAGTGAAAAAGAATTCCTCCAAAAAGTGCACATTGTGTTCAAAAAGACCCGATGGCCGACCGCCCAAAAAGAACACCAGTCAGCGAGCCGCTATTGCGGCCCGCTTCAAAGTCCTTTGCCTGGACGCTGGCCTAAAGGTACCTGACGTGGCTCGCACTCTTCAGGTCACCGAGCGCACGGTCTATGCGTGGTTTTCAGGCAAGACGGCCGTGCCGTACTCGGCCTACAAGCTGCTGCGGATTCTCAACCGGTTCGAGCTCCCAGGTTGGTCAGGATGGCACATGCACAGCGGCAAGCTCTGGACACCTGAGGGCTTCGGGTTCGAGCCGCAGGATGGTGCGTGGTGGTCTCTCCTGG
>NZ_KV802330.1:0-1464 GCF_001810665.1 Brevibacterium sp. HMSC063G07
GGCTCTTCCGGTTTCAGAGTGCGTGACGCGGTCTCTGACTGCCGGGTGTTGGTGATGAATGAGGGGCGGGCCTTGGGTGAAGATAGAAGTTCCTCAACTCGTCTCTCACCCAAGGCCCTGTCGTGCAATCTACCGTTTCTGCCGCGCCGTGTCCCGTCGCTGATGTCATTTGCCGCACTCTCGAGCTCGGCATCCACATCACCGGCGCTCACATCACCGATGATGACATCACTGTCATCGAAGCCTCACTACGAGAACCTCTTGGGTACTGCCCCGAGTGCGGTGCTGAAGGCCGGCTGCGTGACCACGTGATCCGCCGGCTGACGGATGTCCCGATCACCGGCCACCCGACCCGCCTGCACGTACGTCTGCCCCGCTACCAGTGTGTCCACGCCCAGTGCCCGCGCACGATCTTTCAGCACCAGCTCGAAGCGGCCGAACCCGGGGCGAAGACCACGAAACGCGCTACGACCTGGATCCTGAAACGGCTCATCCAGGACCAGATGAGCATCTCTGCTATCAGCAGGGCACTCGGACTCGGCTGGGACCTCGTCAACCAGCTGGCCACCACTGCCGCACAGTCCCTTGTCTACGCCGATCCCACTCATCTGGCCGGGGTTCGGGTCCTGGGTATCGATGAGCACTGCTGGAAACACGTGCGCGGACAAGGAGAGGACTCCTTCGCAACGATCTTCGTCGATTTGACCCCGCTCATCGACGGGACCGGTCGAGCACGGCTACTGGACGTGAAGGCAGGCCGTTCCGCGAAGGTCGTGACCTCGTGGCTGCAGGAACGTTCCCCGCAGTTCCGTGACAGGGTCGAGGTCGTGACGATGGACGGGTTCGCCGGCTACCACACCGCGACCACGAATGCGCTGCCGGACGCGGTGCCGGTGATGGACCCGTTCCACGTCGTCCAGCTCGCCGGGCAGAAACTCACTGCGTGCAGACAACGGCTCCAGCAGCAGATCCATGGGCACCGGGGCCGGAAGACAGACCTCCTGTATCAGGGGCGACGGACCCTGTTGACGAGGAGGTCCCTGCTGAACAAGAAGGGTAGGGACCGGCTGGAGCGGTTGTGGGTCGAGCATGATGACCATGTCGCGTTGGAAGTGACGTACCTCGTCTACCAGGACGTCATCGATGCGTACGAGCATCCCGATCGGAAGACCGGCAAGAAGCTCATGCAGACGGTGATCGAGAGTCTGCGCAGAGGCCTACCTGAAGGGCTTGAGGAGCTTGCTCAGTTGGGGCGGACGCTGTGGCGGAAACGGGCTCAGGTGCTGGCGTTTTTCGATCGTGGTCGCGCGTCGAACGGGCCGGTCGAAGCGATCAACGGGCGCCTCGAGCACCTGCGCGGTATCGGGTTGGGGTTTAGGAACTTCGGCCACTACGTGCTGCGCTGTCTTCTCCACTCCGGGCAGCTATCAGCCCGGGTCAACGCACTCTAGAACCGGAAGAGCC
>NZ_KV802331.1:0-1484 GCF_001810665.1 Brevibacterium sp. HMSC063G07
AATCCACGGCGGTGGAAGAAGAACCACCACACACCCCTACGAGCGTGTGGGCCTGTTCCCCCACAACCCAACAGCGTGCCTGCCCACACCCACACACCACCACAAGGACACTCCATCCACGAGCACCCTGAAGTGATACGCCAGTGCAGAAGTTTCGCAGCGTTCCACCCATGAGCACCCCACACACCCAACCTGGATGTCAGGGCCTACCACAACACACCC
The DNA here is from genome assembly GCF_001810665.1 of Brevibacterium sp. HMSC063G07. NCBI lineage: Bacteria > Bacillati > Actinomycetota > Actinomycetes > Micrococcales > Brevibacteriaceae > Brevibacterium > Brevibacterium sp. HMSC063G07. The sequence goes on from NZ_KV802331.1 coordinate 223, forward strand.
CCACAACCACCACACACAAAGCGTGACAGCCATCAAAGGATGTGTTTGAATGTGTTGCTCCTTAGAAAGGAGGTGATCCAGCCGCACCTTCCGGTACGGCTACCTTGTTACGACTTAGTCCCAATCACCGGTCCCACCTTCGACGGCTCCCCCCACACAGGTTAGGCCACCGGCTTCGGGTGTTACCGACTTTCGTGACTTGACGGGCGGTGTGTACAAGGCCCGGGAACGTATTCACCGCAGCGTTGCTGATCTGCGATTACTAGCGACTCCGACTTCACGTAGTCGAGTTGCAGACTACGATCCGAACTGAGACCGGCTTTAAGGGATTCGCTCCACCTCACGGCATCGCCACCCTCTGTACCGACCATTGTAGCATGCGTGAAGCCCAAGACATAAAGGGCATGATGATTTGACGTCATCCCCACCTTCCTCCGAGTTGACCCCGGCAGTCTCCTATGAGTTCCCACCATCACGTGCTGGCAACATAGAACGAGGGTTGCGCTCGTTGCGGGACTTAACCCAACATCTCACGACACGAGCTGACGACAACCATGCACCACCTGTACACCAGCCCCAAAGGGCGCACCTATCTCTAGGCGATTCCAGTGCATGTCAAGCCTTGGTAAGGTTCTTCGCGTTGCATCGAATTAATCCGCATGCTCCGCCGCTTGTGCGGGCCCCCGTCAATTCCTTTGAGTTTTAGCCTTGCGGCCGTACTCCCCAGGCGGGGAACTTAATGCGTTAGCTACGGCGCGGAATCCGTGGAATGGACCCCACACCTAGTTCCCAACGTTTACGGCATGGACTACCAGGGTATCTAATCCTGTTCGCTCCCCATGCTTTCGCTCCTCAGCGTCAGTAACAGCCCAGAGTCCCGCCTTCGCCACCGGTGTTCCTCCTGATATCTGCGCATTTCACCGCTACACCAGGAATTCCAGACTCCCCTACTGCACTCCAGTCTGCCCGTACCCACTGCACGCGCACCGTTAAGCGGCACGATTCCACAGCAGACGCGACAAACCACCTACGAGCTCTTTACGCCCAATAATTCCGGACAACGCTTGTACCCTACGTATTACCGCGGCTGCTGGCACGTAGTTAGCCGGTACTTCTTCTGCAGGTACCGTCACCCAAAGGCTTCTTCCCTACTGAAAGAGGTTTACAACCCGAAGGCCGTCATCCCCCACGCGGCGTCGCTGCATCAGGGTTCCCCCCATTGTGCAATATTCCCCACTGCTGCCTCCCGTAGGAGTCTGGGC
>NZ_KV802332.1:0-726 GCF_001810665.1 Brevibacterium sp. HMSC063G07
TGGGCAAACTGGTCTTCGACGGTGTTGTCGACCCCGGCGACGCTGAGGCAATCAAGGCGTTGAAAGAAGTCAATGAACGCTCAGACCGCTTTGCAAACCTGGAAAACCTCAAATCGGCACCTGCTCGATCAGATAAGGCCGGCGCGGGCAAGGCTGATAAGACCAAAAACTCTAAGGGCGAAGCCAGTGAAAAAGCTGACCTCGATGGACTGACTCCCGACCAACAGGACAATGTCAATCAGGGTGCGGGGTTCCAAGACACCTTTGAAGAGTTTGCCAAGGACTGTGTTGAAAATGGGCGCAAAGGCAAAACCTACGGCGACCTGTGGCCGTCGACATTCCGAGGCACCCCGTTCAGCAAGGAGCCTTTCACGTGTGCTTTGGGTGATAGTGACGATGTCAAGGCGCTCAGTGAGAACAACGCCAAGCTTCTGCAGAAGCTTGAAACCGCTGATGGTGGTAAGGGGCTGCCCACTGGGCGGGACGATGACAAGCGGCGTGTGACGTTCATGGACGGACGTACTGGTGTGGTCCAGGCGCTGTACTCCAGCGAAAACTGGCCGGACCTGAACTATGCGCTGAACGAGCTCAAAGAAGGCAAATCTGCCGGCGTGCTGATGGCTCTCGCTGATCAATACGAAGGCTATGACGAGGACCACCACTACAGTGGCATGGCTGCGGCGTTTACGAACATTCGGTGTACGGATTCTAATAGGGCTGATGAGC
>NZ_KV802333.1:0-18525 GCF_001810665.1 Brevibacterium sp. HMSC063G07
GTGGCATGCGGACACACTTTTCTTTACTTAACCCCACAGGGTGAAAGGCCGAGGTGCCGCGCTGGTTCTCGGGTTCGGCTCGGCTGTCTTTGGCACCGGGCTGTGGCCCGAGGTGCCGCCCGGGTGAGCCTGGGGCGGCGGTACGATGAGCCCATGACTTTTCAGTACCGCCTGCGCCCTGCCGTGCGCGATGCCGCGGCATATGTTCCCGGCAAACCCGCCGCCCCGATCGAAGGCATGACAGCGTACAAACTGTCAGCCAACGAGCACCACATGGAGCCGCTGCCGCAGGTGCGCGAAGCCATTGCGAAAGCATCTGAAAATCCCAATATCTACCCTGACCCGGGCGTTTTCGAACTGACCGACGCCATGGCCGACTTCCTGGGTGTTGCACCCGAGAACATTGTGTTCGGGGCAGGTGGTTCGGAAATCCTGTCGGCCGCCTTTGCCATTACGGCCGGCCCCGGTGCGAACATCGTCTACCCGTGGCCGTCGTTTGAAATGTACCGCCAGGTGGGCGTTATGAGCGGGGCGGAGAACCGCCAGATCCCGCTGACGGCAGACGGTCGCCACGACTTCGATGCGCTGCTGGACGCAATTGACGACGACACGACGCTGGTCGTGCTGTGCAGTCCGAACAACCCCACCGGACCGGCAATCGGGGAAGCCGAATTCCGTGCGTTCATGGACCGCGTACCAGCGGACCTGCTGGTGGTTCTCGACCAGGCGTACCTGGAGTTCATCACCTCAGAAGACACCGTCGACGCCGTCGCCGCACTTGGCGACTACCCCAACCTCATCATCATGCGCACATTCTCCAAGGCCCACGGTCTTGCCGGTCTGCGCGTGGGCTACGGAATCGCCCACCCGGACGTCATCCTCGAAATGCGCAAGTCGATTGCCCCGTTTTCGGTGCAGAGCATAGGCCAGGCAGCAGCGCTCGCATCCCTGCGCGCATCGTCCGAAGTCGATGTGCGGGCCAAGGAAATCGCCGCCGCGCGCGACAAACTGACAGAAGAGCTGCGGGCACTGGGCATCGAGGTGCCGACTTCGGACGCCAACTACGTGTGGCTGCCGCTGGGCGAACGTTCCGCAGACTTCGAAAAGGTGTGCATGGCCAACGGACTGGCAGTGCGCAATCTGCACACCGGCATCCGCGTGAGCATCGGCCCGGACGAAGCCATGGAGCGCTTCATCGCCGTCACTCGCGAATTTCTGGGCAAGTGAAGCCGCCTGCTATGAGCACCGCCGATCTCGCCGGTCTGAAAGAAACACTGGGCCGCGCTTTCACGGACGACCCTGACGTCCTGCAGACCTACAGCTGCGATCATGCGCAGTTCAGCGATGCGGGCAAGCCCTTGGCGCTCGTGCTCGCCCAGACAGTTGAAGACGTGCAGACCACGGTCCGCTTCGCCCACGAACACGGCGTGCCGATCGTGCCGCAGGGAGCGCGAACCGGCCTGGCAGGAGCCGCAAACGCCGTCGACGGCTGCATTCTGCTCAGCCTTGAGCGGATGAACCGCGTGCTGGACGTCAATACTGTCGAACAGACCTGCACCGTTGAGCCCGGCATCATCAACGGCGACCTCAAGAGGCACCTCGACAGCTTTGACATGTCCTACCCACCCGACCCGGGCTCGGTGGCGATCTCGTCGATCGGCGGCAATGTGTCGACCAACGCCGGCGGTATGTGCTGTGTGAAGTACGGCGTGACCGCCGACTACGTGCGCAGCCTCAAAGTGGTGCTGCCCGACGGAACACTCACCACTGTCGGCCGACCCACACGGAAGGGCGTGGCCGGCTACAACCTGCACTCGCTCATCATCGGCGCCGAAGGCACTCTCGGGGTGGTTGTCGAGGTGACGCTCGAACTGGTGCCGAAACTTCCGGCTCCGCTGACCGCGGTGGCGATTTTCCCAAGCTCTGTCACTGCGGCAGGCGCTGTCACGGACTATATGGGCGCCGGAGGTCGGCCTTCGTTCATGGAGTACATGGACAGGCAGGTCATCGAGTTCGTCAACGCCTACGGCGATTTCGGTCTGCCGGATGGCGCCGGTGCGATCCTGCTGGTCCAGGCTGATGGCGACGGTTCGACCGAAGCGGCAGCCGCCGAACTCGAACGGTTCACGGCGGTGGCAAAAGCCGTCGGCGCAGATGACGTCTTCTATTCAGACGACCCGGCTGATTCCGAACTGCTGGTTGCCGCCCGGCGTGCGGTTTCGCCCGCCACGCAGAAGGTTGCGCACGAACTCGGCGGCGGTGAATTGGTTGACGATGTCTGCGTTCCGCGCGGGCGGCTGCCCGACATCTTCGCCAGGCTCGATGCTATTGCCGAAAAGTACCCGCAGCTCATCTTCTCCTGCTGTGCTCACGCCGGTGACGGCAATCTGCACCCGACCGTCACGTTCAACGCCCTTGATGACCAGCAGGTTCGCCTGGCCGAAGAGGCTTTCGGCGAAATCATGCAGGCAGGCATTGACTGCGGAGGAACCATCACGGGCGAACACGGAGTGGGCTCACTCAAGGCCCCCTGGCTGCGCCGCGAACTCGATGAGGGCAGCCGGGCAATGCACATGGCAATCAAAAAGGCCCTTGACCCGCAGAACATCATGAACCCGGGCAAGATGCTGGAGTTCCTCGGCGAAACCTGAACCATGCCCACGCACCCTGAAGAACCTGCTCCCCCAGAACCCGCAGTGAGCCCTGACCGCCCCGAAGCGGGCTTCGGTTTCACAATCGAGTCCCGCCTCGACCCCGGATCGCGCACCCGCAGTCCCTATTCTCTGGGGCAGGGGAGCGTGCACGGCCGCACCGGAGTGATCCGCACCCCGCACGGGAACATCCAGACGCCCGCCTTCATCCCGGTGGGCACAAAAGCCACCGTAAAGGCCGTGCGGCCCGAGGAAATGCGGGACCTCGGGGCACAGGCCCTGCTGGCCAATGCCTACCACCTGTACCTGCAGCCGGGGGCGGACCTGGTGGACGAAGCCGGGGGACTGGCCGCGTTCATGAACTGGCACGGGCCGACCTTCACCGACTCCGGCGGTTTTCAGGTGATGAGTCTGGGCTCGGGATTCAAAAAGGTCATCTCGATGGAGGCGGCTGCTGACAACGCCGGGCTCGACGACGGAGCGATAGCCGAAGGCAAAGAGCGGCTGAGCTTTGTCGACGACGACGGGGTGAACTTCAAATCTCACCTGGACGGTTCCCTGCACCGCTTCACTCCCGAAATCTCGATGCGGGTCCAACACCAGCTGGGGGCGGACATCATGTTCGCCTTTGACGAGCTGACCACCCTCATGAACTCACGCGCCTACCAGGAAGAGTCCCTAGAGCGGACACGCCTGTGGGCAATCCGCTGCATTGAAGAGCACAAGAAGCTCACCGTACAGCGCAGCACCCCCGGCTTTGCGGGACTGCCGGGCGGCAAGCCCTACCAGGCGCTCTTCGGCGTCATTCAGGGTGCGCAGTACGAAGATCTGCGGCGCAAAGCCTGCCGCGACTTGGGTGCTATGGACTTCGACGGCTACGGAATCGGCGGGGCGCTGGAAAAGGAGAACCTCGGCACGATCGTCGGCTGGTGCAATGACGAACTTCCCGAAGGCCGCCCCCGCCACCTGCTGGGAATCTCCGAACCGAACGACATGTTCACCGCCGTGCGTGCCGGAGCAGATACGTTCGACTGCGTTCAGCCTTCGCGTGTCGCCCGCAACGGGGCCGTCTACACCGCCTACGGCCGGTACAACGTCAACAACGCCGCCTCACAGCGCAACTGGGACCCCATTGAGCCCGGCTGCGAGTGCTACACGTGCCAAAACTATTCGCGCGCATACCTTCGCCACCTGTTCAAGGCCAAGGAGATGCTGTTCTCCACCCTGTGCACCATCCACAATGAGCACTACACGGTGCGGCTGGTGGAGAAAATGCGCGAAGCAATCGCTGAGGGCACCTTCGACGAATACGAAGAAGAAACCCTGGGCCGCTTCTACGGCAAATAGTCCCGCAGCCAGGCGCGCCTGACGGCTGGCCACACGGCTTCTGCCCACACGGTGTACCCGTGGTCGTTGGGATGAAACACATCAGATTCCATTGTGAAGAACTGACGCGGAATCCCAAGGGTGCTGCGCGACCACAGCGAAGCAGTTGCGGCGTGCAGTTCGGCAAGCTCAAGATCGTTTTCGGCCGCCAGACGGCGAATGAGCTCATTGGCTGCCCGGCACTTGCGCTCATAGAAGCTCAAACCGAAACTCGGCACGGTTGATACGACAGTCCCTCCAGGCAGAGCCGGATACAGACGCTCAGCAGTCCAGGCGAAGCCCTCAGCTGTAAACGTGCGGTCGGCGATGTCATTGCCGCCGATGACGCACATCGTGACATCCGCATGAGCAAACATGCGCCCCGCCTTGAGTTCCGGCAGCTGCTGCTCCATCAGAAGCCACGAGGAGTCACCGGGCTGGGCGACATTGCACACCACAACGGGGACGCCGGCGTCAGCGGCCAAACGCCTGAGAACAATGCCCACATAGCCTCGGTCCGCGCTCGAAGCACCCACTCCCGCAGCAGCGGAATCACCCAGAACATTGACTCTGAGGGGACGAACCTCACCACCCCAGCCTGACACCGGACCAATTGAGCCGTCGGGGAAGAAAGCGAGCTCCGCCTCGTGAAAGTGCTGCCACCACCTGCGGCGGGTGCGGGCCTGCACCCCGTTCATCCAGGCGGAGCTGGACAGCCAACCGGCAGCCGCTCCAGCGGCAAAGCCAGCAGCGGCCCCGAGCGCCCGACCCCACGGCGACAGGCTCGGCGATTTCGGTGAGCCCGGCGAATCCAGGCGGAATGAAGCGGTCACACTCGGGCGCCTTCGGCCATGCGCTCGGCATCGGTTTCAACAGAATATGTGCCCTCGCGCTTCTTGAACCAGCGGATGACCACCTGCGTGACAGGCAGGAACAGCACTTCAACAGCGACCTTGTAGGCAAAGCCGAACAGAACGTACTTGAAGAACTCACCACCGGGAATCACCCCGGCAAAGGCAACAGTGCAGAAGATGACGGTGTCAGCCGCTTCGCCCACACCCGTCGAACCCAGCAGGCGCACCCACAGGGCGCGCTCGCCCATGCGGCGCTTAATGCGCACAAGCACAAAGGCGTTGAGCATCTGGCCCACGCAGTAGCCGGCCAGAGACGCGGCAACAATCCGCGGATAGAAGCCCAGAACGGCTTCAAAAGCCTCCTGGCCGTCATAGCCGGGCCCCGGCGGGGCGACGATGACCAGCAGAAAGACAAGCGAAGCCCCCAGCTGGGTAATGAAGCCCATGATGACGGCTTTGCGGGCGGCCGCGAATCCATACACCTCGGAAATGACGTCGCCCATGATGTACACGAACGGGAACAGAAAAGCTCCGCCGTCAGCCACAATCCAGTAGCTGTCCGGGCTGTCGCCCATGGGGAAGAACGCGATGACCTTCGTGGCCGAAATGTTCGACACGAGCAGCGCCACGCAGAAGAACGCCAGAACAACGGCATAGTAGCGCCCCCGGGAGGACGCAAAGGCAACCAGTCGGGCACCCGCCGTCTGGGCGGACGGTGTGGAAGCCAGGCGGGGTTCGCGGGACTCCGGGGTGGTTTCAGCGTTCAACGTCGATTTCCTCTCCGCCGGTCAGGCGCAGCAGCTCCGGATAGGTCAGCGGGAACATCGAATCCGCGGTGCCCGCGGCAGCCCACAGCGTCGGGTACGCCCCGAGTGCGCGGTCGATAAAGGTGCGAATCGGCTTGGTGTGCCCAGCTGGGGCAACCCCGCCGATCACCTGGCCGGTGGCCTCCTTCACCACGTCCGCGTTGGCCCGGCTGATCTTCCCGCCGGTCTGCTCTTCGACAAAGCCCGTGTCCACCCGGTGCGCACCGGACGTCATGATGAGCACCGGTTCACCGTCAAGCCGGAAGATGAGGCTGTTGGCAATCGCACCTGTCTCAATGCCCAGGTGAGCAGCCGCATCGGCGGCCGTTGGCAGGTGCTCGGTGAAGATTGTGATCTCACCGGTGATCCCGGCTTTGTCGAGGTCCGCCTGGACTCGCTGATTGCGTTCGTGCACTCTTCAGACCTCCCGAGGTGCTTCTGGGCGGACGTCGGTCGGAGGTGGAGCCTCGGTAGGGGAGCCCGCGGGCGCAGGAACGTGGGCAGGGGAGTCAGTTGGCGCCTCGGCCTGGGTCTTGGCCCGTGTTGGCAGGCCGCGGCGGCGCAGCAGAGGATCGACGGTGGGCTGTTCCCCGAAGAACTGGGTGATGGCCTGCTCCGGGTCGACAGAGAAGCCCGGAGCCAGCACCGCGCGGCGGAAAGCCTGCCCCGAAGCGGCCGTCAGACCGCCCTGCCGGTCAAACCATTCAGAAGCGTAGGCGGCCAGCTGCTCCGACCACAGGTAGGAGTAGTAGCCGGCCGCATAGCCGAAGCTGAACGCGTGCATGAAGTACGGCGAACGGTAGCGCGGCTGCACAGAGGGCGAAAACCCAGCGGCCGAGAGCACCTCCGACTCGAATTCGAGAACAGCTTCAACCTGTTCGCCCGGTTCCAGGCCGTGCCACGACAGGTCAAGCAGAGCCGCCGCCAGGTATTCGACCGTGCCGAAGCCCTGCCCGAACTTCTGCGCCTGCTTGATCTGTTCGACCAGGCCTTCCGGCATCGGCTCGCCCGTTGTGATGTGACGGGCGTAGTTCGGCAGAACATCCGGGTGGAGCATCCACATTTCGTTCAGCTGCGACGGGAACTCAACATAGTCCCGAGGGACCGAGGTGCCAGCCCGGCTGGGATAGGTGGAATCGGCAAACAGTCCGTGCCACACGTGGCCGAACTCGTGAAACAGGGTGTTGACGTCATCCAAGCTCAGCAGGGCAGGTTCGTCCGGAGCGGGGCGGGGCACGTTCATGGTCATGGTGATGATGGGCTGTTCTCCCGTCAGACGCGCACCTGTCACAAGCTCCGCCATCCATGCCCCGCCGCGCTTGCTGGGACGCGTGTAGGGGTCAATGCAGACCAGCCCCAGGATCTTGCCGCCCTCGGAGATCTCCCACACCGTGACGGCTTCGTCCCACAGCCGACCGGCGAACCGGTCGGTGACATTCTCAAAGCTCAGCCCGTACAACACGCTCGCGGCATAGAAAACACCGTCGTGCAGAACCCGGCTGAACTCAAAGTACTTGCTGATTTCGCTGTGGTCGATGCCGTACAGCTGAGAGCCCACGCGACGCAGCCAGAAAGGAATGTCCTCAGCCGCAAGCCTCTGCGGCTGCGCAGTCTGTTCAATGGTTTCCAGTTCACGCCGCAGCTGCTGATCAGCAGGCTCCAGAAGCGAAATGAGCAGACTCGACGCCTGTTCCGGGCTGCCCGCCTGCTGCTGCTCAATCGCGTACTCGCTGAACGAACTGTAGCCCAGCACACCGGCCAAAGCGGCACGCAGTGCCGTGATGTCGGCAACAAGGCCGCGAGTATCACCCTCACCGCCGCGACTGCAGCGATCAGCAGATGCGGCAAACAGCGCCGAACGGGTCTCCGGGTGGGTAAGCGCTTCAGCCGGCGGCTGCACGGTTGTCGACTCCAACGGCAGAACCCAGCCGTCAACACCGCGCTCCCGGGCCTGAGAAGCGGCGGCGGCCAGCTGAGCCTCAGTCAGCCCATCAGGTGAGTACGGGCCGCCGCGTTCAATCACAAAAGCCGAAGCGTTGGTCTCCGCCAGGACGGTATTGGCAAAGCGATTCTCCAAACGGGTCAGTTCCGCTGACACGGCTTCGACACGCTGCTTGCCGTCATCGTCCAAGCGGGCACCCGCGCGAATGAAATCAGACAGGAGGAGCTGCAGATGACGACGATCCTCCGGCAGAAGGGCACTGTCGCCAATAGCCTCAAGCCTGTCGAACAGGACGGAATTGAGCCGAATGCTGAGAAAAGCCGACGACAGCTCCGCATCGATTTGCGCCAAAGCGTCGCTGTTGTCCTCCGTGTGCGCCGAGCTTTGGAGAACCCCGGCGACAGCAGACAGGCGGCGCAGCGGTTCTGTGGCCTTTTCCAAGGCGACGACCGTGTTGTAGAAGTCGGCCGGAGATTCGTCAGCCACAATCGCTTCGAGATCCTGCTGGAACTGGGCGAGAACAGCCGCGAGTGTGCTGCGGAGCTCCTCGGCGGACAGGTGGAAATCCGGCAGCGTCAGCGATGCCGGGCGGGTGATCCAGGCAAGCAGCGAATCAGCGGAAGCCCCGCTGTCGGTGTGTTCTGGGGTGGTGGGCACGTGCTTCTCCTCCAACAGGCTCGGGCATCGAACTCTACCTGCCGCCGATGTCAGCCAAGCGCTGAGTATCGTGAACTTCGTGAGCAGCTTAGACGGATATCCGCGCGGGCACCGCCAGACGAAGAAGATCGAAATCGGTCTGCTTGTCGCGGGCCTTGCAACCTTCGTGCTGCTTTACAACACGCAAGCTATTTTGCCCTACTTCACCCGGGACCTGCGGATCTCCCCGTCGCAGTCGGCCCTTTCGGTCTCCGTGGCAACAGCGGGGCTGGCTGTAGGGCTCATTGCGGCAGCACCCGTTTCCGAAAGGATCGGCAGGGTTGCGCTGATTCGCTTCTCGCTGCTGTCCGCCAGCGCGCTGGGCCTGATGAGCGCGTTTGTCACCGACTGGCCGACCTTCCTTGTTCTGCGCTTTGTCATGGGTGTTCTGCTGGCCGGTCTGCCCGCCACCGCCGCGGTGTATCTGAAAGAGGAAATCCACCCCGATTACGCAACGGCCGCCACGGGGGTCTACATCTTCGGCACAACCCTGGGCGGTCTGAGCGCTCGCCTCATTACGTCTGGTGTGGTCAGCCTGCACGAACGGCTGAATCTGGGCACGCCGCTGGGGCTCGACGCGGCACATTTCGCTCTGCTCGTGTCGGCACTTGCCGCCTCGGGCTGTGCTGTGGGTGCGTGGCTGCTGTTGCCGCAGTCGCGCGGCTTTGCTCCCCATCCCGTACAGCCGCGGCAGCTTCTGCGGGACTTCGCCCGAGTGTTCACGGATCCGGTTCTCGTGGGCCTGTACGTGCTCGCGTTCTTCGGCATGGGAGCCTTTGTCGGAACCTTCAATGTTCTGGGCTTCCGTCTTGAAGCTGCACCCTACGGTCTGTCGGTTGCCGTTGTCGGACTGCTCTACTTGGCCTATCCGGTGGCAGGTTTTGTCGGTGCTCGCGCAGCCCGGCTGGCTAACCGCTACTCAATGCGGGCGGTGATCGTGTTCGGCCCGCTGACGGCTCTTGTCGGGGTGGGCATTCTTGCGGCCTCACCTCTGGTCGTCATTGTGTTCGGTCTGCTGGTGCTCGCCTCGGGGTTCTTCATCACCCACTCGATCGCATCTGCGTGGGTCCCCTCCCGAGGTGCCGCCCGCCTCGGTCTTCCCGCTCAGTCCGCCAGCATGTACATGCTGTTCTACTACATGGGGTCTTCAGTTGCAGGCAACCTCACGCCAGTTGCTTGGCAGGACTTCGGTTGGTGGGGTGTCGCTGCGATGACCGGCGCGTTCATGGGTGCGAGCCTGCTGATTGCCGTCGGCCTGGCGAAGTCGAAAAAGGCCTGAGCCGGGTGCCGTGAGCGATGGGTGCCGTGTGCGACGGCCGGTTGGTCGTTGGCGGTATCACAGAAGCGGAAGCCAGCTTTTGGCAGGAACAAAGTGGTTGACAGCGTTAGTCTTGCGATCGTCGTGAACTAAAGGTGACGACCACCTGGGAAATAGTCAGCCCAAGAAACGGGACGCTTGTCGCCAATGCTGCAGTGGTTTTGCCTGAAATGCCTAACCACAGAGTCACGCCCAAACTTGCTAGAGCAACCAGGGGTGCCGCGATCGATGAGATGAGCGTCGAGGTGGACTCGGCGTGTACCAGCCGTGTTTCGTGGCTGATGCTCGCCCGCATAGCCATTTCTGACATACCCAGAATCCGGTCAGGGTAGGTTGGATCTACCTGCCCGTAGTCCGCTAGTTCTTGTGCTGGCGGAAACGGGCCTGAGCGGTAGTGGGCTACTTCGTAGAGGGGGCTTTGCGGATCTGGTCCATGCTCCAGCGCATTGTCTGGCCCGTCTGCGCCCATGCTGTGGCGATGTGGTTCGTCTGCGCGATCTGCTTGCGAAGTTGCCTCAGGCGTGTGGTGTCTGCTGTTGCGCTCAGATAGATTCCGCGACGGATTCCACGGGCTGTTGCCTGTGCTGTGTTCGTCATATCCGTCTCCTTCAGGATGTCGCGTTGTATCCACTCTAGCCGCCTTCGCTGTGTATATGGAGGGTGGGTTTACTGTGGCTATCTGCGAGTGACCAGGTAGGCGCGTCCAAACCTTCATGCTGACGAACCGTCAGTCTTTCAGCACTTTGCGGAAATGCTCAGGAACCTAGTCGTTCACAGCTTCTATACCCATCGTTGCGGGGCTGTTTGAAGATCAAGCTTAGCCGTGGTGCCAACGATTTCGATGCTTGCGATCCCAGGATCGCGGGTGTTCATGCCAAGAACATGCTGACCGGCGGCGATGACCGGCGCATTCATGGGCGCAAGCCTGCTCATTGCCCTCGGCCTGGCGGTCGAGAAGGCCTGAGCTCAGCCCGCCCGGGCTCTAGACTGAACGGGTGAGCGCAATCAAGATCAACGATCGGAACGCGAATCCTTTTGTCATAGGGTTCCTCGGCATGCTCGGCGCGGGCCTGGCATACGGTCTCTTTCACCTGGTGGACGACCTCGCCGGAGTCATAGTCTGCATTGCCTGCGCACTGTTCCTAGCTCTGGGGCTTGAACCGGTCATCCGCTTTATGACCAAACGGGGGATCAAACGCGGGTGGGCTGTCACCATCACATCGCTGGCCGTGGTCATAGCCGTTGCCGGTGTTGTGCTCATCGTCGTGCCGCCCGTGGTGCGGCAGGTACAGCAGTTCATCGGCAATGTTCCGCACATCATCGACGACATCATTCGCAGGCCCTGGTTTGGAAAGCTAGAAGAGAACCTGCCTTTCGGCATCGACCTCAACGAGGGGCTTGAAAGTGCCGGCGTCTGGTTCTCAGACCCAGCCAACCTGGCCAATGTCGGCGGCGGTGTTCTGACGATCGGTGCGGGAGTGCTGACGTTCACCACGAATCTCATCATCGTCATCATCCTCACCCTCTACTTCGCGGCAGGGCTGCCCAGCATCAAATCTGCTTTCTACCGGCTCATGCCCGCGCGCAAGCGCGAGGACGTCAAAGACGTCACAGAGGAGATCACCGGCTCTGTCGGCCGCTACATTCTGGGTCAGGGGGCGCTCGCCGTCACGAACGGCGTGCTGTCGGCGATTTTCCTTACGATCATCGGCGCCCCGCTGCCCGCTCTTTTGGCGTTCATCGCTTTTCTCGGTTCGCTCATCCCACTGGTCGGCACAATTTCGGCATCGATTGTCATCGTGCTGTCGTGCCTGATGAGCTCACCGACTCTGGCCCTTATCGCCGCGATCTACTATCTGGTGTATATGCAGATTGAGGCCTATGTCTTCAATCCGCGCATCATGAAGGCCGTTACCGATGTTCCGGGGCCGATCGTCATCATTGCCGCGATTGCCGGTGCAACCCTCGGCGGAGTGCTCGGGGCGGTCGCTTCAGTCCCTGTTGCTGCGTCGCTGCTCATCATCTACAGGAAAGTGGTCATTCCGCACCAAGACGCAAAGAAGTAACCTGTCTCACATGACTGAGCGATTTCCAGATGCAGTTCTGACAGACCTTCCCGACGACATCCGACAGCGAATCGAAGACGAAGCTGAAAAATCCGGCTTCATTCCCAATGTCTTCATCAAGCTGGCCCGCCGACCTGCTGAGTTCCGAGCGTTCTTCGCCTACTACGACGCGCTCATGGACAAAGACACCGGCAGCCTCAGCAAAGCCGACCGCGAAATGATCGTCACGGCCACATCCTCAGCCAACGGGTGCCTGTACTGCGTGGTTGCCCACGGGGCACTCCTGCGTCTGTTCAAGAAAAGCCCGGACATTGCAGACAAAGTAGCCGTCAACTACAAGCACGCTGACCTCGAACCCCGCGAAACGGCAATGCTCGACTTCGCCATGAAGGTCTGCACGAACCCCGCAGACATCAGCGACGACGACTTCACGCGCCTGGCCGAACACGGTTTCGATGCCGAAGACGTGTGGGACATCGCCGCAATCACCGGGTTCTTCGGCTTGTCCAACCGCATGGCCACGGTTTCGGGCATGCGCCCCAATCAAGAGTTCTACACCCTTGGCCGGGTGCCGAAAGACATCTACCAGCAGCTCAACGGCTGAACCACACGCACGAGGTGGGGCTCACCTGCATTGGTGAGCCCCACCTCGTGCGTTAGAACCGGGTGCAGAAACAGCTTGCCTGTTCACCGGCGGGTGCGTAGTTTAGGTGCAGGACACCGACGTCCTGCAGCACTGCACCTGAAGTCTCAAAGGAGAGAATCGTGACGGTTTACGCAGCCCCCAACACACCTGACAGCAAGGTGACCTTCAAGTCCCGCTACGACAACTGGATTGGCGGGCAGTGGACGCCGCCGAAAGCCGGACGCTACTTCGAAAACCCCAGCCCAGTCACCGGAAAAGTCTTCTGCGAAGTCGCGCAGTCAGACGCTGATGACATCGAGGCGGCACTCGACGCCGCGCATAAGGCCGCACCCGCATGGGGCAAAACAAGCCCCGCTGAACGCGCTCTCATCCTCCAGCGGATTGCCGACCGGATGGAAGAAAACCTCGAAATGCTCGCCGTTGCCGAAACATGGGACAACGGCAAGGCGATCCGCGAACCGCTGACCGCGGACATCCCCCTGGCCATCGATCATTTCCGCTACTTTGCCAGCGCAATCCGCGCTCAGGAAGGTCGCCTGTCGCAGATTGACGACAACACCGTCGCCTACCACTTCCACGAACCACTCGGTGTGGTCGGACAGATCATTCCGTGGAACTTCCCGCTGCTCATGGCCGTATGGAAGCTCGCACCTGCGCTCGCAGCCGGCAACGCGGTGGTCCTCAAACCAGCCGAACAGACACCGGCCTCGATCATGGTTCTCATCGAGCTGATCGGCGATCTGCTGCCGGACGGCGTGGTCAACATCGTCAACGGCTTCGGCGTAGAAGCGGGCAAGCCGCTGGCGTCGAACCCGCGCATTGCAAAGATCGCGTTCACCGGTGAAACGACCACCGGTCGGCTCATCATGCAGTACGCATCGCAGAACCTCATTCCCATCACCCTGGAACTGGGCGGCAAGAGCCCCAACGTGTTCTTCGAAGACATCATGGACACTGACGACGCTTTCCGGCAGAAGGCCGCTGAGGGCTTCGCGATGTTCAGCCTCAACCAGGGCGAAGTCTGCACCTGCCCGTCGCGAGCATTCGTGCAGGAGAGCATCTTCGATGACTTCGTCGAACTCGGTCTTGAGCGCGTCCGCAACACCAAGCAGGGCAACCCGCTGGACACAGACACGCAGATCGGCGCCCAGGCTTCGAACGATCAGCTTGAGAAGATCAAGTCGTACCTGCAGATCGGCAAGGACGAAGGCGCCGAAGTGCTCATCGGCGGTGAGCAGAACCACCTCGACGGTGACCTTGCCGACGGCTTCTACGTCCAGCCGACCGTATTCAAGGGCGACAACAGCATGCGGATCTTCCAGGAGGAGATCTTCGGCCCCGTCCTCGCTCTGACTTCGTTCACCGACTACGACTCGGTCATCAAGGAAGCCAACAACACGCTCTACGGCCTGGGGGCTGGCGTGTGGTCGCGCAACGGCGGCATCGCCTACCGCGCGGGCCGTGACATTCAGGCTGGCCGCGTGTGGGTGAACAACTACCACAACTATCCGGCACACGCTGCGTTCGGCGGCTACAAGTCGTCCGGCATCGGCCGTGAGAACCACCTCATGATGCTCGACCATTACCAGCAGACCAAGAACCTGCTGGTCAGCTACGACGAAAACCCCATGGGATTCTTCTGACAATGGCTGACGACATCACCGGCGTCCAGGACGGCACCGCAGTGACCGCGCAAGTGGAAGCACGGCCGGAGATCGAAGGTGAGCAGCGCTCGCGCGTGGGGCTGAGCCCAGCCGCAGTGCAGCTTCTGCAGCAGCTGACTCAGCAGCACGGACAGCTGATGTTCCACCAGTCCGGTGGGTGCTGTGACGGATCCGCACCCATGTGCTATCCGGAAGGTGAGTTCCTCACCGGTGACTCGGACGTGCTGTTGGGAACGTTCACCCTTCCCGATGTGCCCGCAGAATCTGCGGAGATCGGCTTCTGGATGTCCAAGGAGCAGTTCGAGTACTGGAAGCACACCTATTTGCTGGTCGATGCAGTGCCCGGCAGGGGCGGTGGCTTCAGCATTGAAAGCCCCACTGGTCTGCGGTTCCTCATCAGGTCGCGGCTCATGGATCAGTCCTGAACCACACGCACGAGGCGGGGCTCACCTGAAATGGTGGGCCCCGCCTCGTGCGTGGTGGAACAGAAAAGGTCAGTCGGTGCTCTCTTCGCCAGCTGATTCGCTGGGAGCAGAGGCTTCCTCATCGGGGGAGTCGGTCGCATCAGCCGACTGTGAGTCCGCTGAGGCGTCTTCCTTCATGGCTTCTTCCGCGGCTTCCCGCTGGTCAGCGGGAATGGCAGCGAGTGCCGTCCAGTCGTCCCATTTGTAGGTCCAGTCTGCAACATCGCCCGAGGAGGGGCTCAGCGAAACGCTCGAACCCTTGATTTCAACCGGGTCGCCGTAGAGTGCGGAGTTGAAGTACTTCTGAGCGCTGCCCGGTGCGAGGTTGACGCAGCCGTGCGATACATTTGCCGATCCCTGCGAACCGACCGACCAGGGCGCACCGTGGATGAATTCGCCGTTGTTGTGGATGCGCACCGCGTGCCTGGTGGGAGTTTCGTAGTCCCACTGCTGGCTGCGCATGACGTAGTAGTCGTGCTTGGACATCACAATGTGCGTGCCGTTGTGGGTTTCAGTGCGTGCGCCCGACCGGCCGAAGGACGCGGGGAAATCCCACTTGGTCTTGCCGCCGCGCTTGACCACCATGCGGTGAGTCTTGGTGTTGCCCTCAACCACCTGATTGCGGTCGACGGTGAACTTCAGTTCGACGTCCTTGGCGCCTTTCTGATTGTCGCCCATGGGAACGTCCTTCAAGTTCATCCGCAGGTCGACGTCAGTGTGTTCCGGCCAGTACTCACGCGGGCGGTAGTGGATGCGCGAAAGCCCGTCGACATCAGGAAGCCACGCCCAGGAGCCCTCCACGTCGCGGTCTTTGCCGTCAGAGTCCTTGAACGTCAGACCCAGACGGCTTTCCACAGTTGCGCGGAACTTCTCTGGCACGATGCTTCCGAAGTTCACAATGATGGGCGCGCCGACGCCGACCTTCTGGTTGTCGCTGATGACGGTGCGGGCGTTGATATCTGCGCGCTTGAGTTTGTCGGTGTCGACAGTGCCGGTCAGCGTGTGCTCTTCGCCGTTGGCGTCAATGGCCGAGGCCGTCCACGTGTAAGTAGAATTGCCTGCCAGCAGGTACGACGATTCCCACTCGGTCTTCTGAGCGTCGGAGTCGTCTTCTGCACCGGCAGATTCCGAGGGCTCGCCTGATGCGTCGGCTGACTCAGCCGACGGCGTGGGGCTTTCCGCAGGGGATTCAGATTCTTCCGTCGAATCGTCGGTGGCTTTGTCGGTTGACTCGGCGGAGTCGCCTTTGAGTTCGCCGAGGTCAACGAGGGCGCCTTCGGCATCGTTGTCGACAAGGCGAACGTCTTCGAATGAACCGTCCGTGACTTTGAGGGCGAGCTTTTTCCCAGGGGCGTCTGCGGTGACTTCCACGGTGGGCTCGGGAACGTCTTTTTTGGCGATCGGGCTCGATCCGTCAGCAACCGCGCATCCGCTGATGAGCAGAAGAGCTGACGTTGCCGCTGCGGCCGCGGGCAGAATGCGAAATCTCACGCGGTATCCCTTCGGAAAGGCTGGTTCTAGAGCGCTGTTCAAGCAGTGTTCGGGCCGTGTTTCTCTGCTGCCAGAGGCACGGTTTTGGGCTCCCGCGATTGTACCGTTCGGCTTTGGTTGGGGTATTGCAACTTGATTGCAAAAGGGTTACAAGCGCCGCGCGTTCGCTATAAGTGCTGATCGGGGCGGTGCGGTGAAGTTATAGAAAAGTGATGGACCGCAGCGGGAAACGTTAAGGGCCCTCCGCGCACCCAGTAGAGCTTGCTTACCCTTGCTACCTTCCGGTCCTGGGGGAGTTCACAAGATGCTGCCACGCGAAGGGCCGAATTGAGTATAGGCCATGACCGGTCGACAAAGCGAACGCCGGGCCCTGCGGCTGAGCTGGCGCGGGGTTTGAGCGGATCTGGGCGCAGTCTGTGTGCGGGAGCGGCTGGGGCCTCATGCGGTTGTTGGGGCGGAGTCGATGATGGGTCGCCGTTCTTGGAGCGCGACAGCGTTAGGAGCGCAAGCCGTATTCATCTGCGGTTTACGGCCAATTCGTCCTTCGGCACATTCTTCTGTATGCTGTCTTGCGGAGGATTCGCATAGCGGCCTAGTGCGCACGCCTGGAACGCGTGTTGGGTTAATAGCCCTCAGGGGTTCAAATCCCCTATCCTCCGCGTTGTGTGAAGTCCCGGGACATCGTTCACTCGATGTCCCGGGACTTTTTGTGTGTGAGGCTGGTGGTGTGTCGGGTCATCGTTCCCCTTTTTTGTGTGTGGGTTTTTCTTTTTGGGTTGGTAGTTTTTGCTGGGGTCGATGGTGTACTCGGCGATGATTTCGCCGGTTGTTTTGTTTATTGCGATGGCGTCGGGTCCGTCGATGAACAGGATGATTCGTTGGCGGTTGTGGGCATGGCCTATGCCGAGGAGTCTGAGTCGGCCGGCGTAGCGGAGGGTGATTTTTCCGTGGCCGTCGACGCGGTCGTATCGGACTCGCCAGTGGGTGTTGCGCAGCTGAACCATCCTGGGTTTCGTTCCTAGATGGTTGGTAAAGACAGTTCATCGTTGCTGAGGCTTTCGGCGTATTGGGCTTCGACTTCTGCTGGTGTCTTGTAGCCCAGTGCTTCGTGCAGCCGGGTGGTGTTCCACCAGTGGACCCAGTTCATGGTTGCGAACTCGACATCGGTCAGGCTGCTCCAGGCCGGCTGGGAGTAGATCAGCTCGGCCTTGTACAGGCCGTTGACGGTTTCGGCGAGGGCATTGTCGTAGCTATCGCCGACTGTTCCGACTGATGGGGTGATTCCTGCGGTGATGAGGCGTTCAGTGTAGGCAATGGCAACGTATTGCGATCCACGATCGGAGTGATGGACCAGTTCAGCAATGCCTGTGGTCGCGGTGTTCAGCGCGTGCTCTAGCGCTTCTAAGGACAGCGCGTGCGTCGTCATCGATGATCTGGTCGCCCAGCCGGCGATGCGGCGGGAGTACGCATCGATGACGAACGCGGTGTACACGAAGCCATACGATGTGCGCACATACGTGATGTCAGCGACCCACAGCCGGTTCGGGGCCGGTGCTTTGAAGTCTCGTATCACCAGATCCGGGCGCTCATCCGGTGTGCGCCCGGGTACCGTGGTGCGCGGTTTCCGGCCACGAACCACGCCGCTGATTCCGGCCTGACGCATCAGCCGTGCGACCTGGTCACGGCCGATCTTCCAGCCGCTTCGGCGCATCGCGTGCCACATTTTGCGAACGCCGTAGACCCCGTAGTTGCGGGCATGCAGGTCCTTGATCACCACGGTCAATTCCCGATCCCGGATCTGGCGTTCGCTGGCCGGTCTGGTCTTCGCGGCCCGATAGCCACGCGACGTGATGAATCCACCCTCGCGTGCTGCAAGTGTGCGGCAGATGAGCTCGACTCCGAACTGATCACGGTACATATCGATGTAGGCGATCATTTCGGCGAGGGGCGGTCGAGCTCGGCTGCAAAAAACGCGGAGGCAGTTTTGAGGATCTCGTTCGCCCGTCGCAGCTCACGGTTCTCACGCCGCAACCGGCGCAGCTCTTCAAGCTCATCCGTTGTCGCGCCCGGCTCAGTGCCGGCATCACGTCTGGCCTGCTTCAGCCACCCGCGCATCGTATGCGGTGAGATCCCAAGTTTCGTTCCCACCTCCTGGGCGGCCGACCACTGCGAGCACTGCGTGTGGTGAAGATGATCCTCCATCAAACGCAACGCCCGCTGCTTGAACTCCTGGGTATAGACAGTTGGCATGATCCAATTCTCCTTCAATCAGTAGAACGGAACGAAACCCAGGATGGTTCATTCGAGTCCGCCGGTGCGGAAGCGCTGTCAGAGGGTTTTGACCCATCGGGTGCTGAGATCAAAGTGTGCGGCTGCGTCTTTAACGCTCATTCCACCGTTAACGATGGCCAGAACCACAGCGCGGTTGCGTGAGTAAGTCATACCCCAGCGTGCCCGCCATGACGTTATGCAGGTGAACGATGACCCGACACATCACTGGAACGCTGTCGTGAGACATCCGCAGGCCGATTCCCAGCGGCAGGGGTGAACGATGTCCTGAAA